>JBGSNV010000119.1:0-65870 GCA_041739485.1 Chitinophagaceae bacterium
CCTCACCCCCTTCCCCTCTCCCTATCGGGCAGAGGGGTGCCCCCCGGTAAGAGATCAATGAATTGCAGAGCCTAAGAACGTGAAACGTGAAATAGCTCCGGCTTCAGAAGAAACCAAAACTTCACACCTTTGAACCAATTACCTAAATCTCCCGAATTAACACAATTAACCAATTAACTTAATCCCCAATTAACCCAACCTCTCACTCCTTTGGTTCCGATAGTCCCGAAATTTCGGGATCGGAATTGGAATTTTTCTTATTGGAATTTCCCATCCTATTGGAATTTCTTCCCCCAATCCCCCAATAATAAATAAGAAATAAAAAATATTAAATATGCCCCCCTACTCTATCCACTGATCAAAAGCGCCCGTCAATACCTGTCCGTTGCGTTTTACCTGCACCCAAATTCGGTATTGACCCGAAGTGGGAAATACATACGGAAACTGCAACATATGACTGTGTACGGTACCATCCATTTCAATACCCGCAGCCATAATGTGTTCTTCAGGCATCGTAGAGATCAGCAAGCTGTCGCGCTTTGTATCCGGCATCGCATACAGGTTTTTCATCCAGGTGTCCACACTGTCGCGGAACGCGGGTGCGTCTTTAGGATAGGAGACCACCCGTACCGAATCTGCCAAACGCTTTTCAAAAATATTTTGTGCCGCCATGCTGTACGTTCCCACGGGATGCATGTGGATATATACATTGCCATCATTGCGTACGATAGCCCCGTGACCGGTCATGCCTAGATAGGTTTCCAATACGGCCGGCTGCCCCTGAGGATCATACACCGCAAATTGCAGGTTGTACATTTTACCGGCATACATCCGCTTATCGGCCTGCCCTTCCCAGGCCATTTTGCTTCCGTCTTTCAGCTTTACCCCCGTACCGGGTGAACCACAAACAAAAAAGGTTTCCTCTTCACCCGGAGGCGGATTGGCATCTACCAAATCTGCCGGTAAGGCAAAGGCATAAGCATCATCTTTATCCAGTTTCTTGTTATGATCCGCAATATCGATATTCAAATCCAGCGTGTCCTTAATGGTTTCTGTATAACCGCTGAGGTACACGATATCGGCAAAAACGATGTATTTCCCTTTAGGCAGCGAGGGAAGAATAGAAGTGTAGAGCGCGCTGTCCACCCGTTGCGGATGCAGATGCGCAAAAGCATCCATCGCCGGAATCCGCATCAGAAACATATGCATCATTTTACCATGATCGGGAACTACATAATTGATAGAGCCAAGGCGTGCTCCGTTGGAAGCATCTATTTCGAAATTGAGTTTAAAAGTCCCATCTTCCTCTGCCACAGAAGAAGTAGCGGACATCGGCTTATATTTAAAACGGGTATAATCATCGGCCCAGCTTTGCCACCAGGCATTACCGCCATACAGCATTCCGGCACAGGCAAGCAATCCCACCACAAAACCAATCTTCAGGTTTCTTTTTCTATTGGGCGAAAGGCTATCTCCCTTTGGTGTAAGCCCATAGCTTACCGAAGAACCGATAATGGTCATCATTAAAAAAACAAGCAAAACCCCTAAACCGGCAAGCGTATACCCGGTGGATGCAGGCATTGACCGGGTAGCCGTACTTGATGCTACCACCGGCACCACCAGGGTACCGGATCCTTTATCGCCTGCTACCTCGAGTTGTACACTGCTGCTGCCACTCACCATCATCCATACTTCGCCGGCATATTGTCCGGGCTGTCCTGCAACAGGGAAAAGTTCATCGGCTTTTGGAGCGCCTTCGTCTCCTGTACGGAAATAAAGCGTACGGGCTTTAATAGAGGAAAGGCTTTCTCCCTGTACATACACAATTACCTTGGCCACACCGGGAATCACATCGGGTGGCTCTACATTTACGATCAGACTGTAAGGACCTGCTTTTCCCTGTAAAACAACACCCGGGCTGCCAATATGGCTCCAACCCGGAGCCGCTGTAAAGAGTCCGAAAATAATACCAAGGATTGAAAATAATTTCTGCACGTTTACCAGATTTTAGGAATGAATATGCTGCTTCTTTACTTTATCGCTTCACATTGGCCAGCCACTTGCCCCAACGCAAACCCAATCTGCCGGTTACCAGGGCTCCAAGGGCAAAGGCAATGCCCAACTGAACCAATAAACTTCCCCATGATTGCAATTCCCAGGGACCAAATTTGTAGCGGTACTCCCAAGTGGGATCCGAACCATAATACCAGCTATGCGAACCAAAAACCCAACCCCGGGCAGCGGGATGCTCCAATAAAAAACCACTGAACGGATATTGTACCAGAACGAGTAAAACCACAAAGACAAAGGCAAGCAGGATTGAGAGGATCCAGTCATTCTTTTTTACCCGATGTAAAATGGTATCCATTGCAAGCGCGGGTACTATCAGCAATAAAGGAAACTGCAAGGGCTGATAATGCGTAACCGGATTGTAAACCGGCCCCAGTAAAGGTTCTGCCGGAAAAATCTGAAGCACCCAATTGGAAACAGCGAGTATGATAAAATAGCCAAGAGCAATCAGCGTGATTCCCCAACGCATTTTAAGCGCCCGACCCAATGCATTTAAAAACAACAAAACCAACCCGGCTGAAATGATGTAAAAAAGTCCCGAGCGCTGATTGCGGGTATCGAGGTATTCGCTTCCGATTGTACAGATCATGGTAAGCAGACTAGCCGCCGCCATCACATACAAAAAACGCAATATTTTTCGGGTAGGTACCGAACCCTTTTGCTGAGCAGCATTGAGGTATTTACTTACCCCCACACAAGCCCCGAATTGTAAAAACATCATACCAAGGGCAAGGATACTGTGCGGTGGGGAAAGAATGGTAATATCGAGTCCGTAGGTATTGTGCCACCAATCATCGAAAGGTGCCGAAGTGAGCATGGCAATGGCACCCCAAATGCAAAACAACGCCCCTAAGGAACTGTAGAAAAAACCCCAAACTTTTACCAAACCGGCACGGGTTTCCTTACCGGCACGAAAAGTATTCCAGAGCACCTGTATGCCCGAAAACAATCCACCAAAAACAGCCCCGAGATAAATCAATAAATGCGGGGGCGATAATAATTTATCCCGGCCAATTGTGGTATGTCAGCTGATGTCCCAAATAATTCCAAGAATAACAAATAAGGAGGCGAGAGATACGGCAAAAACATACAACGGAATACCTGCGATGGCCAAACCCAGAGAAGTTCTTTTTTCCAATTTGTTGGTTTCAAATGCCTGCGCAGCGGGTATTGCAATGGACATAGATTAAGTTTTGCCACTAAAATAAAGATATCTGTGGATTGGGGGAAAATAAATACATGAACGGAGTCCTACACCCCCTTAGCCCTCACCCCCTTCCCCTCTCCCGCAGGGCGAGGGGTGCCCCTCGGTAAGAGTACCTCACCCCCTTCCCCTCTCCACAGGAGAGGGGTGCCTCTCTGTAAAAGGTTGATTAATAGCATCCCCTAAGTATTGAGCTTTGGGGCGGTAAACCTTGTGCTTTTCTACACACACATATACTCCCTCAATCAACTCAATTCCTCAATTAACCATTAACAATTGACCATTAACAATTAACCATTGGGTTTTATCTACCAGGATAAGGAAGAAAGAGTTTTAAAACAAAAGGGGAAAGAAATGAAAGCTCTTTAGCTCCTCACCGCTTTCCCCTGATCGTTGGATTAGATATATTGAAATTTATTTACAAAAACCTATCTGCACTTTTCAACAGGCAATCTATAATTTGCAATAAGAAATCTGCAATGGACAATTTGCAACAGGTAATCTGCTATATAAAATATTCAATCTGCAATATGAAATATGCAATTTGAAATCCCTTAGTCTTTTCCGTGGCACTGCTTAAACTTCTTGCCGCTGCCACAAGGGCAGGGATCGTTGCGACCGATCTTGGGTCCCACCTTGATGGGTTCCTGCTTTACCGCTACATCCGAAGGATCGTGGTAGCCATCGCCACTTAGTTCCTCGTAGCCGGGGCCGTTGCCTGCAGTTGACTGCTGAACCGCATCCGGATCTGATTTTTGCTGACGCATATTGCTCATATCCGTGCGGCGCTGCGGGGCTGCCTGACGTACCTGCTGCTGTTCTTCTACAGGCAGGTTGGCATGACACAGAAACTGTACCACTTCCTTATTCAGGTCGCTTTCCATCCGCTTAAACAGATTGAAGGCTTCAATTTTATAAATCACCAACGGATCTTTTTGCTCATAAGAAGCCGTTTGCACACTTTGCTTCAGGTCATCCATAGCGCGCAGGTGTTCTTTCCACGCATTATCGATGATGGACAAAGTGATGTTCCGCTCCATGGCAGCCATCAGCTCGCGACCTTCTGACTGAATGGTCTTATCGAGATTGGCCAATACCTGCATGCCCTTGCGGCCATCGGTAAAGGGAACCACTACATTTTCGATATGGCTGCCCTGTGTTTGCCGGATATTTTTGAAAACCGGAACGGCTGATTGCGCAAGTTCTCCCTTTTTGCGGTTGTAGTTGGCAATCGCCTCATTGTACAACTGCTGTGAAAGATCGTTCTCGTTTTTACGGTCAAAATCTTCTTTTGAAATATTGGCATCTACGGCAAGATTCACAATAGCAGCAAGTTTCATGCCTTCATAATCACTTTGTTCCTTAAATGTGGCAATAATATCGCCGGCTACATTAAAGAATGCATTATCAAGGTCAAGTGCCAGTCTTTCTCCAAACAAGGCATGGCGGCGGCGGGCATAAATTACATTCCGCTGTTTGTTCATCACATCATCGTATTCGAGCAAACGTTTCCGGATACCAAAGTTGTTTTCTTCCACCTTCTTCTGCGCCCGCTCAATGCTGTTGGTGATCATGCTATGCTGAATCACATCGCCTTCCTTATACCCCATGCGGTCCATCAGTCCGGCAATCCGGTCGCTGCCAAACATCCGCATCAGGTCATCTTCAAGGCTTGCAAAAAACTGACTGCTACCGGGATCACCCTGCCTTCCGGCACGACCACGCAACTGCCGGTCTACGCGGCGGCTATCATGGCGCTCGGTACCTACAATGGCCAAACCACCCGCTTGTTTTACCCCGGCACCCAATTTGATATCGGTACCCCGACCTGCCATGTTGGTGGCGATCGTAACATTGCCCGGCAGGCCCGCTTCAGCTACAATCTGTGCTTCCCTTGCGTGCTGCTTGGCGTTCAGTACATTGTGTGCTATCTTTTTACCGGTCAGCATTTTGCTCAACAATTCGCTTACCGCCACATCAGTTGTACCCACCAATACCGGCCGGCCGGTTTTCTCTTCTATCTTTCCCGTAGCCGGATTTGGCGCAGGAATCAAAGCGCCCTTGGCATCAAAAGCCGGCATCGGATCGCCCAAGGCATCCTTTACCTCCACCGTCTTCCCGTTTTTATCGGTAACTGTCTGTACTTCGAAGTTCGTGTACGGGAAAGTCAGTTTCTGAATTTCAAGAATCACCGCCCCGTATTTCTCCCGTTTGGTTTTGTATACCTTGTCTTCGCTGTCTAAGCGGATCACCTGTACGTTGGTGGGGATGCTTACCACATCGAGTTTGTAAATGTTCCAGAGTTCTCCCGCTTCGGTTTCGGCAGTACCGGTCATGCCCGAAAGCTTGTGGTACATCCTGAAGTAGTTTTGCAGCGTAACCGTTGCATAGGTTTGGGTGGCCGCTTCAATCTTCACATTCTCCTTGGCTTCAATGGCCTGATGCAGTCCGTCGCTGTAGCGCCGTCCGTCCATGATCCGACCGGTTTGCTCATCCACAATCTTCACCTGACCATCAATTACCACATACTCCACATCATTTTCAAAAAGCGTGTACGCTTTCAGTAATTGTTGTACGGTATGGATCCGATCGGCTTTGATGGAATAGTCACTCAGCAGGGTCTCTTTCTGCTGCATCTTTTCCTCGGGTTCAATATTTGCTTTTTCAATCTCGGCAAGTTTTACAGCAAGGTCGGGCAATACAAAAAACTCGGGATCTTCTCCGCTTTTGGTGATCTCCGCCAAACCCTTATCGGTAAGGTCTACCTGATTGTTTTTCTCATCGATGTAGAAATACAATTCCTCATCTACCTTGGGCATTTCCTTCGACTGATCGGCGAGGTAATAGTTCTCAATTTTTTGCAGCTTCACCCGATTGCCCGGTTCGCTCAAAAACTTGATCAACGCCGTATTCTTGGGCAATCCGCGGAAAGCCCGCATCAAGGCTAGTCCGCCATCTTTGGGATCATCTTTACCTTCGGCTATTTTCTTTTTGGCCTCAATTAAAAAATTATTGGTAGCCCGACGCTGCGCTTCGTACAGCGACAACACCCTGCCTTTCAAAAGATGGTATTGCTGCTCGTCGCCTTTGGGTACCGGACCACTGATGATGAGCGGTGTACGGGCATCATCAATCAATACGCTGTCCACCTCATCCACAATACCGTAGTGGTGTTTGCGCTGTACCATTTCTTCAGGACTATGAACCATATTATCCCGCAGGTAGTCAAAACCAAATTCGTTGTTGGTACCATAGGTAATGTCTGCCATATAGGCCTTGCGACGATCTTCGCTGTTTGGTTGGTGCTTGTCGATACAATCCACGGTAACCCCGAGCCATTCAAAGATGGGTCCGTTCCACTCGCTATCCCTGCGGGCAAGGTAATCGTTCACCGTAACAAGGTGTACCCCGTTACCGGCGAGGGCATTCAGGTAGCTCGGCAGCGTACTTACCAGGGTTTTACCTTCCCCGGTAGCCATCTCGGCAATTTTGCCCTGATGCAATACAATACCTCCGATCAACTGTACATCGTAGTGCACCATATTCCATGTGATCTCACCGCCGGCAGCCGTCCAGGTATTTTTATGAATGACTTTGTCGCCTTCAATCGTCAGGTTGGTACGCCCCTTACCGGCAAGTTCGCGGTCAAGCGGGGTGGCAGTGCTTTCGAGAGTACTGTTTTCCTTAAAACGACGCGAAGTTTCCTTCATCGTAGCAAAGGCTTCGGGAAGAATTTCCAGCAAAATAGCCTCCAATAGAGCATCGCGCTCCTTTGTCAGTTTGTCAATTTCCTGATAAATACCATCCCTTTCCGTCATATCCTCGGGGGGAAGCGTCTCGGCTTCGGCCTTTTTATCGGCTATATCGGTATCAATATCCACCAAAGCGGCTTTGATGCGATCGCGGAACTCTGTTGACTTTGCGCGGAGGGCATCGTTGCTCAGGGACTTATATTCTTCAAAAAAGGCATTGATCTTTTCCACAAACGGCTGAATCTGCTTTACATCGCGCTCACTTTTGTTGCCGCCAAACAATTTCGATAAAAATCCAAACATGATATCTGTTCTTAGTTATAGTTGTAATTTGTAGTAATCTGTAAAATAGACAAAAATACTCCCAAAAATGATGCTGCAAGCCCTTTGTGGTCAAAATGGCATAGAAATGGGGTTTTTTTAGAGGATTTAGTGTTTGTTTGGTTTTAGGTTTGTGATTTATTATTTATTGTTTATTGTTTGGGGTTTCTGGTTTCTGGTTTGAAATTTCTCCGCAAGGAACATCAACATAACACAGCCATCCTAATACACAATTACTCAATCCACTTAATTAACCTAATTAACCCAATTAACTCCCTCATTCAACTTTTGGAATTTCTCCCCAATCCACTCAATTAACTAATTAACCAATCCCTTTCCACTTTGGAATTTTTGAATTTGGGCTTATAGCTTTTAGCTTTTGGCCCTTAGCTTTTACAACCAGTGTGCTGACCGGCCGGTTTGTGGTTTATAGTTTTTTGTTTCTGGTTTCTGGTTTGAAATTTCTCCGCAAGGAACATCAACATAACACAGCCATCCTAATACACAATGCACTCAATTAACCTAATTAACTCCCTCTTTCAACTTTTGAAATTTCTCTCAAAGACGTCATTCCGACGGCAGAAGGAATCTTGGTTTCGAAGAGTATCATCTTTTCCATTGACGTAGGTTGCTTTTAGCTTTTGGCTTTTACAATCAGTGTGCTGACCGGCCGGTTTCTGGTTTGAAATTTCTCCGCAAGGAACATCAACATAACACAGCCATCCTAATACACAATTAACTCAATCAACCCAATTCCTCAATTAACCAATCCACACATCAACCCTTTTTGGTTCCGATATTCCCGAAATTTCGGGATCGGAATTGGAACCTGTCTGCCGACAGGCAGGTTTTCCTTATTGGAATTTCTTCCCCCCAATCCCTCAATTAACCTAATCCCCCAATTAACTCAATTAACCCAATTCCTCAATTAACCCAATCCCTCAATTAACTCATCAACCCTTTTTGGAATTTGGAATTTTCCTTATTGGAATTTCTTTTCTCCAAATTCCTCAATTCACTTAATCAACTCAATTAACCAATTCCCTTATATTTGATTTCCCAACCAAACACCAACCACCTTGAACGATCAGGCCAAAATACAACGAACCCTCCGGCTATTGATACTTCTTGCCGGAAAACGCTGGTACAGCGCGGAGGCTATTTTTACCCGCCTCGGCATCAGCAAACGAACGCTTTACCGATACCTCAACAGCATTGAGGGTGCCGGATTTGTGGTAGAACGACACCCCACACAGGGCTATCGTTTACAGGCAGAAGGCGGCAGTATGCTTACCCTCAACCGGCTGTTACATTTTACCGAAGAAGAAGCGCATCTGCTGTATAAAACCCTCGGGCTGCTCGAAGGCGAAGGCGCTGCCAAGGAACGGCTGATCCGCAAATTACATACGCTTTATGATTGCCACATACTGGCGCAGGCCGCCAACCAACACCTGCTGGAAAAAGTAGCCACCCTGCAAAAAGCCATCGAACGGCAACGGCAGGTAACGCTGCTGCAATACCGGAGCAACCACTCCCAAACCATCACCGACCGGCTGGTAGAACCCTTTGCCTTTACCGAAAACTACGAGGGCATCTGGGCTTATGAGGTAGCAACGGCAAGCTGCCGGCAATTTAAACTCGCCCGGATGGAAGGCATTGGTACCGAAGCCACAAGCTGGAAACAAACCGCCAATCATCAGATCCCCTTTACCGATGTATTTGGTTTTGCGGCAGCCAGACCGAGGGGCATGGCCAAACTGCAACTGAGTATGCGGGCAGCCAACCTGCTGCGGGAGGAATATCCGCTCAGCGAGCCCCTGATCAAAGAAAAAAACGGACAAATCACCGCCGACCTCCCCTATGGAGACCTAAAGGGCATCGGCCGGTTTATCCGGGGCCTGCCCCGGGAGATTGTGGTGGATGGCCCGGTGGGATTGAAAAAATATTTAGAGGAGTGACGGTAGTTGGCACTGGGGGGTGGGAAGTTTGGGCAGAAATAAAAAAAGCCCCGCAGATAGGCGAGGCACTAAATGTTTTCACAACGGAATAATCCTTATTGTGATTTGCTTTCGAATAACAAAACTAAAAAATAAAATGATATGAACAAAACTATTTTAGGACTGGATTTGGGAACGAATTCCATTGGATGGGCGTTGATTTCTGAAAATGAAAATCACTTTGAATCAAAGATTAAACAAATAGGGGTGAGGGTTAACCCGCTTACCGTTGATGAACAAATCAATTTTGAAAAGGGGAAACCTATAACAACTAATGCAAGCCGTACTTTAAAACGTGGTGCACGTCGTACTCTTGACCGATACCAATTGCGTCGCAAAAATCTTATTGAAGCATTAATAAGTGCTAATTTTATTAAAAAAGAGACAAAACTTTGCGAAGATGGAAAAAATACAACCTTTCAAACCTGGGAACTAAGAGCAAAAGCAGCCTCGGAACAAATTGGGTTGGAGCAATTAGCAAGAGTTTTTTTGGCAATCAATAAAAAACGGGGCTATAAAAGCAGTAGAAAAGCCAAAAATGAAGATGAAGGAAAGGCAGTCGATGGAATGGACGTTGCAAAGAAGCTTTATGAAGAAAATTTAACACCCGGGCAATGGGTATTTAGCCATTTGAAGAATGGAAAAAAAATCATACCGGATTTTTATCGTTCAGATTTACAGGCTGAATTTGATATTATCTGGAATTTTCAAAAACAATTTCATCCAGAGATACTTACAAACGAATTTTACTCGCTATTAAAAGGGAAAGGGCAAAAAGCCACTTCGGCATTATTTTGGACTACATACAATTTTAATACTGCCGACATAAAGGAACTGGAATTAGGCTTGAAAAACGAAACTACAACCAAATTGCATATACGCGACCAAAAGAAATTACAAGGATATAAATGGCGAAGTGAGGCAACAAATAAACAATTAACAAAAGAACAGGTAGCGTATGTAATTACTGAAATAAACAACAACCTGAACAATTCCAGCGGTTATTTAGGCGCTATTTCTGACAGAAGCAAGGAGCTTTATTTCAACAAAGAAACGGTTGGTCAATACTTGTATAAACAACTCCAAAACAATCCGCATACCTCACTCAAAAATCAAGTGTTTTACCGACAGGATTATTTGGATGAATTTGAAGCCATTTGGACTACTCAATCCAAATTTCACCCCCAACTTACCGGAGAATTGAAAGAAGAAATAAGGGATATCATTATTTTCTATCAAAGGAAACTAAAATCACAAAAGGATCTGATAAGTTTTTGCGAATTTGAAAGCAAGGAAATAGAAGTTGATGGCAAAAAAAAGACTGTTGGTCTAAGGGTTGCTCCCAGGGCTTCTCCTTTATTTCAGGAATTTAAAATTTGGCAAAACCTAAATAATGTACTAGTAAAGAAGGCAGGAAGTAAAAAAAGAGTTGCAAAAAAAGACAATCAAATTTCCCTATTTGAAGAAGAAAAAGACATTTTTGAACTTAATCTGGAAGCAAAGCAACAAATATTCGAAGAACTGAACCTAAAAGGAAATTTAAGTGCATCTAAGATCATTGAGCTTCTTGGCTATAAAACCAAAGATTGGGAAATCAATTTTACGCAATTAGAAGGCAACAAAACCAATCAGACCCTTTATAATGCATATTTGAAAATTTTAGAAATAGAAGGATACGACGAAGAATTACTAAAACTTTCAGATAAAGACGAAATCGATATTGCTGATTTAAAAACCCCTTCTGCAGAAATAAAATTAATGGTTAAGGCCATATTTGAAGTTTTAAAAATTGATACTGCCATTCTGGATTTTGATGCAGAGTTAGATGGTAAAGATTTTGAAAATCAGGCCTCTTACAGGTTGTGGCATTTATTATATGCAGCCGAAGATGATTCCCAAAAGTATTGCGATGAAGACAAATTAATTTTCGGCCTTGAAAATATTAGCTTAAAAAAACAACTCTGCAGCAAGTTTGGTTTCAAGCCGGAACATGCCAAAATACTTGCTAATCTTCGTTTTCAGGATGACTATGGAAGTCTTTCTACTAAAGCTATGCGGAAGATAATAACTCACCTAAAAGAAGGGTTTCCCTATGCCGGAAGAAAAGACAGACCAAATGAGCCAAGTGCTTGTGAACTTGCAGCTTACCGCCATTCCAAACATTCCTTAACTAAGGATGAGATACAGTACAAAAACCTGAAACCCAGACTGGATTTACTTGGAAAGAATAGTCTTAGAAATCCTGTTGTAGAAAAAATACTAAATCAGATGGTAAATGTGATAAACACCATTATTGATAAAGAGAATGACCAATTAGAGAAGGAAGGGAAGGATAAAAATTTCCATTTTGATGAAATTCGTATTGAATTGGCAAGAGAATTAAAGAAAAATGCAACAGAAAGGGCAGAAATGACGACCAATGTCAATGCAGCGAAAATTAAACATGAAAAAATTGAAAAACTACTCCAAACAGAATTTGGACTTGCGAACCCTACGCGAAATGATATCATACGATATAAATTATACGAAGAACTAAAGAATAACGGATATAAAGATTTATATACAGACACCTATATACCCAGGGAAATATTATTTAGTAAACAAATCGATATCGAGCATATTATTCCTCAATCAAGAATGTTTGATGATAGCTTTTCCAATAAAACGGTAGTATTCAGAAAGGATAATTTGGATAAAGGTAACAAAACCGCATTGGACTATATTGAATCAAAGTTTGGGGAGCAAGCTCTAAAAGGATATTTAGAAAGAGTTGAAAATCTATTCAATCTGGGAAAGAAAAACAAAGAGGAAGGAATTTCTAAGGCTAAATATCAAAAATTATTGAAGAAAGCATCTGAAATTGGTGATGGGTTTATTGAACGCGACTTACGCGAAAGCCAATATATTGCAAAAAAAGCCAAAGAAATATTATTGGGAATTACTCGCTCTGTGGTCAGTACTTCGGGAAGTATTACAGATAAACTGCGTGAGGATTGGGGTCTTATAAATATTATGAAAGAACTTAACCTGCCTAAATACAGGGCTTTAGGGTTGACAGAAATAGAAGAACGCAAATACGGACAAAAGGTGGAAATAATCAAAGACTGGACAAAAAGAAATGACCACCGCCACCATGCTATGGATGCCCTTACCGTTGCATTTACAAAACATTCCCACATTCAGTATTTAAACTACTTAAATGCAAGAAAGGATGAAGGACATAAAATGCACAACAACATTATCGCCATTGAAGCCAAAGAAACAGAAATTAAAACGGATGATAATGGTGATAAAAAGCGGGTATTCAAAGAGCCAATTCCAAATTTTCGACAAATAGCCAAGGAACATTTGGAACATGTGCTGGTCTCTCACAAGGCAAAAAACAAAGTCGTAACCAGGAACAATAACAAAATAGCCGGAATGGTTAAGCCTCAAGCCACCCTTACACCGCGAGGCCAACTTCATAAAGAAACTGTTTATGGGCGTTATCAATATTACATAAGTAAAGAGGAAAAAGTCGGGACTAAATTTGATATAGATACCATTCTTAAAGTTTCAAATCATCTTTACCGGGAATTACTTTTGCATCGACTGAAGGAAAATGGGAACGATCCTTTAAAAGCATTTGGTGGAAAAAATGCTTTAAGCAAATCCCCCATTTTCCTTGACCCCGAAAAATCAAAAACCCTTCCAGAAAAGGTAAAATTGGTATGGCTGGAAGAAGATTATTCTATTCGAAAGGATATCACCCCTGAAAACTTTAAAGATGAGAAAACAATTGAAAAAATATTGGACGAAGGCATTAAACGCAAACTGATTTCCCGATTACAAGAATATAAGGGTGATTCGAAAAAAGCATTTTCCGATCTGGAAAAAAATCCAATATGGCTGAATGAAGCCAAAGGCATAGCAATCAAGAGAGTAACAATCAGTGGTATAAAAAATGCCGAGGCCCTGCACTATAAGAAAGACCATTTTGGCAATGAAATTTTGAATAAAAATGGAGATAAAATTCCTTCCGATTATGTAAGCACCGGCAGCAACCATCATGTCGCCATTTACAAGGATAAAAACGGGAACCTTCAGGAAAAGGTTGTTTCCTTTTATGAAGCAGTGGCAAGGGTCAATCAGGGTTTATCCGCAGTTGATAAATCATTCAATGCTCATGAAGGTTGGCAGTTTCTTTTCACCATGAAACAAAATGAACTTTTTGTATTTCCAAATGAAAAGACTGGTTTCAACCCTTTAGAAATTGATTTATTAGAACCAAAGAATAAAAAACTAATTAGCCCAAATTTGTTTAGAGTTCAAACATTGTCAATTGTGAAATATGGAAATAACACTGTACGTGATTTTAAATTTAGAAATCATTTAGAGACAACCGTAGAGGATAAAAAAGAACTTCAAACTATTACCTTTCAGAATTTAAAGAGCCTATTACCATTAAAAAAAATAATAAAAGTCCGAACAAATCACCTAGGAGAAATTATTTCAGTGGGTGAGTATTAAAAAAACTATGATCAAGCGCACCCTACATTTCGGCAATCCCGCTTACCTCAAAACCACCAATGACCAATTGGTGGTTGAACGGCCGGATTTACCTAAACATACGGTACCGATAGAAGATATTGGGTTAGTAATACTAGACCATCAACAAATCACCATCAGTCAGGCCTTGATGGCCAAATTGCTCGCTAACAATGTAGCACTCATCACCTGCAATCAAACCCACCACCCGGTGGGTTTATTGTTGAATCTCGACGGGCATAGCCTGCAAAGCCAACGGTTTCAGGCACAATTAAATAGCAGTGTACCGCTGCGCAAGCAATTGTGGCAGCAAACCGTGGAAGCCAAAATCCGGAATCAATCTGCCGCCCTTGCACAGCGCAGGATCGAAAACAAATACCTTGAAAGCCTCGCCAAAAAGGTAAAAAGCGGGGATGCCGGCAATCAGGAAGCAAAGGCCGCGATCTATTACTGGAGCCGCTTTTTCCCCGAAAACCTGCAGTTTACCCGACACCGGGAAGGAGCACCTCCCAATAATCTGCTCAACTATGGCTATGCCATTGTGCGGGCAATGGTGGCAAGGGCTTTGGTGGGTAGCGGACTGCTGCCGGTGATGGGTATTCATCACCGCAATCAGTATAATGCCTATTGCCTTGCCGACGATATTATGGAACCTTACCGCCCCTATGTGGATTTATTGGTGTATCAGATGGTACGCAATCATGGTTCTTTTCTTGAACTTACACCTAATATGAAGAAACAGTTTCTCGAATTACCGGTAATGGATGTTTGGATAGACGGACAGCAAAGTCCTATGATGGTGGCGATAAACCGAACCACGGCAAGCCTTGCCAAATGCTTTGAAGGCATGAGTAGAAAAATATTATACCCGGTGATCTCTGTTAACTGAAAAAACAGGTATGAAAAACAAACAACAAAACAAATGCCGACCGGAAAATGAATACCGCCAACCGTTTCAACGCTTATCGCATTATGTGGGTATTGGTCATGTTTGATTTACCAACCGAAACCAAGCTCGACCGGAAATATGCCACCAAATTCCGGAACGATATGCTGAAGGATGGGTTTACCATGTTTCAGTTCAGCATGTATCTGCGGCACTGCCCGAGCAGCGAAAATGCACAGGTACATGTAAACCGGGTAAAAAGATTGCTGCCTCCTAAAGGACATGTAGGCATTATTACCATTACCGACAAGCAATTTGGAATGATGGAAATTTTCCGGGGGAAGGAACCTGATAAACCACCGGTTGGAGCGCAGCAACTGGAGTTGTTTTAGGGAATATCCCGGTTTTCGCCGCTATTGTCTTGACTGGGATTATAAAGGATGACCCGATTGCCGGGATTTTGATAAGGTGTTTTTGACATTATGGGGCATGCAGTTTCTTTGTGATTGGATTTTTGTAAATTCGAAATAATATTTTTCACCAAAAACAACCGGACAAAAAATGCAGGATCATTCGCAATACAAACATGCAGCGCTTACGCACGCCATTATTGGGGCGTGCATGGAAGTGCATACTATTTTGGGTAGTGGTTTTCAGGAAGTGATGTACCAACGGGCGCTATCTATCGAAATGAAGCTTAGGGGGATAGAACACAGCCGGGAGCATGAGATGGAGGTTTTTTACAAAAATCATCATATCGGCGACCGCCGGGTTGACTTTTTTGTAGATGGAAAAGTGATGGTAGAACTAAAAGCCGTATCTCAAATGACTGATGACCACCTTGCCCAAGGCTTAAACTACCTCGAAGCTTACAACCTTGAGACTGGCCTGCTCATCAATTTCGGCGCAAGAAGTCTTCAGTATAAAAGGCTATTGAATAAAAAATTTAAGCCACCCAAAAATGATACAGCAAAATAGAAATCCTGAATGCCTTAAAATCCTGCTTTAAACTGTCCTGCTTAGCAGGCAAATTATATCCAAAGAAATTTCTATCAGGCAAAAAAACAACAGAAAATCCGGGGCATCCCTAAATCCATAACATCCGGGTAAAGACAAAAAAATCCGCACGGTCAAAGATTCCGGCGGATTTTTTCTGGAGAAGCACAACCAACCTCAATCATCGACCTTTGATTTTTAAATCCTAAAAAACGAATGAAACCCTTATCCGTATTGACTTACAGCGAAACCTGTTGGTCGATATCAAAAGTAGTTCAAAGAACGAAAGCAAATCACAACGCGTTGAATCTTGCAGATAATGCCGACGCTGTTGGTCGATATCAAAAGTAGTTCAATGAACTATAACAAATTACAACAAAACCCATTTCCTAAAAATTTCCTAAAACCCCATTCCACCCTTCTTATTTTCAAAAAGGCAAATTATTTTGTTTAAGCAAACGATGCCCCATGCAGGAAGCCTGATTTACAAAACGCCCACACATTCATTACCTAAGTGAATCAACCATTTAAACAAACAGTAAACCATGAAATTACCCCCCACCCATGGACCCCCGGTCCTAAAAATCTCTGCCGGATCATGCAATACCGGATCGAAGTACTATGATGGCTCCCTGCCAACGGCAGGAAGGAAAAATAGTTACTATGATGGCTCGCTGCCAACGGCGCGAACAAAAAATAGTTGCTATAACGGCTGCTGCCATCGGCGCGAACAAAAAATAGTTGCTATTTCTCCTGTTTTGCATTTTGGCGGATTTTCTGTCCCTTCTTAACATCCATTTTTCCCGAAACTATATAAATCAATCTATTATGATTAAGAGTATCGTGCTCCAACCCCTCCGCAACGGAGAATTCATCCAGTTTTTAACTGATTTTCTGGTGATTGTCGATAAAAACAACCCCGACAATCTTCAGGTGCGTCCGGCTTTTGAGGCCCTGAAATCCCTGACCGACGACATGGAAAACCTGTTCAAAATCAGTCAGGCAAGCATCATTACCCGCGATATTGAGGGGCTTGATGAACGCCGCGACCGGGCTGTAAACGGCATCAGTACTGTTGCCACCGGCTTCGCCTACAGTTTCGACCCCGTGGTGTCAAGGCATGCCCGAACCCTCGAAGCACATTTCAAATTGTTTGGTAGCGGTATTGCCAAAGACAACTATCAGAGCCAAACAACGAGTATCCGCAATATCCTCGACGATTGGGAAACGAAGCAACCGCTGAAAGAGGCCATCACTGCCCTCAACCTTGATAGCTGGAAGGCTGAACTACAGGCTGCCAATGAAGATTTTTATACAGCCTACACTTCCAGAAATGAAGAATTGGCCTCCTCCAATCCCGACAACCTGAAAGGAAAACGCCTGGCATCCAATGCGGCCTATTACAAACTCCGCGACAGACTGAATGCCCATTTCGAAATAAACGACGGTGCTGAACCCTGGGCAAGAACGATTAGCCTTGCCAACCAAAGTATTGACAATTACAATGCCTTGCTGGCAAGAAGAGGCCCTGATACACCCGCAGTAGTGGAACCACCCCTGGCGGAAGCTTCCTGATGACAATGCGTAAAAAGGTTACCTAAAAAAACTCCGGACTGATTTCAGGTTCCGGAGTTTTTTTGTGTGCAGGTATTGCAATGAGGTGGTGCGGGAGAAACGCACCATGGCAGGGGGGAACCCAAGGGCAGTGAGGTGGTGCGAAAAGGCGGTGCGGGAGACACGCACCATGGCGGGGCAATTTATGCGTGATGGTGTTGTGACGAGCCGGTGCTGGAGATATAAAAGGTGGCGAGGATGCCCGGGGATGTTACAACACGCACCATGGAGGGGAGTTAAGCAGTTTAACTTTTTTAAAGTATATGCCTGCTCAATATTGTAAATTTGAATCCTAAGCAAATAATTTCTAACTAACCATGAAATATCCCCGCCTCCCTTTCTTTAGATTTCTATCTATTCAACTCAAATGTTCAGTAATCTTTTGGCTTTTTCAATCAGCTCGTCGGGGGTATCGCGTTTTGCAAAATAGGCACTAATGGCCACCATAATTTCGGGGGTGGCAAGTCCGTGGCGAATAGCAATACTGATTGTTTCCGTATTCACGCCTATTTCTGTAGCAATTTGCGAGGTATCGCTTTTGCGTTTTCTACTTCTCCAATTCGCCAACAATTCGGGTGGCACTTCTTTTTTAAATCTATTCCCCATAATCCTTTCAGATTTTACTATTTATAAAGAAAGCTACATTGATTTCAATATAACTTTTTCTGTCCAAAAAAATAGCCCCTTTTCGTCAACCAAAAGTGTATCCCGGCAATCGTTTTTTCATCATTATGTGCCCGGTAAAAAGGAAATATCAAGGATTTCTGGCAAGGCTGACTGAACAAATCAAGGTTAAGATCTACTCAATTAAAATTCAAAAATCGCACATTTTCGTTCTCTCTTCTTTAAGCTTTAAGATGCGATAACACCAAATACAACCTAAAAAAGCGGATGAAAAATCAATTATAATTCAATATTATTCTTCAATACAAAGACTTATGAAAAATAGTTCCCTTGTGTGTTCATTTTTTCAATGATTCCGGAATTCGTAAGGAGCCTTAATCTAAGTAATCTATTGGACTGCAATCAATTATCAGTAACGAAAATAAAAAAATTGCTTAACTATCTATAAAATATCTGTTAATGCTATCACATAAATCGATCCAATTGATCCCCAAAAAGTAAGATTTTCCCGATTCTGTAAATCGCCTCCCTTTTTTTTGCCCATCCTATACAATAATTCACCGGATTTGCTTCCCTTTGCACAAAAAAAGGAATTAAGTACCATGGCTACCAAAGCAACCACACGCAATACCATGCGGATCCTGCACCGCTATCTCGGATTTTTTCTCGCCGGTATCATGGCCGTTTATGCCCTTAGTGGCGTCATCCTCATTTTCCGGGATACCGATTTCCTGAAGCAGGACAAACCCATGGAAAAAACCATTGAACCCAACCAGCCGATCTCTGAAGTAGGAAAGGCCATTAAACAAAATGAACTGAAGATCAGCTCCGAGGATGCGACTATAATGGCTTTTGCAGGTGGCAATTACAATAAAACAACCGGGCTGATAAAATATACCGGCAGGGCCTTGCCCAACATGCTTGAGAAACTGACTCATTTGCATAAGGCAAAAACCACTGATCCGCTGTATTACCTGAATATCTTCTTCGGCGCCTCCCTCTTGTTTTTTGTTATCTCCTCCTTCTGGATGTTTCTGCCCAAAACCACCATTTTTAAAAAGGGAATCTACTTTACAGCAGCCGGCGTTGTTTTGACGATTATTTTGCTATACGCCTAACCAACATATAACCTATTGATACACTGCCCTGCATTTTTATTAAAATGACAGGGCAGTTGTTTATATGGGATTAATGAAAATTTACCAGGAATACTCCTTATAAAAAATACCCGAATCCATCTCCTGATATCCAGGAAAAGATTCCTATTTCGGGTTGAACCAGAAAAAGGACTTTTAAGTACCTCTTCATGAAATCCATCCAATTTCCAAAACCGGGAACAATAAAAAAACCAAATCAACTTGTTTATCCATATTGCAATTATGTATAAAAGCAAACAGATTGTGTAAGATTTTTAGCCTTGCAGCTGCCTACCTTTGACCTGATAACGAAATAACCATAGATTCCAAAAAAAGCCTGGTAAAAAATAATTAGCCCGTATAAAAAAAACATTTTTAAGCAATCACAAGAATTAACTTTCATTTAAATTTCCTGTGATTAGAAATGTCAGGGTTCAGGCATTTACATCAGCCTTGCGGCAAAAGAATTAGCTTTCAGACAGAAGCGAGACAAGAAGAGTTACTGAGGTTTTATTACACTCCGGTAAGAAGAAAAGAAAGCATTTCGAAAAAAAACCAGAAGGCGCGAAGATCGCTGCAAAAAAGTAGAAGCTTAAATAAAACTTAATAAAATAAAGATCAATTATTCACTCAAAAAAAGAAAATCATGAACAGCACCGAAATGAAAGGAAATTGGAATGAAATGAAAGGTAAACTCAAGCAAAAGTTTGCTGAACTTACAGACGACGATCTGCTCTATGTAGAAGGGAAGGAAGATGAATTATATGGCAGAATTCAGCAGAAAGTTGGCAAATCGAAAGATGAAGTCAAAAAAATGATTGCTGAAATGTAGTCTGTTATTATTCGTCAACTCACAGTCTTTAAAAGTGAAGAAAGCATTTGCTTGCTCACTTTTAAAGACTGTTTTCGTATATAAAAACTTCAATTCATACAAAGATTCTCTTTGATTTCAATGGAGGGCTTCCAATTACAAATTTTATAGGATACTGCTAAGGAGCATACAATCATTCGGCTTAAAATAATAAAAAGCTTTACCCGATAAGCTTTTGAAGGTAGCTTACCTACTTAAGTGTTGATAATTTAAATTTAAAGAACTTACAATGGTTAAAAAAAATCAAAGCTCAAATGCCAGAAACTTCTTTAGTGCATAAGCTTCATCAAAACTCCAATCCAATTCCCCATCGAAAGGAAGGTTCTAACCATCAAAGGCCTTTTTAGGAAAATTGAGCGCTTGAACGAACGAAGGAATTAAGCGTCCAAAAGGTACCTAACCTTATAACAAATGATATTTTGTATAGATGACGTCCTTAATGAATAACACAAGGAGTTACGTAATAATCATTTTCTTTTAAAAAATAGGGTTAAACTTTTCATACCGTTAAAGTACCATTAAAAACTCTGAACTATAATACTAATAAAAGCAGCATCAATTGCCATCAAAAAAAATAAAACCCAATTACCTGGGTATAAATACCCGATTTCCTGATGAATAAACCACTTTAACGTTAGCATGCTATTAAAGCTGACATATAATGCTGGTTAAAATGTTTAAAAATTGCAAAACATTAAAACAATCTAAATAATTCCTTAATTAAATATCCTGATTTAATTTAACCTCTCCTTGTCAATGGAAAACTATGTTTATTAAAAAAGCATTTATTTTGCTTCATCCTTCGACATGATTATTTCACTCTAACAGGAAAAGAAAATCCTAATGAGTTTTCGACTACACTCTTTCACCACACAAAGTAGTTAACAATAAAAAAATGGAACGATCCAATAGGTTTGTCCAGCATCTTTTGCAGGTATGGTAATCAACTTAAAATTCGACTATAATACGCTTTGCCAAAAAGTAATGATGGATAAGCTGGAGCACTATCAGTTAAAGTATTGTATACTAAACTTTGGAGAAATTAAATTTCTGGAAGAGGGACAAGAAGAAAAAATTGACCTATTCAAAAAAGATCTTTTGGATTATGGTATCGAAATAATAGAGCATCAAAAAACAATACTGGTGCAAAAAATAAAAGATGTAATTAAAGAAATGATTTATAATGAAAATGAGCAAATTGAAATAAAAAGTTCTGCTCACATTTCAGAAAAGTTGGGTTTTAGTTATGGCTATTTATCCAAACTATTCTCAGAAATAACATTTACCTCCATAGAAAATTTTCTGATTATTCAAAAAGTAGAATATACCAAATACCTCATCGTAAACAATCACTTGTCCTTTTCTGAAATAGCTTATAAATTAAATTATTCAAGCGCTGCCCATCTGAGTACACAATTTAAAAACACCACAGGTATCACCCCATCTGCATTTCTAAGAATCATTAAGAAAAGAAAAGCCATTCAATTTCATCATGTAAACTAATGAATATGCTGACAGATACCATACGTATCATCCTGGCAGATGATGACGAAGATGACAGGAACTTCTTTGTAGAAGCTTTTGAAGAAATTAAAATAAAAACTATAGTTACAACCGTCAGGAACGGGTCTGAATTACTGCAACAATTAAACGACTGCAGAAACGTTTTGCCTCATATCATTTTTTTAGACCTGAATATGCCTATCATAAACGGTATGGATTGCCTGAAATTGATCAGAGAAAATGAAACATTTAAAAATGTGGCAATCGCTATATATTCAACTTCTTCCTCTGAAGAAGACATAGAAAACACCTTTGTTTTGGGAGCAAATATCTATATAAAAAAACCAAATGATTTTCATATTCTAAAGAAAATCCTTTCAAATGTTGTATCAATGAACCTGCAATTCGAAACCAATGGCTTAAATAAGGAGAACTTTTTACTGAGAATTTAAAAATAGGAGCATGAAGATTTCAAACTCACAATTTGTCTCCCGGATAATTTTTACCTTAAGTCTGTTTGTTTTGTTATTTATTGGTGCTATTACATTTAAGCATACTACCAATATCTCAAGGGCATCCAAAGTACTACTGGAAACCTATGAAGTAAATTTGGCATTGGAACACTTATTCAATGATATTGTAGATTCGGAAAATTCATTAAGGGGATACCTGATCACAAGCGATACGACCCATTTAAGATCTTATAGAAATACGATAAAAAAAGTAAACTACTCTTTCTTACTCCTCAAAGCACTAACCAACGAAAACCAAATACAACGGGACAATCTGAGAATGCTATATCATTACATATCGGAGCGAAATAATAAAATCACTTCCTTTATGGAACTGCTTCCGGAAAACGGGGTAAACAGAAATCAGGAACTTAGAAAAATATTCAAAGAAAGTGATACCCTCATTCAGGAAATAAGGGAAAAGGTTTCAGAAATGATAGCCAATGAAGAAAGCTATCTGAAACAGAGAAATCTTAAATATACCAATCAGATATACCTTACACCCATTTTGGCATTTGGTATTCTTTTTATAATACTGTTACTGCTTATACTTACCTATTACCGGACTTCAAGAAACCTCGAACAGCTTCAAACAACAAATACCAAACTTAAAAAATCACAATTTCTAAGTTATCAGGCAGAAATTCTTTCAGAATTCGGAACCTGGGAATGGGATCTTATTACACAAACTTTAAAATATTCTGACAATTTCTATCGAATTCTTGGAGCCGAACCTCAATCTTTCGAAGCAACCAATGAAAACTTTTTTCCCTTTGTGCATCCTGAAGATATGGGGGCAGTCAATACCATCATTGAAAAAATCCTTGAATTGGAAGAATTGCCTTACTCCTATTACAGGATCATTAGAAAAGATGGCCAAATAAGAAACTTACGGGCAACCGGAAAATTATTCACCGGGGAAGGTGGAATGAAAATTGTATTGGGCGTAACCGAAGATATAACAACCGAAACCGCCAAAACCGAACTTCTGTTAAGTAATAATGAAGAACTTCAAAAAACAAACAAGGAACTAAAAATCCTGTCTGAGTCTGGAAAACAAGCTGAAATACTGGGGAATTACGGAAGCTGGATTTTGGACTATGAAACCGGAAGATATACCTACTCAGACAATAAATTCCGATTATTGGGATTTGAACCCCAATCGTTTTATCCAGGCATTGAAAGAATACTCGAACTTATTCATCCTGAAGATAAATACCTAATTGAAGAAGCTTACCAAAATTCAAGGGAAGGGAAAGATATTCCTTCCATCACTTATAGAATCATCAAACAAGATGGAACCATCAGACTGTTCAAAACGATTGCTAAATCCATTATAGATTCGAGGGGAAAAAGAACACTGATTGGTACAACACAGGACATAACAGAAGACTATAATAAAAGCCTTCAGCTGAAAGAAAGAAATAAAGAACTTGAACAAACCATTAAAGAACTGAATGAGTTTAATTATGTGGCAAGCCACGACTTACAGGAACCCCTGAGAAAAATACAAACCTTTATTTCGCGAATCAAAGAAAAAGAAAAAGATACTCTGACTGAGTTTGGTAAAGACTATTTGCATCGGGTAAATGTTGCATCCATTCGTATGCGGGGACTTATTGATGACCTTCTTCAATATTCAAAAGCGAATAAGGAAAAAAAGATTTTGATAAAAACAGATTTAAATAAAGCTCTTCAGAATAGTCTGATTGTGCTTTCTCAAAAAATTGAGGAAAAAAAAGTGAGGCTAACCCAACAAAGACTTCCTGCCATCCATGGTATTCCATTTCAGTTGCAACAATTATTTACCAACCTACTAAGCAATTCAATTAAATACAGTAAAGAAGATACCGAACCATTGATAAGTATTACCTATGAAAAAGTGATTGCAAAAAATGAAAAACCTTTACAGGAAAACAGCAACAGATATTTCCATAAGATTAATTTCACAGACAATGGTATTGGGTTTGAACAGGTAAATGGTGAAAAAATATTCCTATTATTCAAAAGACTTCACGGGAAAACAGAATATGATGGTACCGGTGTAGGATTGGCAATCTGCAAGAAAATAGTAGAAAACCATAAAGGACAAATTTTTGCGTATAGTAAGCCGGAAAAAGGTACAACTATCACGGTATATTTTCCGGTTTGATCAGAAAATAAATTATCAGGATTCATAAATAAAAAATACATAGAAATTTTAAAAGGTTTTTTTAAAATTGTATAATAAAAAATACCTGAATATTGAAACCTTTATAGCAAAAGACAACATTCAATATGTTACTGATAGAATCCAAATACTTTTTACTTTTTATAACATTTATCACGTCGATGCTGATGGGTTGCGGAAACAATCCTGTCTATAAGGAAACAATTCTTTTAAAAGAAATTTTCACGGAAGAAACCAATCGCAACCATTTTAAATACCTATATAACCTGTTTGATGTTCATTATAAATCGATTTATTTAACTGATCTGGCTTTCAAAAAATGCAGGGCATATCCTGAAATTCTTTCGATATACAAAGTAAAAAAAGATCAGGAACTCCTTCTTTCCCAACTAAAAGAAATAACTGAAAAGAAACTGATTCTGATACCAATTACAGATTCTCAACTTAACCATTCAAATAACAACTCTTCTCACATGAAATCTTCGGAGGAAATCATGGGTCAACTCCACCATGAACTTGAAATGCAAAAGAAAGAATACAAGTTTATTAAAAATAATATAACAGATAAAGAATTATTAACTCATTCAGAGAACGCTATAATGATCCTGACGAAAAATCTGGCAACCCTTAAAAATCCGAACCGGATTATGTAGGACATTCTTTAAAAGGAAACACTTTAATCTCCTGATTGTAACACCTGCACTTTTACCTACTCACTGTTAAAAAAACGTTTTACAAATGGTAGGCAAGAAATTGAAATTATATAATCCTAAGAAAAGATCCTGTAAGATATATAAGAGACATGAATAGCATCTTTGCATTCATACCAAATCAATGTAGAGGGTGCTTCACCCAATCTGTTCCATTCAAATAAATGCATTTGAAAGCAATAAGAATAGCAGAGATTTAAAACTTTCAGCGATAAGCTGTTTCAATGGGAATGACAATTTTCTCTGCATTTGTACAGGCATATATATTAAGGAAAAAAAACAGTATCAAAATAGAAATGAAACAGCCCTTTAAAAAAAACAAAATATGAAAAAAACAACAAAAAAGTTCCTGATTGCCTTCATTTGTATGATTATACAATCAGGTATTAATTACGCTCAAACAAACCCTTCGTCTAAACCCTATTTGGGCTTAAAGGGAGGTTTGAACTTTTCCAATCTTTATACGGATGAAGTGGATGACAATAATGTTCTGACAAGTTTTAATACCGGAATATATGCAAATATCCCTTTTACTAAATTTATTTCCTTTCAACCGGAGTTTATATTCAGCAGAAAAGGCTCCGAACAAACCTATAATAACCTGCTTGCCTCTGGCACAGCAAGGATTAATCTGAACTACATAGAAGCACCCATTCTATTAAAAATAAATGTGGCTCCTGCTTTTAATATTCATGCCGGTCCGTATTTTGCCTACTTGATTGATGCTCAGGTAAAAAATGAAACGAACAGTGGCAGCTTCGATTTTGAAAATAATATTGACAATGACGATCTGAATAAATTCGATTACGGATTGTCTGCCGGATTTGGTTTCGATTTTACATCTATTGGCATAGGAGCCCGGTATAATTATGGCCTTCGGGCAGTAGGTAAAGAGCGTGAATTTGGCGGCACTACTTATACCCTTCCGGAAGGGAAAAATAGCAATATCAGCATTTATCTCGCAATCAAATTAAATTAATTCATTCATCTTTAAAATAAATCTCATGCAAAGTTTATTATATCTCGTTGCCGTAGTACTTGTAATTCTTTGGGCTTTAGGCTTCTTCGTTTACAGTGTAGGTTCTATTATACATATCCTGCTTGTACTCGCCGTAATTTCTGTACTCCTTCGGTTAATTAGGGGAAAAGGAGTATAATCCTCTCCTTTTGACTCCTAAAGAGCAAAAAAAAGAATTGAAAAATATCATTAAAAATAAGCGCCTGGCAAATTTTGAAAAGAATTTCTTTAATTATGTAACAGCACAACCTTAAAGAAATAATAATTTTACAAAAACGAAAAATCAAGAAAAATGAAAATTATAAAATGGAGTCTGCCACTTGCTATAATAGTTATAGCTACCTTTTCCTGTACCGATCCAAATCAGGAAAATGCAAGGACCTCCTTATCCAAATTTGAAAATTATGTCGACTCCGTTTCAAAAGAAGTAAAAACAGAAACTTCAGCCGCCTGGGAGGATGTTGAAAACAACTACGAGAAACTTAGGATTGATACAAAAGCTGCCATAAACGAAGCCACCGACAAGGAGAAGCTGGAAAATGAAATGGAGGAAGTATCCATCAAATGGAATAATTTCAAAAAAGAGCTTATGGTGGAAAAGGAGAAAATGGATAGCAAAAATGTGAATGCTAAACTTTTGTTTGGAGAAGCTTATGTAAGTGACAACATGCAGTTCAACTGGGTAAACAAAAATAATATTCTGAACGTGTTTGAAAATTTCATCAATACAGTAGAAAGCAACAAAGACTTGTATTCAAAGGAAGATTGGGATGAGATCAAAGGGATGTATGAAGCCCTTGATACCCGCAAAAATACGGTTGAATCAGAAGGCTTATCATCAGAAGATAATGTAAAGATTGCCGGATTGAAATTAAAATTCAGTACGATGTATTCTATAAACAGAATGACTGCCAAATCCAATGAAAATATATAGACAAAAGAGTAATAACCCAACCGGATATATTACCCCGGTTGTTTCAATAAAGTGAGGGCAAATCAGGCCCCAAGCCATTTCATCAAAAGCAATCAGTCCTAAGCACTGATTGCTTTTTTTAGTAGTAAACCGTTTGGAATTGAATATTTTTGATTGAATATTTAATATTGTCTTTTAACCATTTCACTTCCGATATCTATCGGATTGACTTTCGGCCCTTCACATTTCACGTTTTACATTTCACGTTCCAAAGAACTATCTGCTATTAATCAAACTCTTGCGGAGGGGCACCCCTCTGCCCGATAGGGAGAGGGGAAGGGGGTGAGGTACTCTTGCAGAGGGACACCACTCTATCCGATAGGGAAAAGGTAGTGAGGAAAGCTCCCTCAATCCCCCCACATGTGGGAAGTCGGTGTGTGCATGTGGTAAAGCTTAAGGTTTACCGCTCTCTCCTAAAAGCATGATATTAATCAGCCTCTTACGGAGGGGCACCCCTCTCCTGTGGAGAGGGGAAGGGGGTGAGGGGATAGGTGAGGGACAGGGTCATTTCCTTTATGTACCTTATCTTAGGCGCAAATAAAAATGACGCATGTATAGTTTTAAAGAAATTGTAGATACTCTCAATGCCATCATCTGGAGCGATGCCCTCATTTATTTATTACTCTTTACCGGTATTTATTTTACGATAAGAATGCGTTTTTTTCAGGTACGTCTTTTCCGCGAAATGATCCGCCAACTGATGCAGGGTGGCAAATCCAAAGAAGGTATTTCTTCCTTTCAGGCACTTGCAGTTTCGCTCTCCGGCCGTGTAGGTACCGGTAATATTGCCGGAGTTGCCACTGCTATTTTCCTTGGAGGCCCGGGGGCAGTATTCTGGATGTGGGCCGTTGCTTTTCTTGGGGCAGGTTCCGCGTTTATTGAATCTACCCTTGGTCAGATATACAAACGCAATGAAAACGGACAATACCGGGGGGGACCAGCTTTTTATATCGAAGCAGGATTTAAAAACAAACAACTCGGACGGTATTATGCTTTTGCCTTTGCTATCTGTACCATTATTGCAACAGGATTTCTGTTGCCGGGTGTACAATCCAACAGCATAGCGGCGGCTGTAAAAAGTGCTTTTGGAATAAAGTACATATACACCGGCTTATTGCTTGCCGGTTTACTTGGCCTCATCATTTTTGGTGGTATCAAACTCATTGCCCGGGTGGCAGAGTACGTGGTCCCTTTTATGGCTATTGTTTACATATTAATCGCAGTAGTTGTATTGGTATTGAAATACGACAAAATACCTGAAGTTTTCGGATTGATTCTTGCAAGTGCATTTGGAGCAAAAGCCACCTTTGCAGGCATCCTTGGCGCTATGATATCAATAGGGGTAAAACGCGGCGTTTACAGCAACGAAGCCGGGCAAGGTACCGGACCACACCCTGCCGCAGCAGCCGAGGTTTCCCATCCGGCAAAACAAGGTTTGGTACAGGCTTTCTCGGTATACATCGACACTTTGTTTATTTGTTCGGCCACCGCTTTTATGATCCTTGTTACGGGTATGTACAATGTAAAAGGACCCGACGAAGCCCTGTTGGTTGACAATGGATTGTACTATATGCAGGATGGGGTAAAATATCAGGATGGCAGCCCCACATACACACAGGCTGCAATTGATGCCGCTTTCAGTCCGGGGCAGGAAATATTTCACGCCGACTATGTGGGCACAGGCAGCTACTTTATTGCGATTGCACTATTCTTTTTTGCCTTTACCACGCTGCTCGCCTACTATTATATTGCCGAAACCAATGTGGCCTGGCTAACCAAAAAACGGGGCGGACCCCTGCTCATGTTGCTGCTCAAATTCGGCATCATGGCCTCGGTATTTTTTGGTTGTATACGCACGGCCACCGTAGCGTGGAGTCTCGGTGATATTGGAGTAGGCCTGATGGCCTGGCTGAATGTGATTGCAATCCTTATCCTTCAAAAGCCCGCGCTCAAAGCCTTTAAAGACTTTGAAGTACAAAGAAAAGCCGGCAAAGATCCCCAATTCGATCCCCGGCCACTTGGTATAAAAGGAGCAGATATTTGGGAGAAAGACTAAAGGAATGAATATTGCAGATTGAATATTGTTTATTGCAAATTGACAATTGAAGATTGCAAATTGAATAGGAGTAAGGTAGATTGAGTAGTCGGTAGTCCGTAGACGGTAGTCGGAAAGTCCGGAAGACGGGAAGTCCGGAAGACCGGAAGTTTGGAAGCCATTGAGTCGGTAGTCAGTAGTACATAGTTTGAGCCCGTAGTCCGAAACGCGATAACAAATCCCCTCCTCGGAGGGGTGGACGGGCATACCCGCAAATTGATGCCACGATGTAGAATTAAAAATGCCCGGCCGGGGTGGGTTTTTAGACGAAAGTCGATAGTCAGTAGTCGATAGTCCGTAGACTGTAGTCGGGAAGACGGAAAGTCCGGAAGACCGGAAGACAGAAAGTCGGGAAGTCCGAAAGACCGGAAGCAATTGAGTCGATAGTCGGTAGTCCCCAGACAACTGGTTTTTCACTTTTCACGTTTCACCTTTCACTTTTACCATTAACAAGCCTGCCTGCTATTAATCAACCTTTTACGGAGGGGCACCCCTCTCCTGTGGAGAGGGGAAGGGGGTGAGGGCTCTCACTTATGCCTGAACCAACAATCCTCCCGTTCCGTTTCATAACCCTTAAAAAGCGTATTTACCGGTGATCCATACATAATTTTTTCTTTAAAAACGGTACGGGCTATAAAATTAAAAGCACCCATATCACCGGTATAAGCAGTTGGGTTGTTTTGGTTATATTGTTCATGGAATGCGCTAAGCCTTTGCAACAGACTCAGCATAACCGGAGTGGTTCCGCCAATTATGCCACAGTTGAGTAAAACAAACGCTGCGTGACTTGCTTCAAATTGGCTGTAATCTGCAGACTGTTTTCTGAAATGAGCCCCATGTTCCCGCATCCAATCGTTGTTCAATAACTTAGGTTCATCTCCACAAAAAAGGGTGTCCGGATGATTAAAAAATAAAGGTTGTACAAAGGGATTTTTTAAAAGTACCACATCGGTAGCATCGGTCACAAAAAGCGCAGTAATTTCATCGGAATGCTGCTGCAGGTAACGGTCATATACGAAGTACCTGTACACATTAGGACTATAAAAACCAGGAAGAACTACCCGTTCAAAGCCAATCCATTCATTGGCATAGCGGGCACAGGTTGCCGCAGAAAGATGGTTGTGAAAAATAACCCCCTTTAAGCCTTGCGCCATCACCGATTTGTACCAGGCAAGCAAAGGTGTAAAATCATCTGCCACCTGCCGTTCATTGCGGTTCACATCGTACACACCTGCAAGATGGCAACAAAATATCATGGGGGCTATATCCTCTTTCAAAGGCATCAGGAAAGTTGTGCATGCGAAAGGTTCGCCATGCCATTGCGCTTAATGGTTGCACAAATGCTGTTGGGAATATTGCGGTAATAAACATAGGTACGCAGATCTACCTTCTGTACAATATATTCCTGAGCCGCTTCTGCATAAAAACGGGCATCGGCTGCATAAGTACTGTTGAAGCGATAGCTACTAAAAACCTGTCTTTTCCCAAACAAGGTTGCAAACAAAATACAGTCATCCACATGAATGACCTTGCTGTTGTCGTGCATGTCCGGTACATAATAATCAGCCTCCTCATCCACTACCGTTTCCGTTTTTGAGGCTATCAGGTCAGCGAATTTCATTTCGGCAAGACAACTGCTTAAATGGTTGGGCTTGAATTCATCATCTGCATCGAGGATGGTAATGAATTCACCCTTGCTTTTAGCAATACCGCGGTTGATCGATTCTGATTGTCCGCAGTTGGTATGTTGCAGATAAATCATTTTTTGTGAAAACATAGCCACATAAGCAGCATAAGCGAGCCGGTATTCTTCTTCGCTTCCATCATCAATAAAGATGAGTTCAAAATCCTGATAATCCTGTTGCATCACAGAATCAATGGCTCTTTTCACCAAATAAAACTCCGTGTTGTATACAGAGAGCAACACCGAAATTCTTGGTACTGATTGCATATAGTTCGATAAGAAATTTTGCAAGATTATACCCATTTTTCCGATTATGCCCTTAAACAATTTTATTTCTTCGTTATGAATTCCCGAAATACCTCCAAAAAAGCAATATCCAAACCTTCTGTTGAAGCGCTAAAGAGTTTCCCCTCACCCTTACACCCTAAGGGGGGAACTAAGCGAGGCTCCCGCACCATCACACTACTTCCACCCTGTGTGAGGACCGCGGGGCGGCCACCACCCTTCTCCGCGAAGGGGGACTTCTCATTAAACTACAAATCCCTAACTTTAAGGCAGGTAACCAGAAAAATACACATATGAATAAAACAACAGGCTTTTGTTTGCTGATTTTGACCATCACTGTGGATGCATTTTCTCAGGAACGACCCGATACCCGACGCATTTCGGGTATTACAGATGGCTGGGGCAATCCTGTCACCTATGTAGGCACTATCCAATCAGGACGTCCGGAGGGGATTGGCATGTTTTTGTACAATAATGGTAAAGCATCAAGGTATGTAGGGTCGTTCAAAAACGGCTTACCCGAAGGCAAAGGGGTACTGCAGTTTACCGATACGGCCTTTATTTGGGGCGAATGGCAGCAAGGAAAAGGACAAGGCAAAGGGGCATATCTGAATGAGGCGGGAAGCCTGTATATCGGTAATTTTTCTGAGGGGAAAAAAGAGGGCGAAGGCATGCTGATCTTTTCTGATAACGGGCTTTTCAAAGGATCTTTCAAACAGGATCAATATCATGATCAGGGTATATTTATAAGCAGTTCGGCGTTATACTTCAATGATAATGTGTACAGGGAAGGCAAAAAAAACGGTCCGGGATTTGTTTACGATATCAACCGAAAAAAGCTATATACCGGCAAGTGGGAAAAAGGAACCTGGGCGGGCATCACCCAACCCGGTTACCCTTCTTTGGTTTTGGAAAAAAACTTTTTCATCAACAAAACGGAAGAACAGGTCATGATGGCTCAGGTAAATAAAGCGGGACAGCTTGATGGCACCGGTTATATTTACAAAACACCTACAGCCCTCCGTTATTTCGGACAATTTGACAAAGGAGTTTTTCAAAAAGGCGTTTTAATAACCGATTCATCGCTGCTATATGGCAGTTTCAGGGAAGCAGCTTTGCAGGGCTATGGTTCATATTATAAAAAAGGGAAATTTTATGAAGAAGGGTTTTTTGAAAACGGGAACTTAACCGGCCCGGAAAGTTTATCCATCAACCTGCAGGAAAATGCCGTGTATCTTGGCGAAACAGAAAAAATGAATGGCCCTACCGGACAAGGCTGGTATGCCAATGGAAAAAACAGCCTGCTGATCGGTGCTTTTAAAAATGCAGATTTTACCGGTAATGGTTACAAACTTGACAGTTCAGGCTATTGCACCGGAGGCAACTGGAACCTGGGCTATCTGGACAAAATTCTTTTCATAAACACTCCGGAGGGCAATCCGGTAAATCCTGAACCTGAAACACTGGAACAGGCTGTTTCAGATCTCATAAAAATGCACCCTTTTGCTTATGAACCGATAGCCGGAGCCCCTGCTGATTTTACTAACAAAATCGGATTTGAAAAAATACAGTTAGCCCCCTATAAAATAAGCCCGCAATCCCTTGGTGGTTTCCTGGGAACCTACAGGAAAAATAAGCTTTATATCGCTTCACTATTTAGCTCTCAGGCAGTTTCCGAATCATCAGACGAGTATGAAGCACTTTGCAAAAAACTGGCCCTCACCCGCTTTTCAGGTCCGGACGGGAACCCCATGCAACTCAGAACCGCAGATCCGCTTCGACCTGATAATCCCCGAAAAGCGTTGACTATATTTTCAGTTGTTCCGGGAGTACCCTATCCTCATGATAATTTTGCAGTTATGGTGGTATCCTTTTTCAATGTTACCTCCCAAACCTATGAACTATTATTAATGACCGGCGACCGGCAAGTGGTGGAGGCATGGCGGACAGATTTTTAAAAGGTATCAGATGGGAATCCATCCCCCGTGCAGATCAATACTGCCATGCTTCTGCATAGCTCTCCGCACATTCTTCCCATCCCGGGTACTTCCTCCCTCATACATTTTCTGGAGAATGTAGCTGCCGCCCTTGTTTCCCTGATAGCAGAGGACATGGATTATCTGGCATAAAACCGCCCGCAATCAGGCAAAAACTTCCCCTTCGTTTTCCGTAAGCGTACGAAAAGCTTTCAAAAGATCAGGAAAAATGGTACTGCTTCCCCGGTTTTCAATTTGCCGGCCATCAATCGATTGAACCGGCGTCAGTTCGCCCATTGTGCCTGTGGTAAATACCACATCGGCATTATACATTTCCACCAACGAAATAGATCTTTCTGTGCAGGGAATGCCCATTTTTTGGGCAAGTCCAATTATAAGTCCGCGGGTAATGCCTGGCAAGCAGGCTACCGGCAACGGTGTATGCAAGGCATTGTTTTTGATCATAAAAAGATTGGTCGCATTGGTTTCTGCCACAAAACCTTGAAGATCAAGCATCAGCGCATCATCTGCTCCGGCATAATTGGCTTCAATTTTGGCCAGAATGTTGTTCAGCAAATTATTGTGATGAATATGGGAATCAAGGGTTTGAGGCGAGTTGCGGCGCACCTGTGCTGTCACCAACCGGATTCCCCGGTCATTATCATATACCGGAGGTTTCCATTCAGCAAGCACAATCAGGCAGGCCCCCGACTGATTCAACCGCGGATCCATACCCGAAGTAATCTTTTCACCCCGGGTAAGCGTGAGCCGGATATGCGCATCATGATACATCCCATTGGCAAGCAAGGTTTGTACCACGGCATTGCGAATAAAAGTTTCCGAAGGGATATCCGTAAAAGCCAGGGCCTTTGCAGATTCATACAACCGGTTTACATGTTCTTTAAAACAAAAGATACGCCGGTTGTAGATCCGTAAGCCTTCCCAAACGGCATCCCCACCTTGTACGGAACTATCAAACACCGAAACTTTGGCATCCATTCGATGTACCAAACGATCTTTTACAAAAACCTGAATATCCGTATTTTTTGAAAGAAATTGTTGTTGCATACCTTAAGCTTTTACAGACGCTACATAAAGTTCATGATAATAAGGCAGGGCCTCCAGATAAAGTGCCTGAGCCGCAGCACTTAATTCCGGCTCTTCTGACCTTGTCGCCTCAAAACCAACCGAGCTATGTACATTCTCATACCAGTATTTGGCCCATATGCCATCCTCAGGGCGGGGTCCGGCCTCCCAGTGCAGCATATCCGGGTAAAAGGGTATTCCCATCGCTGCGCAAATCCGGATCAGTACCCGTTGTGGATTGGACAGTAATTCACCTGCATCCAACACAAGACTTTGATATCCCTTTTCTAAAGCTAACTGATACAATTCCCATTGCTTTTTGATTCCGATATCATCGAGCGTGGGGTTTTCAATCACTTTAGAATAAGAAGCAATGATTCTTTTAGGGTCCCGGATAAAAAAAAGATTCACCATATCGGCCATAAATCCGGTATCCATTTCTATGGTTTGATGCGCCATATGTTTAAAAAAAACAACAGGCTGTACATAACGTCCCAGTAATATTTTATCGATCACTTTGGAGGCATCACATTCCATATCATTCATGATCTCATCCCGACCGGGATGATCTACCCCGCTCACTTTCAGATAATGGCCATAGAAAGGCTCGTCCACTACCGCCGTATCCGGACGTTGTGCCCAACTATACATCAGGGCTGTTGAAACATTACGGGGGCTGCTAAACAGGCAAATTCTCTTTGTCCGATTACTCATAGAAATTCAAATATTACTAAAATTAAAAGCCTGACCAAAGAAATCATTTTCAGAACCAAAAATGATAAGCTTTTACCTTCCGCAAATGGCATTGAGATTTAATTTTAAACTGAATAGCCAGCTGAAAATTCACTTCTGTAAAAACTTACCAGGCTGCAAGGCGCCCCTTGCCCAATAGGGCTTTTTTAATTACTCAAAATCAGGAAGCCACCCTTTGTTTCCGCTCACCTGAAAGGTATTTTTCCCGGATGATCTTTTCAACCGGTACTTTTTGTAGTTTGCTTTCCAGCCAACTGATTACATCGAGATATGCAAAAGCCCTTGCCTCGGTGGTTTGTTTTTCAAAAGGCTTTATTTCGTCGAGCAGTTTTTGAAGGTGGGGCTGCATTTCGGGTACCGGCACATTGAAAGTAGCCCGCAAAAAACGGAACATTGCTTCCTCTACCCGGCTCAGGTTTTCCATTTTAGCCATAAACCGGTATACCGATTTTACCAGATACGGCAATATATCCGTGGTCCCAAGCTCAAAATGGGCAATAAGATGCAGCAGGCGGGCATAGCATTGTAAATCCGTTCGCAGGTCCACTTTCAGATGAATGATCTTATTGAGGTATTCCACGGTTTTGTCAAAATCCGAACTTCCAAAATACATACAGGCAATCTTGTAATAAAAAACCAACACGCGGTGCCGGTCCATATACAATGCATTCTCATCGAGATAGGTCTCTATTTCAGGAATAAGTTTACACCCTTCGGAAAAGGTCCCCGTAAAATAATAGGAATGAATCTTAGCCACATAGAGGTATACGAAAGCCTGTATCCGGAAATTATCATTGGCCTGCACCAACGGGCTATTGAAAAAGGCTTCAAACTGTTGCAGGGCTTCAAAAAAAGGCTTTCGGTTGCTAAGGTCATAATGCGCGCCCAACAGATTATGCATGCCTTTGATATATTGAATAGCCTCTACCGAAAGCATTTGAGGCTCGGCATGAAACAGATCCACCCATCGTTGGGCATATTTATAGTAGGTCAAAAAATCGTGGCGGATGAAGGACAACCAGCAATAACTCTGATACAGATAAAGCCGGCAATAAAACCAGTCTGGCTTTGGCAACGTTTCCGGCGCATGTGCATCAAAGTAGCTTTTTACCTCCAAACCTTCCTCTACACTGCGCGCATGACCATTTTTGATATACCAGGCATACAACTGCAAACTCAGGTTGCTCAGGTCGTTGGCCATTTTAATACGGTTCTGTACATCATTGCTTTCCTCTGCCAATGCCTCCGCCCGATGCTCCATACTTCGGGTGATATACATGGCTTCAATCTTCTTCTCAAAAAAAAGAGCCTGTTGCTGATGCGTGGTTTGATGGAATTGTCGCGCCAGGGTCTTATGCCGCTCCAAAGCTTTCAATGACTGCAGGTAAAGGCCCTTATTGTATAATATCCGGGCATGATCCATCAGTTCATGTAACTGCAGATCCACGTTGTCTTCTTCCCGTATAAGCCGCAAACTTGCGAGAATCAACCGGTACAAGGCTGCTTTGAGGTTACTGAGCTGTGCTTTTGAAATTTGTTTGTTTTTCGCCAGCAACTCTGTCTCGTCGTATTCTTCCGTTCGGTCAAGCGCATCAAAAAGAACCATCGTTTTCAGCTCTGCGGCAGTACTGTGCCGTTGTGCATACAACTTCAGGTTTCGCTTTTCTCCCTTGCCCAGTGATTTAATCAACTGGAATAATTCATCCCTTTGTCGGTTAGGCATTGTAAAATAAAGATATAAAAATCCACGTCTGTACTCACTTTCAGGGCAATAAGCCCTTGGTAGAGTCTGTAAAACTTCTTCAAATTTACATCGAATCCCGGATTTCACCTGCCTATCTTCGGACTTGCAGGTTGTATCTTTTGTAGAATCCGACCTGCATTTTTAATATACCATATAATCCCCCTGCAAATGGCAGATAAAGTTTTTATTTTTGATACCACGCTCCGAGACGGCGAACAGGTACCCGGATGCAAACTCAATTCAAAGGAAAAACTCGAACTCGCTCTTCAACTTGAAAAACTAGGGGTAGATATCATTGAAGCCGGATTTCCGGTTTCTTCACCCGGCGATTTTGAAAGTGTGAAGCAAATCAGCCTTGCCATAAAAGACGCGACCGTTTGTGCCCTCAGCCGTTCGGTGGAAAAAGATATTGAAGCGGCGGCGGGAGCGCTTCGTTATGCGGTCAGTCCCCGCATCCATACCGGTATCGGCACCTCCGATTTTCACATCAAACATAAGTTCAACAGCACCCGCGAAGCCATTTTAGAGCGCGCTATCAAGGCCACCAAATTCGCCCGCCGCTTTACCGATAATATCGAATTCTTTTGTGAAGATGCCGGACGAAGCGATGCGGAATACCTCGCCAGGGTGGTAGAAGCCGTTATTCATGCGGGCGCCACTACGGTTAACATCCCGGATACCACCGGATATTGCCTGCCACAACAGTATGCTGATAAAATTGCCTATCTGATCAATAATGTACCCAACATTGATAAGGCGGTGGTTAGTTGCCATTGCCACAACGATCTTGGTCTTGCAACAGCCAACAGCATTTCGGGCGTCATTGCCGGTGCCCGGCAAATAGAGTGTACCATCAACGGCATTGGCGAAAGAGCCGGCAATACTTCGCTTGAAGAAGTAGTGATGGTGATGAAACAACATAAGGAATTAGGGCTTTATACAGATATCAATACCAAAATGCTCAATACATTAAGCCAGTTGGTAAGCGATACCATGCGGGTGCAGGTACAGCCCAATAAGGCCATCGTAGGAGCCAATGCCTTCTCCCACTCTTCGGGCATCCATCAGGACGGATTTTTAAAAAACGCACAGAATTACGAGATCATCAATCCCGAAGAAGTAGGTGCAGCAGGCAGCAAAATTGTATTGACAGCCCGCAGCGGCCGCAGTGCACTTGCCTACCGTTTTCATCAGCTCGGCTACGAATTCGACAGAGACGACGTAGATATATTGTACGAGCTGTTTCTCGAGGTTGCTGATGGCAAAAAGGAAGTCGGAGAAGAAGACTTGCACGAAATGGCCAAAGAAAGAGCAACGGTGAGTCAGTAAGTATTGTACCGAAACACGGATTTCATTAAAATAAATACAAATAGATAAAATCAATAAAGGATTCAACACATTCACTTTACGGAAGCAATCCATGCAAAAAACATTATTCGATAAGATATGGGAAAAACACGTGGTAAAAGAAGTGACCGACGGTCCGTCGGTATTGTATATCGACCGGCACTTTATTCATGAGGTTACAAGTCCGCAGGCATTCAAAGGCCTTGAAAACCGGGGTCTTCCCGTATTACGACCGGAAAAGGTAGTAGCAACAGCCGATCACAATGTTCCCACCCAGAATCAGCATCTGCCAATTGCTGAGGCACTCAGCCGCCGGCAGGTAGACGCACTCCGGGAAAACTGTGCAAGACACGGCATTGAACTATACGGTTTAGGACATCCTTTTCAGGGTATTGTGCACGTAATAGGTCCCGAACTCGGGGTAACGCAACCCGGTATGACGATTGTTTGCGGCGACAGCCACACAAGCACTCATGGCGCATTTGGTACAATTGCCTTTGGAATTGGGACAAGCGAAGTAGAAATGGTGTTGGCCACGCAATGCCTGCTACAGCAAAAACCCAAACAAATGCGGATCCGGGTAGAAGGGGAACTGCAACCGGGCGTGTTGAGCAAAGACATTATTTTATACATCATAGCAAAGATTTCTGCAAGCGGCGGTACGGGCTACTTTGTGGAATATGCCGGTAGTGCTATCCGCAGCCTGAGTATGGAAGCCCGCATGACTATCTGTAACATGAGCATTGAAATGGGGGCAAGAGGGGGTATGATTGCTCCGGATAAAACCACTTTTGAATACATGAAAGGCCGTCAGTTTGCTCCCGTTGCAGAAAGATGGGATGCAAAAATGGAATGGTGGAAAACACTCTGCAGCGATGAGGACGCCCGGTTTGATCAGGAACTTTTGATTCGCGCCGAAGACATTACACCGATGGTTACCTACGGTACCAATCCGGGTATGGGCATCGGGGTAAATGCCGTTATACCCGATGAAGCAGGGGTAAATGATACCGATAAAAAAGGATTACAAAAATCGCTTGCCTATATGGGACTCCAAAGCGGACAACCCATTAAAGGGCAAAAACTCGATTATATTTTTATAGGAAGCTGCACCAACAGCCGCATCGAAGATCTGAGACTCGTAGCCGGTATGGTGAAAGGCAGGCAAAAAGCAAAAGATGTAGAGGTATGGATCGTGCCCGGAAGCAAGCAGGTGGAAGCACAGGCAATAGCCGAAGGCATCGACAAGGTTTTTGAAGAAGCTGGTTTTATTTTAAGGCAACCGGGATGTTCGGCCTGCCTTGGCATGAATGAAGACAAAATACCGGCCGGCAAATATTGCCTGAGTACAAGCAACCGCAATTTCGAAGGCAGACAGGGGCCGCAGGCAAGAACGCTGCTTGCAAGCCCGCTCACAGCAGCAGCATCTGCCCTCACCGGAGTGGTTACCGATGTACGGGATTACATTTAAAAAATTGAATACTTTATAAAAAACAGGACTTCATCACGTGGGAAAGAGCATAGAAATCATAGAAAGCAGCGCGGTTCCGTTACCTATCGAAAATATCGATACAGATCAGATCATTCCTGCCCGGTTTTTAAAAGCCACAAGCAGGGAAGGATTTGGAGAAAATCTGTTTCGCGACTGGCGTTTTGAGGATGATGATACCGCAAAACCGCGAAAAGATTTCATTTTAAACAATCAAGATTACCATGGGAAAATATTGATTGCCGGAAAAAACTTTGGTTGTGGAAGTAGTCGCGAACACGCCGCCTGGGCCATCAAAGATTTTGGATTTGACGTAGTGATAAGCAGCTTTTTTGCCGACATTTTTAAAAACAATGCACTCAATAACTTTTTACTGCCGGTACAGGTAAGCGAGTCTTTTCTGGAAATAATTTTTCAGGCCATCGAAAAAGATCCGCAAGCAACAATCCGGGTGGATCTGCCCGAACAAAAAGTGACGGTAATAGCAACCGGAGTAAATTTTCATTTTGAGATTGGTCAATATAAAAAGACCTGTCTGCTGAACGGTTACGATGATATAGACTATCTGCTGAACATGCGCAGCGAAATTGAAGCATTTGAAAAAACCTTATAAAAATAACTTCTAAATATTTTATGCATAAAAAGATCACAGTAATTTATGGAGATGGGATTGGCCCCGAAGTGACTGATCAATCGGTACGGGTACTGGAGGCTATTGCCGACACATTCGGACATCAGTTTACTTATCAACGGGCTTTGCTTGGTGCCGAAGCGATTGATGCTACAGGAACCGCATTGCCGCAGGAAACCGTAGACATGGCACTCGATAGCGATGCCGTGCTTTTTGGAGCGGTGGGGCATCCCAAATACGACAATGATCCGAATGCCAAAGTCCGTCCGGAACAGGGCATACTCGGTATTCGAAAAGCCCTGCAACTTTTTGCCAATGTACGCCCGGTAAAAGCGTATCCCAATTTATCGCATTTATCACCTTTAAAAAACAGATACCTCGAAAACGTAGATTTCGTCATTTATCGCGAACTGACCGGGGGGATTTATTTTGGCGAAAAAGAAACAGACCCTGAAGGAAAATGGGCAAAGGATACCTGCAGCTATACGGTAGAAGAAATTGAACGCATCACTCACCTCGCCTATCAGGCGGCCATGCAAAGAAAAAACAAACTCACCCTTGTAGACAAAGCCAATGTACTTGACAGTTCAAGACTTTGGCGCAAAGTGGTTCAGGGAATTTCGATGCAGTACCCTGAGGTAAAAACAGATTTCCTGTTTGTAGACAATGCAGCCATGCAATTGATTACCAACCCGGCACAGTTTGACGTAATACTAACAGAAAATATGTTTGGCGATATCCTCAGCGATGAATCAAGCGTATTATGCGGATCTCTTGGGTTGCTGCCAAGCGCTTCTATTGGTACCCGGCTTGCCTTGTTCGAACCTATTCATGGCTCCTATCCGCAGGCAGCCGGACAGGATATTGCCAACCCCATCGCATCGCTACTTTCAGCCGCGATGATGCTCGACTTTTTTGAAATGAATAATGAAGCTGACCTGATTCGTTCCGCTGTAAACTGGACACTCAGCAACGGTTTCGTTACAAAAGATATTGATCCCGTTAATTTCTATTTTACTTCTACCATTGGAGATCTCATCAGTGATTTTGTATCCGGAAAAATTCCCGGTGGCGTGAACCTTTCCAATATAGAATATAGAAAATCGACGATCATTTAAAATAATTTGCTCTTTACATTTTCGTATTGGATTGATGCTTATATTTGTTTGACAGCAAATAACACATGCAAAAAATCCAGTACATAAGGGTCAACTTTCTGATTACAATCATTATCGTGATTGTCATTTTGTTGATTCCGGAAATACCGGAGGCCGTTGCAAGTGTTGTTTAAAAAAAATTAAAACACTTTTCATACAACCGCCTCCGCAAAGAGGCGGTTTTTTTATGCATCCAATCAAATAAAAACATGGCCGGATACTACAACGCAGATACCATTTTATTTCTTGATGGCGAATATGTAAAAGCCGCAGAAGCAAGGATTGACCTTTTTAGTCAGACCATGCACTATGGCTATGGGGTTTTTGAGGGAATCCGGTCTTATAAAAGTGATACAGGAGAAACCCTCATTTTTAAACCTGCAGAACATTTTGAAAGGCTTCAGCAATCTGCGGAGGCACTTAATATTCCTTTTACCGATTCTGTAGAAAACCTTACTGAGGCTACTTATGAGGTACTCCGGAAAAACAACCTTGGAGATGCGTACATAAGACCGCTTATTTTTTTACCGGCCAATATGAGCTTCAACCCGAATACCGAATCTCATTTAATGATTGCAGCCTGGGAAATGCAGCCTTTTTTAGGAGAAAATCTAATCCGCTTGATGACTTCTTCTTTTCAAAGACCCAACCCCAAAGGATTTAAGATTCATGCAAAAGCCTGCGGTCATTATGTCAATTCCATCATGGCAAGTCATGAAGCCAAGGCCAATGGTTATGATGAGGCCTTATTAATGGATATGAACGGCTATGCTGCGGAAGGCCCCGGTGCCAACCTGTTTATTGAAGTAGATGGCGTATTATTTACCCCGCCTGCCGGACATATACTACCCGGCATCACCCGTTCCACGGTACTTGAACTTGCCGAAGAACTCAGCATTCCGGTAGCAGAAAGATATTTCACCCCAACCGAAATGAAAAAGGCGGACAGCGCTTTCTATTGCGGAACCGCAGCCGAAGTAATTGGGGTGCAATCGCTTGATGAAACCATTTTCCCAACCCCCTGGCAAAACACGCAGGGAGCCGCCATACAAAAAGCCTACAAAGCACTTGTGCGCCAACCCGCAGAAACCGATGCAACCATTTAAAAAAATGAAAACAACGAATTATAAAAACCAATCATGAGTTCGGTACTAAACAAATACAGCGCAACACTTACACAGGATCCAACACAACCGGCCGCACAGGCCATGCTTTACGGTATTGGTCTTACCGAGGCCGATATGGCCAAAGCACAGGTAGGTATTGTAAGTATGGGATACGATGGCAACACCTGCAATATGCACCTCAATGACCTTGCTAAAAACATTAAGAAAAGTGTTTGGGAAAACGAACTTGTCGGATTGATCTTCAATACGATTGGTATCAGCGATGGTATCAGCAACGGTACCGATGGCATGCGGTATTCGCTGGTAAGCCGCGACCTGATTGCAGACAGCATCGAATCTGTTTGTGGCGCCCACTATTACGACGGACTGATTGCCGTTCCCGGATGTGATAAAAACATGCCGGGCAGCATAATGGCTATGGGCCGACTAAACCGCCCCTCTATTATGGTGTATGGCGGCACTATTGCTCCCGGTAAATATAAGGGTCAGGACCTCAACATCATTTCTGCTTTTGAAGCCCTTGGACAAAGAATAGCCGGTCAGCTTGATGAAGCCGATTTCAAAGGCATCATCATGAACAGTTGCCCCGGCTCTGGTGCCTGCGGAGGCATGTATACCGCCAACACAATGGCATCGGCTATCGAGGCATTGGGCATGAGTCTCCCCTACTCGTCAAGCAATCCGGCACTCAGCGATGAAAAACAAAAAGAATGCGAGGAGGCCGGTAAAGCTATCAAGCTGCTACTTGAAAAAGATATTAAACCCCGGGACATTATGACCCGGGAAGCTTTTGAAAATGCGTTGACCCTCATCACTGTACTTGGGGGTTCTACCAATGCTGTTTTGCATCTGATTGCAATGGCTCACAGCGTAGGCTTATCACTTACGCAGGAAGATGTGCAGGCTATCAGCAACAAGACCCCCGTTCTTGCCGATCTGAAACCAAGTGGTAAATACCTGATGCAGGATCTACATGACAGAGGCGGCGTTCCCGCGGTGATGAAATACCTCCTTTCAAAAGGCATGTTGCATGGCGATTGCCTAACGGTTACCGGCAAATCCATTGCTGAAAATATGACCAACGTACCAGACCTTGACTTTGATGAACAGGATATTATTTTACCTGTAGAAAAAGCCATCAAAAAAAACGGGCATTTGCAGATACTCTATGGCAACCTTGCCACCGGAGGAAGTGTGGCTAAAATATCCGGCAAGGAAGGCGAAAAATTTGAAGGCCCGGCAAGGGTATTTGATGGCGAATTTGAATTGATAAAAGGTATACAGAACGGCAAAGTAAAATCCGGAGATGTAGTGGTTATAAGGTATGTAGGGCCCAAAGGTGCCCCCGGTATGCCCGAAATGCTGAAACCCACTTCCGCTATTATTGGCGCAGGTTTGGGAAAATCAGTGGCCCTGATCACCGACGGCCGCTTTAGTGGTGGCACCCACGGTTTTGTAGTCGGACATATTACCCCCGAAGCCATGCTGGGCGGCAACATCGCCCTTGTGCAGGACGATGATCTGATTACCCTGGATGCTGTAAAAAACGAAATGGTTCTCCATGTATCTGATAAAACACTTGAAGCACGCCGCCAAAACTGGAAAGCACCCGCATCAAGAGCCACAAGTGGGGCACTATACAAATATGCTAAACTGGTAGCAACCGCAGCAGAAGGTTGTATTACCGATAAATAAACCATTATGAAAACGGATCAATTAGAAGCTCCTGAAACAGCGGCAAAAAAAGTAAGCCTGCACTCCGGTTCAGAGATCGTACTGAAGGCATTGCTGGCTGAAAAAGTAAAAACCATCTTTGGCTATCCCGGAGGCGCTATTATGCCAATCTACGATGCACTTTTTGACTACACCGATCAGCTCGAACATATTCTTGTACGGCATGAACAGGGAGCGATTCATGCAGCGCAGGGTTTTGCAAGAACCTCCGGCAAAGTTGGGGTGGTGTTTGCAACAAGCGGACCGGGTGCTACCAATCTTGTGACGGGACTCGCAGATGCCATGATAGACAGCACCCCGTTGGTTTGCATAACGGGGCAGGTATTTGCGCACCTGCTGGGTACCGATGCTTTTCAGGAAACTGATGTCATCAATATTACCACGCCGGTTACCAAATGGAACTATCAGGTAACCGATGCTTCCGAAATAAGTGAAGCGCTTGCTAAAGCCTTCTTTATTGCCCGCACCGGCCGCCCCGGTCCCGTATTGATCGATATTACCAAGAATGCACAGATTCAACAAGTCGCTTTTTCGGGATACACGCCTTGCAATTACATAAGGAGTTACCGCCCCAAGCCTTTTGTAAGAATGGAATATATAGAGCAGGCGGCGAAACTGATCAACGAGGCAGAACGCCCTTACATCCTTTTCGGACAGGGTATCATTCTTGGAAGAGCAGAAAAAGAGTTTCAGGCCTTTATTGAAAAGTCCGGTATTCCGGCTGCCTGGACCATCCTCGGCGAAAGCGCCCTACCAACCGATCATCCGCAGAATGTAGGCATGCTTGGGATGCATGGGAACTATGGCCCGAATGTGCTGACCAATGAATGCGATGTGTTGATAGCTATTGGTATGCGGTTCGACGATCGTGTAACGGGAAGACTCGATAAATATGCAAGACAGGCTAAGATCATTCACCTTGATATTGACCCGTCTGAAATTGATAAAAACATCAAGGCAACGGTTCCGGTTTGGGGAGACTGTAAAGAGACCCTTCCGCTTCTTATGGAAAAAGTAGAAGCCAAAAAACATACCGCCTGGCTGCAACGGTTTAATGAATTCACCGCCGAGGAATACAAGCAGGTTATTCAACCTGATTTTAATCCCGCAACAGAAATTCTGTCTATGGCAGAAGTGATTGATCAATTGAATACCCTGACCGGTGGGGAAGCCGTAATTGTAACCGATGTGGGACAACATCAGATGGTGGCTTGCCGCTATGCGAGATTCACAAAATCAAGAAGCAATATTACTTCCGGCGGCTTAGGTACTATGGGCTTTTGCCTGCCGGCAGCTATTGGTGCCAAAATGGGCGCTCCCGAAAGAACTGTTATCGGCATTGCAGGCGACGGAGGCATACAAATGACTATTCAGGAATTAGGTACAATTATGCAATATGAAGTGCCTGTGAAGATCATCATTCTCAACAATCAGTTCCTGGGTATGGTACGACAGTGGCAGGAGTTGTTCAACAGCCGTCGCTATTCTTTTGTAAATATCACAAGTCCTGATTATATTATGGTGGCCAACGGTTACCACATACCAGCACAAAAAGTGGAAACAAGAGAATCACTTGTTCCTGCACTTAAAGCCATGCTCGATCATCCAGGCAGTTATCTGCTCGAGATCATGGTCGGCAAGGAAAACAACGTATTTCCAATGGTACCGCAGGGTTGCGGTGTTTCCGAAATCAGATTAAAATAAAAAATCATGGAAAAAAAGGAATATACCATTACAGTCTACACAGAAAATCATATCGGTCTGCTCAACCGGATCGCGATCATATTTTCAAGAAGAAAAATCAATATCGACAGCCTCAATACTTCCCCTTCCGAAGTACCGGGAATCCACCGTTTCAATATTGTAATAGATGAAACATTTGATGTGGTGCAAAAACTATGCCGGCAGATAGAAAAACAGGTAGAGGTGTTGAAAGCCTACTACAATACCAATGAGGAGATCATCTGGCAGGAACTCGCCCTATACAAAGTACCCACAAGCGAAATCGCAGAGAAAGCAATTGTAGAAAGGCTGCTTCGTGAACATGGAGCTAATGCAGTAGTCATCCGCAACGACTATACCGTTTTTGAAACCACCGGCCACCGTGAGGAGACCGACCGGCTGATCAAAGTACTGGAACCTTATGGATTGATTGAATTTGTACGCAGCGCAAGGGTAGCAATCATCAAAGACAGCAAGGGTTTCCACGAAAAAATAAGGGAATTCGAACAATACGCTCCCTCTGAAACAGTCATTGAAAACGAGTACCTCAATCAGGGAGAAGAAGTTTTTACCATGTGAAAACTACAACAAGCTCATTGTATTTGAAAGGTAAAAAAACATAATACCTGCGCATTAATTAAAAACAACAAACAAGAAAAATAAATAACATGGCAAAACTAAATTTCGGTGGTACCGAAGAAAACGTAGTCACCCGGGAAGAATTTCCCCTCAGCAAAGCACAGGAAGTTTTAAAAGATGAAACCGTGGCGGTTATCGGATACGGTGTTCAAGGCCCCGGACAGGCTCTCAATCAGAAAGACAATGGCATCCGTGTGATTGTAGGACAGCGGGAAAACTCCAAAAGTTGGGACAAAGCTGTTAAAGATGGTTTTGTACCGGGAGAAACGCTTTTCCCGATTGAAGAAGCACTTGAAAAAGGAACCATCATCTGCTACCTGTTGAGTGATGCCGCTCAGATTGAACTGTGGCCTACCGTTCAAAAACATTTAACGCCCGGCAAAGCCCTTTATTTTTCCCATGGATTTGGAATCACTTTCAACGAACAAACCGGAATTATTCCTCCGAAAGATGTGGACGTTTTCCTGGTAGCCCCAAAAGGTTCGGGTACTTCGCTCCGTCGTATGTTCCTCGAAGGTCGGGGACTCAACAGCAGCTACGCTATTTTTCAGGATGCAACCGGCAAAGCTTTTGATAGAGTGATTGCACTTGGTATTGCTGTAGGAAGCGGTTATTTGTTTGAAACCGATTTTAGAAAAGAAGTATTCAGTGATCTCACCGGCGAACGGGGAACATTGATGGGTGCTATTCAGGGCATATTTGCCGCACAGTATGAAGTGCTCCGCAAACGCGGTCACTCCCCTTCCGAAGCCTTCAACGAAACGGTGGAAGAATTGACGCAAAGCCTGATGCCACTTGTTGCAGAAAATGGTATGGACTGGATGTACGCCAACTGCTCCACCACAGCACAACGGGGGGCACTTGACTGGTGGAAAAAATTCCGCGACGCCACCGCTCCTGTTTTCGAAGAACTTTATGAAAGTGTAGCTACCGGTAAAGAATCACAAAGATCGATCGACCTGAACGGTCAGCCGGATTACCGGGTAAAACTGGAAGCTGAACTTACAGAACTCCGCGAAAGCGAAATGTGGCAGGCTGGTAAAACGGTACGTGGACTACGTCCGGAAAATCAACCCGCCAAATAATTTCTTTTTAAATCGTAAGGCTGCCATCCGGCAGTCTTACGCTGAAATACAGCATCATGCATTCAACCACCAGCGTCAGTAAAATAAATGTAGAAGCCGCAGCCGCAAGGCTACGCGAGGTGGTGCGCCAAACACCCTTACAATACAGTCATTCGCTGAGCAAAAAATATAACTGCCATATTTACCTGAAACGCGAAGATCTTCAAGTAGTACGCTCTTACAAACTACGCGGAGCCTACAATATGATCAGTCAGCTTACTGGGGCTGAAAAGCAAAACGGGCTTGTATGTGCAAGTGCGGGGAATCATGCTCAGGGATTTGCCTGGAGTTGCCGGCAACTGAATGTGAAAGGGGTTATTTTTATGCCGGTCATTACGCCAAGGCAAAAAATACAGCAGGTAAAGATGCATGGCGAGCATAACATTTCGATACAACTGGTAGGCGATAATTTTGATGACTGCTCCAAAGCGGCACAAGCTTATACAGAAACCAATAAAATGCTCTTTGTTCCCCCTTTTGATGATTACCGCATCATTGAAGGGCAGGGCACGGTAGGGAAAGAAATTGCTGATGAACTCAGTGGCATTGATTATGTGTTTATTCCGGTGGGCGGTGGCGGACTGATAGCCGGAGCGGGAACCTATCTGAAAGGAATTTCACCCGACACAAAGATCATCGGACTCGAGCCGGAAGGAGCTCCTTCCATGTATAAAGCACTACAGCAAGGCAGCCCCGTTACCCTCGATCAGATAGATCGGTTTGTAGATGGAGCTGCTGTGAAACGGGTAGGAGATTATACTTTCGAAATGGCCAAAGAGATCATTGATGAAATGCATCTTGTAGCCGAAGGAAAAATCTGTAGTACCATCCTCAAGCTTTACAATGAGGAAGCAATAGTAGTAGAACCTGCGGGAGCATTATCCGTTGCGGCACTCGATGCATTTTCCGATAAGATCAAACACATGAAAGTGGTGTGTATTGTAAGCGGAAGCAATAACGACATCGACCGCATGCCCGAAATCAAGGAGCGTTCTTTACAATACGAAGGATTAAAGCATTATTTACTGATCCGTTTTGCACAGCGGCCTGGGGCTCTGAAAGAATTTGTAAATAATATTCTCGGACCCGGAGATGATATTACCCGCTTTGAATACATGCAAAAGACCAATAAAGAAAGCGGGCCGGCCCTTGTTGGGATTGAATTGGCCGAAACCGGAGACTATGAAGTTCTCCTCGAAAAAATGAAAGCTTTTCATATTGATTTCATTGAAATCAATAAAAATGATAAACTTTTCGGGTACATGATTTGAGTAAAAAAGGAATGACAGACTGGTTGTGGGACCTTCAACAGGTTATGGATACTTCATTTAAACTATGTACTTTTAACTGCTTGCCTTGCCATAGGAACTGAAGCATATTGTTTTTTAAACTTTTTCAAAAATTGAATTGAATGTTAGAAACCGGGCAGGGATTATACCATCCATCATTTGAACGCGATGCTTGCGGCATTGGCTTTGTAGCCAATATTAAAGGCATCAAAAGACATCAACATATCAGCGATGCACTCACTATTCTCGAGAATATGGAGCATCGGGGGGCCTGTGGCTGCGAAGAAAATTCGGGCGATGGGGCTGGTATTATGATTCAGGTACCTCATGAATTTTTTTACGAAGAATGCCTGAAAAGCAACATACACCTTCCCGAAGCTGGAAAGTATGGCGTCGGGGTCATCTTTTTCCCCAAAAATGTTGCATTGCGTGAGTCCTGCCGGGAGGTTTTTAACCGATCTGCCGAAAAACTGGGTCTCGAAATTCTGTGTTACCGAAAAGTGCCTGTAAATACCCATGATATTGGGGAAACTGCTTTATCGGTTGAACCCGAAATGGAACAGGTGTTTATTGAAATGCCTTCTACCCTGCATGATCCTGAAAGCTTTGAAAGAAAACTTTTTGTGCTTCGGAATCATGCTTCGCACTTGATTGCACAAACCGTAAAACAGGATGCCATTGGTTTCTATATTGCGTCATTATCCTACAAAACTGTTGTTTACAAAGGACAGTTGACAAGCATGCAGGTTCGGCACTACTTCCCCGACCTTTCCAATAAGAGCATGATCAGTGCCTTTGGATTGGTACATAGCCGCTTTGCTACCAATACTTTCCCGAGCTGGAGATTGGCACAACCCTTCAGGTACATGGCGCATAATGGCGAGATCAATACCCTGCAAGGCAATATCAATTGGCTACGCTCAAGCGAACAGGGTTTCACCTCCCCCTATTTTACCCGCGAAGAAATGGATATGCTCCGGCCTATCGTTTCGAGCAGCCAAAGCGATAGCGCCTGTCTTGACAATATGATAGAACTGCTTACCCTAACGGGTCGCAGCTTGCCGCATGTAATGATGATGCTCGTACCCGAAGCATGGGTGGGCGATGAAAAAATGGATAAGGTAAAAAAAGCTTTTTACGAATACCATGCCTGCCTCATGGAACCCTGGGACGGACCTGCTTCGATTTCTTTTACCGATGGAAAAATCATCGGGGCTACCCTCGACCGGAACGGACTTCGACCTTCGCGGTATTGTATTACCAAGGACGATCGCGTTATCATGTCTTCGGAAAGTGGCACCCTGCCTATTGAGCCTGAAAATGTAAAAGAATACGGACGCCTGCAGCCCGGCCGCATGTTTGTAGTAGATATGGAACAGGAGCGCATCATCAGCGATGAAGAACTGAAACAATCTATCTGCAGCCAAAAACCATATGCAGACTGGCTTAACAAATATAAAATAAGGCTGGAAGAATTACCCGAGCCACGGGTAATGTTTACCCACCTCGAACATGATCAGGTTTTCAAATATCAAAAGGCATTCGGTTACAGTACCGAAGATCTTGAAACCATTATTGCCCCGATGGCTATAGATGGTAAAGAGCCAATCGGGTCGATGGGTACAGATGTACCGCTTGCGATACTGAGCGATCAGCCTCAGCATCTGACAAGTTATTTCAAACAACTGTTTGCGCAGGTAACCAACCCTCCAATCGATCCTATCCGGGAAAGATTGGTGATGAGTCTATCCGCTTTTGTAGGAAACAACGGAAATATTCTGGTAGAGGATCCTCTAAGTTGCCATATCGTGGCGCTTGAGCATCCCATCCTTTCCAACCGTTCGCTGGAAAAATTGAGAAGTATAGATACCGGTATCTTTCAGGCCAAAACGCTGCAGTGTTATTTCCGCTCGGATGGTGAGTCCGGATCCATGAAAAAAGCATTGGATCGTTTGTGCCGTTATGCAGTGGATGCAGTGGAAGACGGATTTGAAGTGCTAATACTGAGCGACCGGGCGATTGACAGCGATCATGCTCCGATTCCGATGCTACTTGCAGTATCTGCAGTGCACCACCACCTGATCCGTAAAGGTTATCGCGGCAAGGTGGGCATCGTTGTAGAAGCTGGCAACGTATGGGAAGTTCATCATTTTGCCTGTTTGCTTGGGTTCGGCGCAACGGCTATCAATCCTTATCTCGCCTTGAGCACGATCCGCGACATGAAACTAGCCGGAAAAATGGATACGGACCTTGAACCGGATGAACTGAAAAAGAATTATATCAAAGCGGTCAATAACGGCCTGCTGAAAGTTTTCAGCAAAATGGGGATCAGTACCCTGCAATCCTATATGGGTGCACAAATCTTTGAGATCATTGGCATCAACAAAGAGGTGGTACATCAATACTTTACCGGAGCAGTAAGCCGTATCGAGGGAATGGGACTCGATGAGATTGCCCGGGAGATTCTTGCCCGACATCAGGTAGCCTTCAGTAAAAAAGAAGTACCGGTTGACCGGTTGCCGGTGGGCGGTATTTACCAATGGAAAAGAAAAGGGGAACATCATGCTTTTAATCCGGCAACCATTCATCTGTTGCAGTACAGTACCCGGATGAATGATTATGCGACCTTCAAAAAATACAGCAAACTGGTCAATGATCAGTCTGAAAAAGCAGCAACACTTCGTGGCTTGCTGCAGTTTAAAAAATTAAGGTCCTCTGTTCCCATTGAAGAAGTGGAATCGGCAGTATCTATTCTGAAAAGATTTGCCACCGGTGCTATGAGCTTTGGTTCAATCAGTTGGGAAGCGCATACCACATTGGCAATAGCCATGAACCGGATTGGTGCAAAAAGCAATACGGGCGAAGGAGGGGAAGATATGGTTCGCTTCAACCCCATGGAAAACGGAGACAGCATGCGCAGTGCTATCAAACAGGTAGCAAGCGGCCGGTTTGGGGTTACAAGTTATTATCTTACCGAAGCCGAAGAATTACAGATAAAAATGGCACAGGGTGCCAAGCCCGGTGAAGGCGGACAGTTACCCGGATTTAAAGTAGATGACTGGATTGGCCGGGTACGATATTCCACACCGGGTGTGGGATTAATTTCTCCGCCGCCCCACCATGATATCTATTCTATTGAAGATCTTGCACAGTTGATCTTCGACCTTAAAAATGCCAACCGACGGGCCCGTATCAATGTAAAGCTCGTAAGCAAGGCCGGGGTAGGTACTATTGCAGCCGGAGTTACCAAGGCTAAAGCCGATGTGGTTTTGATCTCCGGTAATGATGGCGGAACCGGCGCCTCCCCTATTTCCTCTATAAAGCATGCCGGTCTTCCATGGGAACTCGGTCTGGCGGAAACGCATCAAACGCTGGTAAAAAACAAATTGCGCAGCCGGGTGATTGTACAGGCCGACGGACAAATGAAAACCGGACGTGATATTGCCATAGCCACGCTATTGGGTGCCGAAGAATGGGGGGTTGCCACTGCTGCACTTGTGGTAGAAGGCTGCATCATGATGCGTAAATGCCATCTTAATACCTGCCCGGTAGGCGTTGCTACACAGGACCCCGAATTGCGAAAGCGTTTCACCGGAGATGCAGACCATGTGGTGAACTTCTTCCATTTTCTGGTACAGGAACTAAGGGAGATTATGGCAGAACTCGGGTTCCGCAGTATCAACGAAATGGTGGGACAATCAGACTTTTTGGAACCAAGAGAAAATATCGATCACTGGAAATACAGTACCCTTGATTTTTCCCCTATCCTGTACAAGGAACCGAACGAACCGGGAACGACCCTGTATAACAGTGAAGCACAGGATCACGGGCTGAGCAATGTACTCGACTGGAAACTGCTTGAGCATGCCGAACCGGCCTTAGCCTCGGGGCTAAGTGTAGAGGCAAGTATGCCCATTGTGAATACCGATCGCAGCACCGGCACCATGCTCAGCAACGAGATCTCCCGTAAATACAAAGCGGCCGGTCTTCCGGATAATACCATCCGTTTCCATTTTACCGGAACCGCAGGCCAAAGTTTTGGAGCCTTTTCTGCCAAAGGAATTACCATGCACCTCGAAGGAGATGCCAATGACTATTTTGGTAAGGGACTGAGCGGAGCTAAGCTGATTGTATTCCCTTCAAAAAAGGCAACCTATGTGGCCGAAGAAAACATCATTATTGGCAATGTGGCTTTTTACGGTGCTACCGATGGAGAAGCATTCATAAGAGGCAAGGCCGGCGAACGGTTTTGTGTACGCAATAGCGGAGCGCATGCAGTAGTGGAAGGGGTTGGCGACCATGGCTGTGAATATATGACCGGAGGCCGTGCCATCATTCTTGGAGCTACCGGTCGCAATTTTGCAGCAGGAATGAGCGGAGGTATTGCTTATGTGTACGATGTGAATGGGCAATTTGCCGGTCAGTGCAATATGGAAATGGTGGATCTCGACACCTGCGACGAAGAAGATGCCATCTACTTGAAGAACATGTTGCAAAAGCATATTGATTATACCGACAGCAGCGTGGCAAGATTTGTAATGAGCGATTTTGAAAGCGAACGCAATCGTTTTGTAAAAGTATTTCCAAAGGATTACAAAAGGGTATTGCAAATGCAAACCAGGAAGAGCAAATCAGAGGCCTGATAAAATTTTAAAGAATTCCTTCCGTCTTGACGGAGTAAAATAAACCTATATGGGAAAAGCAACAGGATTTATGGAACATACCCGGGAACTGCCAAAAAAGCGTCCCGTTGAAGAAAGACTAAACGACTATAAAGAATATATAGAACGGTACGATGAACCCACTTTGAATAAACAGGCATCCCGATGTATGGATTGCGGCATTCCTTTTTGCCACAATGGCTGCCCACTTGGCAATATCATTCCCGAATTCAACGATGCTGTCTATCGGAAAAACTGGTACGAGGCTTATGAAATTCTGACCTCCACCAATAATTTCCCCGAGTTTACAGGCAGAATTTGCCCGGCACCCTGCGAGACATCCTGTGTACTCGGCATCAACCAACCGGCTGTTGCCATTGAGGAAATAGAAAAACACATCATTGAAATTGCTTTTGACAAAGGGTACGTCAAGCCACGTAAACCCAATTTGTTTACCGGTAAAAAAATTGCCGTGGTAGGTTCAGGGCCTGCCGGTTTGGCTGCTGCAGCGCAACTCAACAGTGTGGGACATTATGTTACTGTTTTTGAAAGAGATGAAAAACCCGGTGGTTTACTCCGCTATGGCATTCCGGATTTCAAACTTGAAAAGTGGGTCATAGATCGCCGTATTGATCTGATGAAAGAAGAAGGGATTCAATTCCGTTGCCATATAAATGTGGGAACCGATATCCTGTTCAGCGACCTTCTGCGTGAATATCATGCCATTGTTTTGAGTGGCGGCAGCACGGTTCCCCGCGATCTTCCGGTACCCGGCCGGGATCTTGAAGGAGTTTATTTTGCCATGCAGTTTTTAAAACAACAAAACATGCGGGTAGAGGATCCCAAGGCCAATCTTTTGGAAAAAAGAAGCTACCTGGGCAGCCATTGGGACAAAGAGATTACAGCCACCGGAAAACATGTGGTAGTTATTGGGGGTGGCGATACCGGAAGCGACTGTGTGGGAACAAGCAACCGGCACAAAGCAGCTTCGGTAACCCAGTTTGAGCTGATGCCGATGCCACCGGAAAACAGAACAGAACATATGCCGTGGCCGCATTACCCCATGTTGCTAAAAACAACTTCGAGCCATGAAGAAGGTTGCGAAAGACAGTGGGCCGTTGCCACCAAGCGGTTTATTTCGGATGAGGCAGGTAAAATGACTGCGCTTGAAACTGTAGAACTTGAGTGGAAACTCGGTACCGACGGAAAGCCTGCAAGTTTTTCAGAACGTCCGGGTACTTCAAAAGTCATCCCCTGCGATCTTGCGCTGCTTGCTATGGGTTTTGTGCATCCGTTACACGAAGCCTTCCTGATTGAATCGGGTATTGAACTCGATAACCGCGGCAATATCAAGGCCAATGAAAAAGGCTTTCAGACCAGTCTGCCTAAAGTATTTGCCTGTGGCGATATGCGGCGTGGCCAAAGCCTTGTGGTATGGGCCATCAGCGAAGGCCGGGAATGTGCCCGCAAAGTGGATGAATACCTGATGGGATCTTCGCTGCTCGAAAGCAAAGAAAGCAGCATTTCCGCCCATTTTTAAACCTATTTTTGTACGCCCTTTTAAATAATTGACCAACAACAAGAACACCACACATGTATGTACTAAAATTTGGCGGCTCCTCAGTAGCCAATGCCAATAATATCAGAATGGTCGGCGATATTCTGATAAACTATCCGCAGCGCCCGCTCCTGGTAGTAGTTAGCGCCCTTGGTGGCATTACCGATCAATTGTTATTGACCGGAGACCTTGCTGCCATGGGAGAAGATTCCTATAAGGATATTTTAAAATCTATAGAACAGCGACACCTCGATACAGCACGTGAATTGTTGCCCGTTACCAACCAAAGCAGCAGCCTCAGTAAAGTGAAGCAGTATTGCAATGAATTGGAGGATATGTGTGAAGGGATCTTCCGGTTACAGGAAATTTCGGATCGAACAAAGGACAAGCTCGTCGCTTTTGGAGAGTTGCTTTCCTCGCAGATATTACAGGCCTACCTTGCCTCCTGTCAGGTAAAATCGGGATGGCTTGATAGTCGTTTGCTTATCAAAACAGATTACCGTTACGGCAAGGCAACTATGCTTCCGCAGGAAACCTACGAACGCATACGGAATGCCGTAGAAGCGGAATCCGCCGACGTGTATGTTGCTCCGGGTTTTATTGCAAGCAATATACAGGGCTATACCACCACGCTCGGACGCGGAGGCAGCGATTACTCGGCCGCTATTTATGCAGCCGCGCTGAAGGCAACCGTACTTGAGATCTGGACCGATGTTTCGGGTATTATGACTGCCGACCCGAGATGGGTACCTAATGCCCGGCCCATCAATCATATCAGCTATCAGGAAGCCATGGAGCTCTCGCATTTTGGGGCTAAGATTATTTACCCGCCAACTATTCAACCGGTGATGAGCCTCAAGATTCCGGTATGGGTAAAAAACACCTTTGCCGCCAACGATCCAGGCACCCTGATTGAAAACCGTGAAACCGATTCTGCAGAAAAGATCCGGGGCATTTCAAGCATCAATAAAATGACCCTACTTAGTCTTGAGGGCAGCGGCATGGTAGGTATTCCGGGGTTTTCCAAGCGATTTTTTGCAGCCCTTGCCCAATTGAAAATCAATGTCATCCTTATTACGCAAAGTTCAAGCGAACACAGTATTTGTGTAGCTGTACAAGCCAATGATGCGTTTAACGCCAAAGAGGCCTGCGACGAAGCTTTTGCCACTGAAATTGCACAGAACCGGGTAGAGCCGCTTGTAGTGGAAGAAAACCATGCAATTGTGGCCCTTGTAGGTGATAAAATGAAAAGTCATCCCGGTATCAGCGGGCAGATGTTCAGCGCACTTGGCCGCAACGGCATAAATATCCGGGCGATTGCACAGGGTTCATCTGAAAGAAATATCTCTGCGGTGATAGCCGAAAAAGATGTAAAAAAGGCCCTCAATGTTTTGCATGAATCCTTTTTTGAATCTGTAAAAAAGCAATTGAACCTTTTCATCATCGGGGTAGGGAATGTAGGAAGCAAACTGATCGGGCAAATAGCTTCACAACAGGCCTGGCTTGAAGAAAACATGCACCTGCAAATCCGTATTATTGGTTTGGCCAACAGCCGAAAAATGCTGATAGCTGAAGACGCTATTGACCTGAGTATCTGGAAAGAACAATTACAGCATGCGCCGGATATGCAACTCAGCGACTTTCAGCAGGCGGTCATCGACAAGAATCTGCGCAACAGCGTTTTTGTAGACGTAACCGCTAATGAACAGGTAGCCCTTAGCTATGGTACTGTTTTAAAGAAAAGTATTTCGGTAGTAGCCTGTAATAAGATTGCCGCTTCTTCTGCCTTTGATAAATACCGTTCGCTGAAAGATCTGGCCCGCGAATACAAGGCAAGCTTTCTTTTTGAAACCAATGTAGGAGCCGGTTTACCGGTAATCAGTACCCTGAATGATTTGATTAAAAGCGGGGATAAAGTCAATCGGATTGACGCAGTGCTAAGTGGTACCCTTAATTTCGTTTTCAACAATTATGATGGCAGCAAACCTTTTGCAGAGGTGGTGCACGATGCACAGGCCGAAGGCTATACCGAACCTGATCCAAGGCTTGATCTTGGCGGGACCGATGTTATGCGGAAGATCCTGATTCTTGCCCGGGAAGCCGGATATGAACTGCAGATGGAAGATATCGAAAACAAAGGATTTTTACCAGCCTCCTGCTTCGAAGGTTCGGTAGAAGATTTTTATACCCAAATGGGCAAACATGAAGCTCATTTTAAGGCACTTTTGCAGGAAGCATCTGCAGAGAACTGTAAGCTTAAATTTGTAGCAAGTTTCGCCAATGGCAAAGCAGCAGTAGGCTTACAACATATTCCCCCTCCACACGATTTTTACCACCTCTATGGCAAAGACAATATTGTTTTGTATTACACCTCGCGTTATCCCGAGCAACCTTTGGTGATCAAAGGGGCAGGTGCAGGAGCCGATGTAACGGCTTCGGGCGTTTTCGCAGATATAATCCGGGTGGCTAGTCAGTAACTTTGATGCTATGGAAATGCAGGCAGTAAAAATAGAGGCTCCGGGTACGGTGGCAAATATGGTTTGTGGATTTGATGTATTGGGCTTTGCCTTGCAGGAACCAGCAGACGAAATGTGGATGCAACGGAGTGAAAAACCGGGCATCCACATTCACCCCGATCCGCAGTATCATTTACCTACCGATCCGGAAAAAAATGTGGCAGGTGCTGCTTTATTGGCTATGCTCGAGGACTGTGCCCCGGATACCGGTTTTGAATTAAAAATTACCAAACACATCAAACCAGGCAGCGGGATTGGTTCGAGTGCAGCAAGTGCAGCCGGTGCTGTTGCCGGTGCCAATGCTTTGTTGGGTTATCCTTTTTCGAAAGAACAATTGGTGCAATACGCCATGTTTGGCGAAAAGCTTGCAAGCGGGGTAAAACATGCCGATAATATTGCGCCCTGCATCTATGGAGGGGTAACGCTTATACGGTCTATACATCCACTCGATATCATTGCACTACCCTCTCCCGATCTGTTTGTAACCCTTATACATCCTCAAATAGAAGTTCGTACCGCCGATGCAAGAGCTATTTTGAAAAAACAACTTCTGCTAAAAGATGCTATTCGTCAGTGGGGCAATATTGCCGGATTGGTGGCCGGGCTTACTTTGAAAGACTATGACCTGATTGGTCGTTCGCTCGAAGATTATTTGATTGAGCCAGTGCGTAGCATTCTGATTCCAGGATTCGATGAAATCAAACAACGAAGCATTTCAGCCGGTGCTTTGGGGGGAGGCATTTCCGGCTCAGGCCCTTCTATTTTTATGCTAAGCAAAACCGCTGAAACCGCTGAAAAAGTGGCCCGGGAAATGGCTGATGTGTATCAGAGACTCCAGGTAGAGTACAATACCTATGTAACCGCAGTTAATAATGAGGGCATCAGGCTATTACCCTGCCCAAGGTTCTAGATGATTATATGTTATGCAATATTTCAGTACCAATAAAAAAGCCGGTCCGGTAAACTTTAAGCAAGCGACTATTACTGGTCAGGCACCTGATAAAGGGTTGTATTTTCCGGAAAATGTACCGGTTTTTGATGGCCAACTATTATCCGACTGGAAAAGCCTGGATAAAAACGAACTGGCCTTTCGCATCATGAAACCTTATATAAACGGGGAGATTCCGGATGAAATGCTCCAAACCCTGGTAGCCGAAACCGTTGCCTTTTATTTTCCACTTGTGCAGATTACTGACCGAATCTGGTCTCTTGAACTCTTTCACGGACCCACCCTTGCCTTCAAAGATGTTGGTGCCCGTTTTATGAGCCGTTGTCTCGGATATTTTAATCACGGCAATCAAAAAAAAGTAACCGTGCTTGTTGCTACAAGTGGCGATACCGGAGGCGCTGTTGCCAATGGCTTCGAAAATGTAGAAGGTATTGAAGTTATCATATTGTACCCTGAAGGCAAAGTAAGTCCGGTACAGGAATTACAACTGACCACCTGTGGCGAAAACATTACAGCGCTGAAAGTACAAGGCAATTTTGATGATTGTCAGGCCATGGTAAAACAGGCTTTTACCGATGCAGACCTCAACGATGCGTATCAACTTACCTCAGCGAACTCCATCAATATAGCCCGTTGGCTGCCACAGCAATTGTATTATTGTTTTGCCTTACAACAGTGGGGGTTTGACGAAGCTCCGGTCATCAGTGTACCAAGCGGAAATTTTGGTAATATCTGTGCAGGAATGCTTGCCTGGAAATCAGGTTTGCCGGTGCATCATTTTATAGCTGCCTGCAATGCCAATGATGTGGTTCCCCGCTTTTTACAGGGAGGCGATTACGAACCCCGGAAAGCGATTGCCACCGTAAGCAATGCTATGGATGTAGGTGACCCGAGCAACTTTGTGCGTATAATGGAATTATTTGTACAGGATAAAAATGCCTTACAACAAATGATCAGCAGTCAGTCTGTATCTGATGATACCACAAGATCCGTAATTGAATCGGTTTATAAACAACACGACTACCTGCTTGATCCACATGGTGCTGTAGGTTTTAAAGCCCTGCAGGATTATTTGGAGCAACATCGGGGTAAAAAAGGAATCGTTTTGGAAACAGCCCATCCGGTAAAATTTCCGGAGGTGGTAAAACAGGCTACAGGACAAGACGTTCCCGTACCGGAATCTGTTAAACCCTTATTTACCAAAACACCCCAAAGTATTTCAATGGATACTGATTTTTCCTCTTTCAAAAAATGGCTTTTAGCGAGGTAAGTATAATCCGGGTTAATGCGTTAAATCATGAATTTCGTTCAGTAATTCCTGAGAACACGTTTCCTGTATTTGAGGAAAGAGCACCCTTTCTTCCTTGCGGATATGCTTGCTGAGCAGATGCCCCAACACATCGAGTTTTGCCTCCAATTCAGAGGCTCCGGGCAGCGATATAAAAATCTTTGTCAGCATCAAATGTTCCTGAAATATTTCGTCAATAATCGGTTCCAGATCATCATGTTGACTACGAACCTTTTTCAGTAGCAGTTCCTCTTTTTCAAAGTGCGATTTTATTTTTTGATTGTATAAATCGAATGCATATTGAGCCTTATCAAGCGGTGTTGTTGGCATGCCTTTATATTCCGGAGCTTCCAGCATCAATAGTTGAGCCAGAATCAACGATTGGTGATGATCTCTTGATAAAGGTGCCAATGCTTCAATCCTTTTCATGGTTTTTCATTTGCAATGACAAGGTACAAAATCAATCTCTCAAATACAAAATTTCGGGAATGCCATTCGCTTAATGCTTCCGGTACAAACTCCCATTACCTGTTTGTAAAAAAGCCTCCAGCGAAATATCTTCCTGCTTGATAAAGCCCTGCTGCGGCAAAGTACCCCTTGCCACCATTTCCACCACAGCTGCTACCGACGCTGCAGTTGTCCAACTGATGGCACGCCAGCTTTTGCCCTTATGTTCTATGGGATGGTAAGCGTTGAAAAACTCTTCCCTTTTGAGCGAGTCACCTTGCCAGCCTTCTACAGCGGCATATACATACACCACATCTTCTTCTACAGGAGGCTTAGCTTCAGTCAATATTTTTTCGGTCAAAGCCCGGTCGTTTTTCATCAGCAATTCATATAGAAAAAACCGCATCACTTTGCAATGTCCCGGATAACGGATGGTTTTATAATTGAGCGTATCCACCCGACCTTCAAGGGTTTCGCACATGGTACCTAAGCCACCACTTGTTGTAAAAGCTTCAAACTCCTGCCCTTCGATATTAATAATCTCTAACCCGTCTAAAGAAGGCACCATTTTCCGGACTCCGTTATGAATAGCTTCCGCGTCGTTGATGTATTCATTGATAACCCCCGCCGGCGACCAGGTAAAAGCATAGCCCATTTGCCCGTTTGGATAGCGGGGTAAAGCCCCTACCCGCAATTCTACATCGCGTAATTTGGTAAAACGGCTATAAAGATCAGCACCTACAATGCCGATAAAGCCCGGAGCAAGACCACACTGTGGGGCCATCACCCCTTTATGGGTTTCAGCCATTTTGCGGATAGCAGCCGTGGTTTCTACATCCTCCGTCAGATCAAAATAATGAATGCCCAATGCATGCGCTACTTCTGCTACTTTTATATTTAGAAAATAGGGCAAACAACTCACCACAGCATCCTGCCCTTCAAGACAGGTCTTCAAAAAGGCAGCATCTGCCACATCTCCGTTTTCAACAGAAAATGGAAGGGCAGTTGCCGGCTGTGCCTGATCAATGCCTTTTACAGTAAAAATTTCACTGAGTAAAGTTCCTACTAGTGAACCCACTTTTCCTAAACCTACTACGGTAATATGCTTCATAATATCAAAAAAATGAGGACTGCCCCGGAAAGCCCGAAGTCAGCGCAAATGAATAAAAAATGGAAAGTCCCTGGAAAACAGGGAATAAAGAGGAATGAACGTCAATCACGGCACGTTGGCGCAGGCACTTCGAAGAAATGCCAGATAAGACTCCAGTATTTTTACCCGGTTATTGACAATCATGTTGGCTTCAAATATAAGCCAAACCTCAACAAAACCGCCCTTGTTTTTGAGCTATTTTGCAAACAATAAACAAACCGGTGCAGGGAGCCGCAATTCATCGGAGATCGGGCTCAGCAATCCGGTTTCAGAATTGCGACTGAAAATGACCACATTATTGCTCCGCTGATTGGCAGCAAGCAACCAATTTCCGGAAGGATGCAGTACAAAATTTCGGGGACCTGATCCACCTGAAGACTGCCATCCGGCAAACCGAAGCAAACCGGTTTCAGCATCTACTTTAAAAATGCTGATAGTATTGGCATCCGCACGATTGCTTGCGTATAAGTATTTCGCATCCGGACTGAAAAACAGCGCTGCACTTCCCGGCTGTTTGCTTGCGGTATCACATTTTATATTTTGCAGTAAAGAAGCTTTATCTTTTTCAAGACTAAATACCGAAATAGCGCCTTCCATCTCGGTAAGTATATACACAAGCCCCTTTGTGGGATGCAATGCGATATGCCGGGGACCGGCACCCGGATTGGTACCAAGGGTTAAGACAGAGGCTTCCTGTACCGGCTGAGTTTTCTTTGTTTTGAAGGCATACCGCTTTACAGCATCGAGGCCAAGATCGGTAATCCATACATATTTCCCATCGGCACTAAATAAGGTTTGATGCACATGTGGCTTCTCCTGCCGTTTTGGATCTGCCCCCTTACCTGCGTATTGAATAAACTGTGCCTGAGGTGCCAAATTGCCTTTTTTATCCACGGGTAAAAAAGAGGCAGAGCCCCCTGTATAATTAGCGACTGCCAACCAATTTCCTTTCGGGTGAATATCTACAAAACAAGGGTGATCGCCACCGGTGGTCTGTTTATTGATAAAAGTTAGTTTATTGGTCAGCGGATCGAAACCAAAGGAAGATATCTCTCCTCCCTCAGGTCCTCTCAGCTCATCAATAGCATACAAATACCTGCCATCCGGCGATTGTACAAGGTACGAAGGATTGTTACAAGCCGCAGAATCGAGAAGCGATAAACGCCCGGTATTGGCATCAAACCCTGCTACATAAATCCCGAAACTTCCGGTTTCGGTATACGTACCAATAAAAAGGATCTCTGTTTTTTGCGCCACCACCCCTATTGAAAACAACAAAATCGAAATCAAAAATGTAACCCGCATAATTTTCTTATTTATAACACCTGCAATATCGGCGAGGTTTTATAATAACCATCACATGTACCTGTAAAGCAAGTGACGGAGGGACACATTTCACAATAATTACCCAAAACACCCCACAAAACAAGAGGAAAAAGACATTTTATGCAATGTGAAGCCTTCCTGCATCGTGTATATGTCAATAATATTTGCAACCTGTCAACGTTTCGCAAAACGTGGAAGGGTTATCTTTACCCATAGAATGAGCGTTATGAATACATCGTTTGAAAAAGAAAAGAACATAAAAGCTGGAAGTTATACCTTTCTAATCCTCGCGGTGATAGTCACTCTGATGCTTATCATCAGTTGGAAAACAGCCCCTATTGAGGAGCCATTGCTCGATGAAGGCATTGAGGTAAATCTCGGGAACAGCGATTTCGGATTAGGCGACATTCCTCCAATGGTACCCGGAGATCCTGCTCCGGAAGCCGGAGAACCAATAGCATCGGCTCCAAAATCGGTTCCTCCCGCTCCCGAACCTATTACTACCGAAGACGAAAGCAACGATCCGGAAGCCGTGGTTTTACCGCGCAAACCGGCGATTACCACCAATAAACCCAAACCGGTAACCAACCAAAGCATTCCCACCAATAAACCCAAACCGGAACCACCCGCACCGGCACCTGCCAAGCCCAAAGCCACGATGGGCAGCTATGCCGGCGGTACAGGCACTGGCGGCAACGGACAGGATGGATTCAACAATGTACGCAATCAGGGTGTAGCCGGTGGAGAAGGCGATCAGGGAAAACCGAATGGCAACATCAACAGCGATAACTATACTGGTAATGGTGGGAGCGGCAAAAGCGGTATCACCATCAAATCCGGATTAAAAGGGCGGCGCATTACTACCTTCCCATCTTTTGAGGATGATTTTAATGAAAATGCCAAAATAGCCATGAACCTCCGGGTAGATGAAAACGGAAAAGTGATTAGTGCCGAATACACCGCCTCGGGAAGTACAAGCAGTAATGGCAAACTCAAGGAAATAGCCAAAAGAAAAGCAATGCAACTCAAGTTTAACCCCGGTGAAGAAGACATTGGCACAGTTATTTTTGAATTTAAGTTGAAAGGCTAAGTCTTCGGATTCTTCATTTTGTCATCCCTCATGGCATCAGTAGCATTGCCTGCTGTTTTCCCCGCTCATTTAAAACTGAACTGTCCCACTTGTGAATTACGAGCAAACGATTGATTTCCTGTACAGCCGGCTCCCTATGTTTACACGAATTGGAGCGGCAGCCTATAAAAAGGACCTGCACAATACGATTGTTTTGCTAGAGGCGCTGGGCAATCCGCACCACCGGTTCAAATCTATCCACCTGGCAGGTACCAATGGCAAGGGAAGCTGTAGCCATATGTTGGCGGCTGTGTTTCATAAGGCCGGCTATAAAACAGGGCTCTATACCTCCCCGCATCTGTACGATTTCAGAGAACGCATCAAAGTCTCAGGAAACGAAAATCTGGAAATGATTTCCAAAGATTTCGTTATCAGCTTTACTGAAAAAATAAAACCCGTACTGGAGAAAATTGAACCGAGTTTTTTTGAAGTAACCGTAGCGATGGCCTTTGAATGGTTTGCCGTACAGGAAGTAGATATTGCCATCATTGAAACCGGTCTTGGCGGCCGACTCGACAGCACCAATATCATTACGCCGGAGCTGAGCATCATTACCAATATCGGTTGGGATCACATGAATTTACTGGGAGACACACTGGCAAAAATCGCGTTTGAAAAAGCGGGCATCATCAAACCCCATGTGCCGGTGGTGATTGGAGAAGCGCTTGAAGAAACACTCCCTGTTTTTATCGAAAAAGCAAAAAGCTGCGAAGCACCGGTATACTTTGCTTCTGAACATTGGCAACCCGCATCGATCGTTGCCGGCATGGAACAATTGCAAATGCAAATGTATAAACCGGGAGGAGCCGAAGCATTGGATATTCAATGCGATCTGCCGGGTCTTTATCAGCAATACAATCTTTGTACCGTTCTAACGGCGGTGGACTTGCTGCGGGGAATGGGTTGGTCTATTGGCGAAAAAACACTGATTGCGGCACTTGCCACCGTAAAACAATTTACCGGTCTTTGGGGGCGTTGGCAGGTAATAGACCGAAACCCCTACGTGGTGCTCGATGTGGCACACAACGAGGCTGGTATGGTACAGCTGCTGCATCAGGTAAATACCATGCAACAACAAGGTGCCTTTGACAAGGTACACCTGATTATGGGTAAGGTAAAGGATAAGGAAGCAGAAAAAGTACTGAAGCTGCTGCCCCTTGGATTTACCTATTATTTTACACAGGCTCAAACAGAAAGAGCCCTACCCGCTGAAACGCTGCAACAACAAGCCCGGTTGTATCATCTTGAAGGCATGGCTTACCCCAAACCCCAAGATGCCCTGCAAGCCGCCCGTTTACAAGCAGTTACAAAGGATCTGATAATTGTATGCGGCAGTATTTTTGTGGTGGCGGAAATTGAACCGCAGCTTTCATAAAAGGGAATGACGGGATAGAGAGGACCAGGTCTTTGGATTTGTTTTGTGGATGGGGCTAAAGCCCCAATAAGCTATTTTGAAAATTTTAGTCTGTCGAAATATAGCCGGCTTTAGTGGAAGGATTAAAACTAGGGTTCGGCTAAAGCCAACAGAACATTGAATCTTTTTTGGAATGGGCTAAAGCCCATTCCAATTGAAGGCTTGTTAATTCTTTTAATTCAGATAAAACCAGCAGATCTTCAGATTTGATTTGTTGATGGGGCTAAAGCCCCAATAAGCCACTTTGAAAATACTAGCCTGTCGTAATTTTAGCCGGCTTTAGCCGGAAAAGCTGTTTTAAAAATGTCGCTATAATTGTATTTTCGATTCCCACCTGCTTTAGCAGGTGGGGTATAAATAGTAGTAATGATTGGCTTTAGCCAAACAGACCAACCTTACTCAGAAAATTTTTGAAATCCATATTTTTGAATAAACTGATCAAATTCTTCCTGAAAAGTTTTCTTTTTGTGATGTTCCTCCTGATTCTTAATGTAAGCTCTTACTTTGGGTAATGCGGATTCTGAAACAGATACAGTGTCTCATCCTGAAATAGGTTTACACTTTACAAAGTGTAAAATGCATGAAAACTACAATTAAAAGTGAGCATGAAAAAGAGGCCATAGTAGCCGAATATTTGCTCGGAGAAGGAACTTATCGCTTTCTTGG
>JBGSNV010000132.1:0-9805 GCA_041739485.1 Chitinophagaceae bacterium
TTCGCTACAGCATCCCTTGTGTATCTAAAATCAATTCTACTGCCATGCTACGCACTTAGGTTTTGTAGGGGAAAAACGACTCCGGAGGAGTCCCGATGTTTGTAGCAAAAAAACGACAGCAAGTATTTCCTGACTCCAGCGGAGTCGAACGAAGGCATTGCATTTGGCTGACGAAAATCGGATGATTAAATATTGGACTCCGCTGGAGTCCTAAACCTCGGATTCTATTTCTTGCTACAAACATTTGACCACGCTGGGGTCGTGAGAATACAAACCAATGTGTCCATTGAATCTTCCCGGGACTAATAAAAGTATGGAAAATCCAGAGTAATTTTCAAGCCCGGACCTAATAAAATTTTTATACAAAAATAAATTGTCTCTACATCTTGGCATAGAAGGAAAAATCAGCAAATCAAAAAAGGCTGAAAGACTTACTGTGTAAGTTTTCAGCCCTTTAATCGTAGCCCGTACGAGAGTCGAATCTACCTATCGGCAGACAGGCTTGTCATTCCTTCGTGAAAGGATAACCCTCTGTAAATAATAATTTTATAGTTTGCTTGCCATAGCTTGTTTTGTACCACTTTTCTGTAATTCTTGCTGCAACTCTGGTCTCAAAACATGCTAATTCAATCAATAAAAAAGGCTTATAAGGAGCTGTCGTTTTCTCCCAACCACTTGAATGCTCATGAAACCTTCTTTTTACATCATTGCTAATACCAACATAAATCCAGTTCCTATGGATACTCAATAAAGCATATACGGTCCAGGACATAACAAAAAAATCCCCGCAAATTGCGGGGACTCCTTGTAGCCCGTACGAGAGTCGAACTCGTCATTCCTCCGTGAAAGGGAGGCGTCTTAACCGATTGACCAACGAGCCATTTTGTTTTTCGGAGTGCAAAAATAGGAGCAAATTTTATACCACCAAAATAAATTTTATTTTTTTTATACCAACCTCAAATTACCCGAAAGTTAAACCTCATAATAATACGATTTTTCTTCAGATAAAGGGTGTAAATTCGCCCTGCAATTTTTAAAACAATTCACCATAATTATTTTTTATGATTAAAGTAGCAATCAATGGTTTTGGCCGCATCGGAAGGCTTGTATACAGACAAATTTACAATATGGACGGCATCGATGTGGTCGCAATCAACGACCTCACAAGCCCGAAAGTGTTGGCACATTTGCTGAAATATGACAGTGCGCAGGGCCGTTTTAATGAAGATGTAACTGCCGGAGAAGACAATATCGTAGTCAATGGCGACGAAATAAAAGTATATGCACAGCGCAATCCTGCTGAAATTCCCTGGGGAACCCATGATGTGGATGTAGTGCTTGAGTGTACCGGTTTTTTTGCCGATAAAGCAAAAGCTGAAGCCCACATTACGGCAGGTGCCAAGCGGGTGGTGATTTCGGCCCCGGCTACAGGCGACCTGAAAACCATCGTTTTCAACGTAAACCACAGCATCCTCGATGGCAGCGAAACCGTAATCAGTTGTGCAAGTTGCACCACCAACTGTTTGGCTCCGATGGCACAGGTGCTCGAAGAAAAATACAATATCGTCAACGGCCTGATGACCACCATCCACGCCTATACCAACGATCAGAATACACAGGATTCCCCGCATGCCAAAGGCGATTTGCGCCGCGCAAGGGCTGCCGCAATGAACATTGTGCCCAACAGCACCGGTGCAGCCAAGGCAATTGGCCTTGTACTTCCAAGCCTCGTAGGCAAACTCGATGGCAGCGCTCAAAGGGTGCCTACCATTACCGGTTCGCTTACCGAACTAACCGCTATCATTGGCAAATCAGTAACCAAAGAAGAATTGAATGCAGCTATGAAGGCCGCATCCAATGAAAGTTTTGGATATACCGAAGACGAAATTGTAAGCACCGATATCATTGGCAGCAGTTTCGGTTCGCTTTTTGACGCCACCCAAACAAGGGTACAAACCGCTGGCGACACCCAATTGGTACGCGTAGTAAGCTGGTACGACAACGAAATGAGCTATGTGAGCCAGTTGGTTCGCACCGTGAAGTACTTTGCCGAACTCATCAGCAAGTAAATATCGCGGATAGGATTCTGAATCATCCAATGCCCGGTGTTTATTCAACCTGGCATTGGATTTTTCATAAAATCCCGTTTATATGATACTTCCGACCACAACCCCTTATTCTTTTTGCCCCAAAACATATTATATGCTTTTTAAATAATTACCATGACTGATTTCTCTTCCTACAATTTTTCCGGCCAAAAGGCCCTTGTGCGGGTCGATTTTAATGTACCACTCGATAAAAAAACCCTTGCCATTACCGACGATACCCGGATGTGGGCAACCCTGCCCACTATTGAGAAGATCCTTTCTGACGGAGGTGCTGTAATTCTGATGAGCCATCTTGGCCGACCCAAGGAGGGTCCTGAAGATAAATTTTCATTGCATCATGTGATAGATCATTTGCATGAACTGCTTGGCGGAAAGACCAAGGTGTTTTTTGCCGATGATTGTATTGGTGAAAAGGCGGTATTGACCGCTTCGATGCTGCAACCCGGGGAAGTTTTGTTGCTGGAAAATCTGCGTTTTTACAAGGAAGAAGAAAAAGGAGACAAGGCTTTTGCAGAAAAACTAAGCAAACTCGGTGATGTATGGGTAAATGATGCTTTTGGCACGGCGCACCGGGCGCATGCAAGTACTGCTGTGATTGCGGAATTCTTTACTCCCGGCAAGCGGCTGTTTGGCAGGGTAATGGAAGGCGAGGTAAAGGCAGCCAATAAGGTGTTGAAGCAATCTGAAAAGCCTTTTACAGCCATCATAGGTGGCGCTAAAGTGAGCGATAAGATCCTGATCATTGAGAACCTGCTCGAAAGAGCTACCGATGTAATCATTGGTGGTGGCATGGCCTATACTTTTATGAAAGCAAGGGGTGGAAAAATCGGTAATAGTCTTTGCGAAAACGACCGGTTGGATACAGCCCGCGACCTGTTGCAAAAAGCACTCGATAAAGGCGTAAGCATTCACTTACCCGAAGACAGTGTGATTGCAGATAAATTTGCGGCCGATGCCGAAACGATGGTCCGTCCAAGCGACGCCATTCCCGATGGCTGGATGGGGCTTGATATTGGCCCGAAGGCAAGAGGGATTTTTGCAGAAGTAATCCGCCGCTCTAAAACCATTCTCTGGAACGGCCCGATGGGCGTCTTTGAAATGGAAGTTTTTCAGGCAGGTACCAAAGCAGTGGCTGATGCTGTGGCCGAAGCAACCGAAAACGGTGCCTTTAGCCTTGTAGGTGGGGGCGACAGTGTGGCTGCGGTGAATAAATTTGGATACGACGACAAGGTAAGCTACGTTAGCACCGGAGGCGGCGCCATGCTCGAATATTTCGAGGGCAAAGTACTGCCGGGTATTGCTGCCGTAAACGAATAAAAAAAATCATGACAACAAAACCTTTTATGCTGTCACTGCTACTAGCGGTTACAGCATTTTCCTGCAACGCACCCGATGCTCCCCAAAAGAACGGCGATACCCAATTGACCGCATCCACCTGGATCGTAACCGGTTATGTAGAAAATGTGGACGATATAGACATTGCGCCCTATTCCTATATCCGTCTGCTGGAAGACAGTACCTTTCATGGTGCAGCCCTGAGGGGCTATTTTGCCGGCAAATGGAGTTATCAGCCAAAGGACAAACAAATATGGATGGTCCCCGACTCCGCTTATTTGGAAGCGGTGAGAAAACATTTGGTGGTGATGCAGGTAGAATCTCTTGAAGGACGATCGATGAACCTCTCGTTGATGCGTCAAGCCAATGGCCGTTATTCAGAGCCTTTTGCAAAACTGGATATGACACAAAGCGTTGGCAACCCCTTACAGGATCCATTCAACCGGGAATACCACGCATTCAGAAATAAACCAGAACTGGCCGAAACCCCGGAACAAATTAAAGCCCGGGTGCTGAACTACCTCGATTTCCTCGAAGCATTCTACCGGTTTTCATCGGAAAACGAAATTACTATACCCGAAACGGATTGGTTCCCTACCCCGGTAAAAATGGAAACTACGGGATCGATTCGCATGGCTTACAGCGATGAACTCAAGGATTGGAATGCCTGCTTTTATAATGAAGAACAGGCCGTGGAAGCCTACAAATTGCTAAGCGGTGGTTTTTTGAAAGTAAAATTGAAAAGCAATAAGGATATCCACCTTCGTAATGTGACGGTAGTGGAGCAGTTGCGGAATTATATCATAGAAATAAAAGGCTAAAGGACTACCATTTACTTCCTCGCCTTAAAACTCCAGGTAATCATAAACTCACTTACAACTTCCCCGGCCGAGGTACGCCCTACCGATTGCATTCCGATGCTTTGGGGCTCTCCGGTTGATATGGCTTTTTCAATAGCAGCCTTTACAGCATCGCCATCCGTACAGGTGAAATAAATACGTTCTGTAGCCTTTTTCAGGTATTGTGCCTGCAACCCGGTTACCAACATGCTTACAGCAGGCTTACGGTCCTGCAGATGCCCCATGGCCAACACCCCGGTACTCATTTCTGCCGCCATAGCCTGACAAGCGAAATAGATGCTTTTAAAAGGATTCTGACTTAACCATTTATAAGGAACCGAAACCACTGCTTTTTCCGGGTCTATTTGATGCAAACGGACACCACAGAAAAAAGCACTTGGCAGCTTCAACAGCATAAACAGCCCAAACTTAAATCCATTAGAAGCAGTTGCCTGAAAGGTCTGAAAAGCCATGTCCTTATTTTTTATTGATGGTTAAATGCTACCCCAGCTTCTCCCACAACTTCCTTACGTTGTAGGTTTTACGGCCTGTGCCCTCAAAATAATTACGGATACTTACTTCGGCAACAATACCCACAGTGAGTAACTGAATGCCACCAAGTAAAAAAATCATACCCACCACCAATAGCGGGCGGCCACCTATATCCTCGCCCATGAGCTTAAGGATAAGCAGGTATAAATTAATAATACCCCCGATAAACATCAGCAGAAAACCTACCCCGCCAAACAGGTGCATCGGTTTTTGAATGTATTTGCGAAAGAAAACCATCGTCAGCAAATCGCTCATTACCCTTGTGGTACGACCGATACCATATTTGCTGCTGCCAAACCGCCGGGCATGATGCTTTACATCTACCTGTGTAATGCGGGCGCCCTGCATGGCCGCCAATACCGGGATAAACCGGTGGAGTTCTCCATACAAACCAAGCTCCTGCGCAATTTCAGCCCGAAACACCTTGAGGGTACAACCATAATCTTTTATATAGACACCGGTCCATCTGCGGATGAGTGCATTGGCAATCTTACTCGGTATTTTCCGTAAAAAAACGCCGTCCTGCCGGTTAGCGCGGTTGCCAGCCACCACATCCCAGTCTTCGGCAATCAACTTTTCAAGCATCATCGGGATATCGGAGGGATCATTTTGCAAGTCACCATCGAGCATGGTAATAAACTCGCCGGTACAATGATCAATACCCGCGGTCATGGCAGTACTTTGCCCATAGTTTTTGCGGAGTTCTACCAGTTTAATGCGACCAGTCAGCCTTGATTTGATGCGTTCGCGGGTAGCATCGCTGCTGCCATCATCCACAAAAATCAATTCATAATCATATTGCCCAACAGCGGCTTCCACCGCATCAATCATCAGAAGCACATTATCCTCTTCGTTCATTACGGGTACCACAACACTCAGGTATCGCTGATAGCTTGTTTCCATGCAGCAAAAGTATAGGTAAAAAAGATGCTATATGGTCTAAAATAAAAGGCATTGCCCTGTTACCCTAAAGATCGCACCGGTAAAACAGAGTTCACGTCTCTCCTTTAGTGGGGCAGCAAACTCCGAAAAATATTTTTTTATTATCTGGATTTCGAATAGATATTTCCCTTTAATTTTGAAAATAATTCTTAACAAAATTACAACACCAATGAAATTCAATGCCCTCTTGGCCATGCTTGTGTGGAGCTCAAGCCTGTTTGCTCAAAATGCACCCGAATCCCTTTCCGAAGATGCGCTGTTTGCCCAAATGATGCAACGTGCTGACTCCATTAACCAATCTTTGATTTACCAAACCGGATTGATCAAATTGGAAGATTTCGCCACGATCAATGTACCTGAAGGATTCAAATACCTCGATGCCCGTCAAAGCCGTTTGGTACTCGAAGACCTATGGGGTAACCCCGAAGATGCCACGGTATTAGGTATGTTATTCCCCGAATACGGCGGTCCGCTTAAAGACAGCAGTTATGCCTTTGCCATCACTTTTGATGATATGGGATATGTAAAAGATAATGATGCCGCAGACATGGATTACGAAGAACTGCTGAAGGACATGCTTGCCGATGAAAAGGAAATCAACAAAGCGCGGCAGGAAATGGGTTATGGCAGCATCCACATGGTGGGATGGGCACAAAAGCCTTTTTACGACAACAAACAAAAAGTGCTGCATTGGGCTAAGGAATTGCAGTTTCAGGATAACGAAACCAATACCTTAAACTATGATGTACGGGTATTGGGCCGCAGAGGCGTACTTTCATTAAATGCGATTGCGGAAATGGACAACCTTGATCTTGTAAAAAAGGATGTTCCCAATGTTTTGCAGATGGCAGCATTTACCGAAGGCAACCGGTATGAAGATTATAATGACAATACCGATAAAGTAGCTGCCTATACCGTAGGTGGTTTAGTAGCCGGCAAACTCCTTGCAAAAGCCGGATTTTTTACAGTGATTCTCAAATTCTGGAAATTGATCTTATTGGGTCTTGTGGGAGCGGGTGCCGGTATCAAAAAGTTTTTCTTTGGCAAAAAAGAAACCCCAACTGAAGAACTTGCTGCTGCAGAAGAAGCTGATGAAATCGGGAAAGTGAATGAGGGATGAGGATTAGCCCCACCCCCTTCCCCTCCCCGAAAGGAGAGGGGTGCCTCTGTGCAAAAGGTTGATTAATTTCAGCGAGCAGGAAGGATTGTAGATTAGGGGTCGGGAAAGGTATATGATTGCCAACCGATAGAAGCAGACAGGAATTTGGGATTGAAAGCCCTAAAATAGCTTTTCAATCAAGCGGAATACCTCATTTTCTCCTGAAAAAAATATATTTCGCCAGGGTCATATGTGGAACTCATATTTAAAAATGCGCATTGGGCACTAGGGAGAATCAATAGGTTAGAAAAAAGGCTTAAAATTTAGTTCCACATAATACCGAGTTAGCAGAAATATTTTGATACACTTTCAAGTTCAAATCAACAATGAATAACACAAAATTAAATTGGCTTAAATGGATAGGAGTAATTCCAGCAGCATTGGGTGCATATGCCTTTTCCCTTTTAGTAGTTGTCCTAATGGGATTATTAAATCAAACAGACGATAAATTTAGCTTAATATTTTGGATTCAGAAAATAGTTCCAATTATTGCAGATGCTGCCGGTGGTTATGCTTTTATTGCCGTAGGGACAAGAGTAGCTCCAAATTATAAAAAACTTACAGGACTCATTTTACTTATAATTTTAGTTTTAATTTCAGGTGTATTAATTTATCTTATGCTACTAGGAACAGAATATTATAAAGCAACAATGAAAGTAGCAATGATTATTTCAGCAACATTCGCATATATTGAAATGGATGATTATTAACTAAATAATTTTTTATTATGGAATATGTTTACAGTTTTTTATGGTTTATGTTAGGACAGGTTCTATTTGCATTTACACTTGGACAAATTTTATTACCAATATTTGTAGGGTTACCTAGATATAGTAAAGCATTGAAAAATGGAGAGTTTATCGGTAAACCATCCAGAAGTAGACTTTTTGTTGCTCCAATTATTTGGGCGGTAATATTGTCTACAATTCTTTACTATATAATTAAGTACAGAGATGGAATTTATTGGGAGTTTTTAGCTGCATTTATTTTCGCTATTTTCATTTTTTTTAAAACTATAAAATCTGAAAAAACGACAATTGGATGTGAAAAAGATTTTCAAAATATGTATAGAAAAGAACTTATGTAAACGACTTGATGGAATGTTCAGAGCGATAATACTTCTGCTAACATTGGTATTGCTTCAAGTGTGGCTGAACGTTCTAATCTTCGGCTGTAGTTCACTATCGGCAGCGGTTCCGGCAGACGAAATTCTGTTGAGCTTTTAATTTTTATCTTTTACTTTTAAATCATTATTAGGCAGCAATTCCGTGCAGGATGAGCAATGAATTCAACACCTGCAGCAATACCTGTCCGTTGTACGCATATGATACCACCTTCTTTACTCGCAAAAATAAATTACAAACGACTGATTGTTGCCTTTGCAATCTTCCTGTTGATAAGCATTGTGGGATTTGTAGTCTTGAGCACAGACGAAAGAGCGAATAGTAGGAATTGGCTTTGGCTATTCCTATTTTACATGTACTTCATATTAGCCGAACCTACTGCCTGGATATTGTCAATTTTTAAACTTACGAGTGACATTTTGTTTATAATCGTGCACACTTTAGTCTGCTCATTTTATGCTTTCTCAATCGAAAGATTGTATTTCTTTTTAAGACAGGTAGACAAGGACAATAATCCAAACTAATTACGTACTTTAAGACCAGTTGATATTTTAAACGGTACGGATAAATATTTCTATCCGTAAAAAATAAATAAGCTTATGCTAAGTTCGTAAAATATAAAGAAATGTCTTTTTTGCGTTGAATCTAAACTCGTAAAGTACCTTTTTAACGTAACTCTTTTGCACATTAAGACTAATGGACTATGCGTACAACAATCGACTTCGCACTATGTCTGGCTGACGAACAATTTCTCAACAATTAGTTTTCTATTGGGCGGTCCTTCGGGCTGATAATCAAAGCTACACCGTATTTCTAATCATCAACTTTTATATCATTACCGGGCAGCGGCCCGAAGGTTTGGGCCGGGCTGAAGGAACAGGAAATTCCAGCCACATCCAAGCCGTGTATGTTGTAGGTAATGTTTTTGAGAAAATTCGTATTAGTGGATAAACCGGAGCAACTCAGAAAAACTGCCTTAGAATGGGTTTGACTTGCGGAGATTCATTCTAATATTCACCGCATTATTGCGGTAAATAATGCCTATTTTTGCCGCAACAACTATTTCGAAAAGTGGCTAAATACATTTATGAATACAAAAACTGGACAGACTTCACCTGGCGGGAAACAGACATCAATGCTATATTTGGTGAAGTACGTAATCTGCAGGGCAAGATTATCGGACAGATGAACACACTCGGTTTTGCGGCTAAAGAAGAGGCAACACTAACAACACTTACGCTTGACGTTATTAAATCGTCTGAAATAGAAGGAGAAAAACTCGACTATGATCAAGTCCGTTCATCTATTGCAAGACGGTTAGGTATTAACATAGCCGGACTTGTTTCAACAAACAGAAACGTAGAAGGTGTTGTAGAGATGATGCTCGATGCAACCCAACACTATCAGAAGCCTTTGACAAATAAACGTTTGTTTGGATGGCATTCGGCACTTTTCCCGACTGGACATAGTGGATTGCACAAAATTGAAGTTGGTCGATATCGAACAGGTGAGATGCAAATAGTTTCAGGAGCAATGGGAAAAGAAAAAGTTCACTATGAGGCTGTTCCTGCAAACAGAGTAAAAGAAGAAATGGACAGATTTTTAAAATGGTTCAACAACAATAGCAAAATTGACCCGGTTCTAAAATCTGCAATTGCTCACTTCTGGTTTATTATTATCCACCCTTTTGATGATGGAAATGGAAGAATAGCAAGAGCACTTTCAGATTTAATGCTTGCCCGTGCA
>JBGSNV010000145.1:0-2123 GCA_041739485.1 Chitinophagaceae bacterium
ACCTGTTTATAAATTAAATTTTCACAAAGAAAAATTCTACTTTTTAGGAGCAGGTTTCAAAGCAGGTAAATCCTTTATATTGGCAGCAATTTTCGATAAGAAAGGCAAACCTGAAAAAATGATTGATCTTGAGCCTAGTTCAGGGTCTATTACGGCAAATTTTTGGAATGGAACCACCGATATTTTGACCCCATCTTATAATGAGATATCAATGGATGTAAAACTTTTGAAAATTCAATTGGATGAAAATTTAGAAATATTACACTCCATACTTGTTGAACCAGTTGATGGATATTATAACAGCATCAGTATGATGCATACTTCCATCGGCAGCCCGATTGTTTTAGGTTTTAGAACTCCAAACAATGACCCGACAGCAACCGAAAATTTTCTGGCTAAATTTACACAGGAAGGGAAATTAGGCAATTGTTATAGCGAACCATTCCCTCTGAAGCCAAAAGAAGTATATACTACTGAGAAAGTCATAGCTATTGAATTGTCAGCGTTTAATTTTACATCATTCACCTCATTGCCTATTGTTTTACAGCCTACGAAATTTGGCATTACCGAATCAGAATTGTTATGTAAAAATGATTTAGAATGCAACACCCTTAGTTTATCCGGACCTTTACAAATTTGTGATCCATCAGTTATACAAAGCTTTATTGCAAAAACCAATAACACATGTAGCTTAATACCTCAATGGCAAATTAATAAGGAGATATTAGATGTGATTGAACAAAAAAAAGATACCCTTAAAGTTAGATTCAAGGTTCCTGGTAACCATATCGTTAAAGTAAAAATATTGACCGGCTGTTCAATACTTGAAGACAGCTTAATTATTAATGTGGCACCAGTTACAAGTACCATAAACCTTGGTTCCGACACCACCCTTTGTCCGGGCGATAGTATCCTTTTAAATGCTGGAGCAGGCTTTGCCAGTTACCAGTGGAGCACTGGATCCACTGACAATTCTATATGGGTATCCAAACCCGGGAAATATTCTATATCAGTTGATAATGCTTGTGGTGCCCCGCTTTCGGATACCCTTGAAATTTTTATGTCAATAGTTCCAACCCTTTCAGCAGGCCCGGATTCCGCTGTTTGTACAGGATCCTCTTTTCAACGGCTCGCCTCCGATGGGTTTACGTCGTATCAATGGAAGAACCTTACTTCACAAACCATCGTCTCAGGAAACAGATTATTACAAAGTGTACTCAACAGCAATGCTTCTTTTGCATTACGGGCAACAAATGCTGACGGTTGTACCCGGCTCGACACACTGAACATGCAAGTAATTGCTGCCCGTAACTTTTCGCTTGGCCCCAACCAAAATCTTTGTGCAGGGGACACCGCAACCTTAACCGCTCCGACGGGATATGCTTCTTATTTATGGAACACCGGTTCGAACACCGATACCATCAAAGCCTTGCAACAGGGGACATACATCCTTGCTGTAGCAGACACCAACGGTTGCACCACTGCCGACACCGTGCTGATTACAAACGTTTTTGCGCTGCCACTACCCAATATTGGCTCAGATAAAAGCGTATGTGCCGGAAGCAATATTCTGCTGAACCCCGGCTTGTTTAGCCGATACCAATGGCAGGATGGAAGTAGAACTGCAACCTTCAATGCCGCAGCAAATGGCCCCTATTTTGTGCAAGTATGGGATACAAATGGTTGCACTGCCTCCGATACGATGCAAATACTTGCACAATTACCTCTTCCCTCCGGTTTTTTACCCCCAACCGATAGCTTATGCCAATATGAAAAACTCACACTGAAAACGACAGCACCCTTCCAATCGTACCAATGGTCAACAGGTAGCAATCAAACTACCATTCAGATAGAAAAACCGGGCAGTTACTCCTTATTGGTTACGGATAATAATAATTGTTCCGGCAGGGATACGATTAGCATCCTATTAAAAAACTGCATGGAAGGCGTCTATATCCCCAATGCCTTTACACCCGACCGAAATGGATTGAACGATCTTTTTCGCCCCCTCGTTTTTGGTAAAGTGCTTTCTTATGAGTTCAGCGTTTTCAATCGCTATGGCGAAAAAATATTTACCTCATCCAATCCGGGGCAAGGATGGGATGGCACCTGGAAAGGCCTGA
>JBGSNV010000147.1:0-8925 GCA_041739485.1 Chitinophagaceae bacterium
TATTGATGACACTATCCACAAAAGCGGTTTGAGGGCTTGCCATTGCAAAAGTCATCTGCGCCTTGTTGCGTTGTATCCAGGAACGGAAAAGTGAGGTATCCATTCGGGGATCCGTTGCGCGCAGATACAGCAACTGAAGCATGGTTTCGGCATCTTTTACACTGCTGCTGCCACTAAATCCATCGAAAGTAGAGGAAAGAACCACCCGGGCATTTGCTACCTTTCCACTCAACGTTTTCTGCAAATCGGTCGGACTGAATTCGCCAATACCCATTGCATCCACTACGCCGGTGGCATAATTTGCATTGTATTTGTCTTCAATACCGTAGTTGCTTGTACCACCTGCCCTGCGTGCGCCAAGCAGAATCTGATCGTTTTTCAGATCGGTTTTCTTTAAGGTCACTTTCACACCATTGCTGAGTTCCCAAACGGTGGCGTCCCATACCTTATCCTTGGTTTCTTTTACTATTTTACCCGCCTTTGGCATTTTGGATAAGAGCTTTTCGGCAATGGCTTTTTCCTCGTAAGGCTTGATCTCCATTTTTGATACCGAATTGGTGATCGCAATCAAATCGGCTTCGGAAGGCAGTTTGCTTTTGTCTTCCTCTTCCGGTCCCATGAACATGGCAAAAAATTGGTCATCGTTTGATGTGATGGTTTTTGCATAGGCGTTCAGATCTTCCAGTTTTATTTCAGGCATCAATTGCTTGTAATAATTGTACTCATTTTCAATACCCGGAATCGCTTCTCCTTCCAGGAAATGACGAATATATTCTTCTACAAACCCGTCTGATTCAGACTTGTCCCGCTCATTATATTGACGTTCAATACCAGCAAGCGTGGCTTTTTTCAGACGATCGAGTTCAGCTTCGGTAAATCCAAAGCGCTTTACCCGTTCAACTTCTACAAGTGCAGCGGATATTGATTTTTCTGCACTATTTTCTCCTACAAAAACCGAAACAAAAGGCAGTTCGTATCCTCTTGCTATCGACTCAAAACCAAGGCCTGCAGCAAGAAACGGTGGATTTTCTTTTTGAGTCAATTCCCGCATACGCTGATTGATAAGGCTGCTGAAAAGTGATTTGATAATATCCTCTTTGTATCCCTGAAGGGTAGTGGATTGCTCCACTTTTTTCGGGCTGAAATAAACAGAAGCACTATAATTCGTCGCTTCTTTATCCGTAACCACAACGCCTTCACTTTGGGCGTATGGTTTTAGAATTTCCTGCTTTCGTTCCCGCATGTTGGCAGGGTTTTTAATGCCTGCAAAATGTTTTTTAATCATGGTTTCTGCCTGTGCCGGATCAATGTCGCCTACCACAATAACAGCCATCAGGTTGGGGCGATACCAATCCTTATAAAAGCGACGAATAGCATCCGGTTCAAAATTTTTGATGATGCTGTCCTGACCTATTGGTAAGCGGTTGGCGTATTTTGAACCTGCCAGTAATCCGGGTAGCCATTTGCGGCGCATTCTTTCCTGTGCCCCTTGTCCGAGCCGGCTTTCCTCGAGAATAACATTGCGCTCATCATTAATGTCTTTGGTGGTATAGCTAACCTGATGCGCCCAGTCTTCCAAAATCTGAAATCCTTTTTCCACATTCCCGGGTTTGTCGGTTGGAATCGGAAGCATGTAAACCGTTTCATCAAAACTTGTATAAGCATTCAGATCATTTCCAAAACCTACGCCAATGCTTTGTAGATAACTTACAATATCATTTTCCTTGAAATTCTTAGTGCCGTTAAAAGCCATATGTTCCGCCATGTGCGCAAGACCCTGCTGATCGTCGTCTTCAAGAATAGAACCTGCATTTATGACCAAACGCAATTCTACTTTTTGCTCCGGTTTTTTATTCTGCCGGATATAATAAGTCAGGCCATTTTCGAGTTTGCCGATCTTTACTTTGGGATCCAAGGGCAAGGGATCTCCCGGATTTTTTTGTGCCTTTAATTGCATTCCCGTCCATAGCAAGGCTACTATAAACAAGCTTAAGGATTGTACTTTTTGTTTCATACCGTTTCTATTTGATTGAAAGTTCTTTGTTTTTAGATTACAATATAAATACAGCTTTGTTAACCCGCTGTGAAAGTATCCGCATCAATCGCCGCTCATCATTACGATTTTGGTTTGGATATCATTATTGGCTAATAAAAAGGCAGCTAGTTCATCGGTAATCTGAATATTTTTAGACCCACTCAGTTCAATGTCATAATTTTTTTCAGTGTCTCGTATTTTGAATTTAAGAAGAGTGCCGCCCTTATTTTTTTGAAATTGTTTTTGTAAGAAATCAACCATGCCGTTTTTAATACTCGCCGGATGAATGCTTAGTTCAAGCGATTTGGTGGATTGGGTACGCAGGGTCTCGAGCATTTGCATATGCCCGATGGCAAACTCCCAGCCATCCTGCACCCGCTCCTGATTGCTGTTGTAACGTAGCCGTGGCTTGATATTACCGGTCATATAAACCGTAAAACCAACTTTTAAAAACTTGTGGAATTTGGCATAATCACCGCTCCAAAGCATAAACTCTATTTTGCCGCTATAGTCTTCAAGCGTAAGCTTTCCAAAGTTTTTTCCACTTTTTGTGGTACGTTCTTCCGCAGCAGTTACCAATCCGGAAAAACGGAAGGTTCTTGAAGTACTTGGATTGGCTTCCGGATCGGTCAGCATCTGATTCAGTTCCGAAAGTTTAGAAATCCCATAGTGCCTGATTTCGAACGAAAAGTGATCAAGCGGATGCCCGCTGATGAACATACCGGTGACCTCCTTCTCAAAATTCAAAAGTTCAGTCAGTGTCCACGGTTCGCTTGGTAATATTTTAGGAGTGGCTATCTGAATGGCTTCATCCAAATTTCCGAACAGGGTATGAGTAGTATCTTCCGAAGATTGCTGACTCATGTTACCGAACTTAACGATTTTATCTAATCCGGTTTCTTTTTCGCCTCTCGGGATATTAAAGTATTGGGCTCGGTGCAATTCGGGGAAACAATCAAAGGCCCCTGCATAAGCCAGGCTTTCCAATGATTTTTTGTTAACGGCGCGCTGATTGACGCGTTTAATGAAATCAAAAATATCGGTAAACTTACCATTGGCATTTCTTTCTGCAATGATGCTTTCAATGGCTGAATCCCCCACACCTTTCAGCCCGCCAAGCCCGAAACGAATCTCCCCCCGCATATTGGGCGCAAATCCCTTTTTCGATTCGTTGATATCCGGACCAAGAACCTTAATGCCCATATTGCGGCACTCCTCCATATAGAAGGTAATCTTGGCAATATCTCCGGCATGATTGAGTACAGCCGACATGTATTCGCTTGGGTAGTGTGCCTTAAGGTATCCGGTATGATAGGCAACAAAAGCATAACAGGTAGCATGCGATTTGTTAAAGGCATATTGTGCAAATGCTTCCCAGTCGGTCCATATTTTTTCCAGTTTGTCCTGTGGCAATCCCTTGGCCATGGCTCCGTCAATAAACTGCGCTTTCATGCTATCCAGTTTTTTCCGGTCCTTTTTACCCATTGCTTTCCGCAGGTTATCGGCATCCCCTTTATCAAAACCACCAAGCTTTTGACTAAGCAACATTACCTGTTCCTGATAAACGGTAATACCATAGGTTTCTGCCAGGTATTCTTCCATTTCCGGTAAGTCGTAGGTAATCGGTTCCCGACCATGTTTACGGGCTACGAAATTCGGAATGTATTGCATGGGTCCCGGCCGGTAAAGCGCGTTCATGGCAATCAGGTCTTCAAACTGATCGGGTTTCAGGTCACGAAGGTGTTTCTGCATCCCCGCACTTTCAAATTGAAACGTGGCATTGGTTTCCCCTTTCTGATACAACAGGTAGGTGAGTTCATCATCGAGCGGTAGTTCGTCGAGGTTGATCTCTTCTCCATGGTTTTCACGAATCAGATCAAGACCGGTTTTTAGAATCGAGAGTGTTTTTAACCCGAGGAAGTCCATTTTAATAACGCCGGCCTCTTCAATGATCTTTCCTTCAAACTGTGTTACCCAAAGGCTGCTGTCCTTTGCTGTAGAAATAGGAATAAGGGTGGTGAGATCCTGCGGGGCAATGATGATGCCTGCTGCATGCAATCCGGTATTTCTAACAGAACCTTCCAACCGTTCGGCTTCAATCAATACCTGACTGCGGAGGTCGTTCCCCTTATAGATTTCACGTAATTTCCGAACATTTTCAATGTCTTCCGGCTGATATCCTTCTTTTTCTTCGAGTGATTTTTCCCCTTCCCGTTTGGTGATCGGGGCTTTCAGTACCCGGCCAAGAACGGTTCCGGGCTTGTCGGGTACGAGTTTGGCGAGCAGGTTACTTTCTGATAAAGGCAGGTCGAGTACTCTTGCTACATCTTTAATGCTCATCTTGGCAGCCATCGTACCATAGGTTACAATTTGAGCCACCTGTTCCTTGCCATATTTTTCTACTACATAATCAATTACTTTTTGCCGGCCTTCATCGTCAAAGTCCGTATCGATATCCGGCATGCTTTTCCGCGAAGGATTCAGGAATCGTTCGAAAAGCAATCCATATTTAATGGGATCGATATTGGTGATGCCAATACAATAAGCCACCACGCTACCTGCGGCTGAACCCCGGCCGGGTCCTACAAATACGCCAAGATCTTTGCCCGCCCTGATAAAGTCAGCTACAATTAAAAAGTAGCCCGCAAACCCCATCGTTTTGATGGTATGCAATTCAAAAGTCAGCCGTTCTTCGGTAACAGCATCAATACCTCCATAGCGATTATTGGCACCCTCGTAGGTGAGATGTTTAAGGTACTCCCACTGATTGAGCACATCATCGGCGTGGATCTTAAAACTTGCCGGTACCGGGAAGTTTGGGAGTAAAATGTCCTTTTTTAAATTCAGGACCTCTACCTTGTCCACAATCATATTGGTATTGTCGAGGGCCTGCGGCACATCGGCAAATAAGGTCGCCATTTCGGCTGGGGACTTAAAATAAAACTGATCGTTGGGAAACTTGAAACGCCGGTTTTTTTGCAGGACATCATCATCTCCAAAATCATCAAAACCAGGTGTGGCCTGCTTTTCACCGGTATTGATACAAAGCAGGATATCATGGGCATTGGCGTCTGTCCTTTCTGTATAATGACTATCGTTGGTAGCAATAGCCGGCACATTATATTTGGTAGCCCATTTCAATAAAAGGTTGTTCACGGTTTCCTGTGCAGGAATCTCATGTCTTTGCAGCTCTATAAAATAGTCGTCTCCAAAAAGATCGAGCCACCATTTAAATTCCGCTTCACCCGCCTCCTCGCCATATTTGAGAATGGTTCTCGGAACATAGGCGCCAATACAACAGGTGGTTGCAATCAGGCCTTCGCGGTGTTTTTCAATCAGCCCTTTATCAATCCGTGGGTATTTGCTGTACATCCCCTCGATATATCCAAGCGAGGTCAATCTGATCAGATTTTGATAGCCCACCGCATTTTTGGCAAGCAAAACCTGATGATAGCGGACATCTTTGTCATCTTTGGTAAATATTTTACGGTGCCGGTCTTCTACAACGTAGAATTCGCAGCCCACAATGGGTTTTACAACCGGCTCGAGCCGATCGCTGCCATCCGGATTTTTTCCGACAACCTTTGTTTTTTTCCACGCTTCATTTACAAAATCGAACACCCCAAACATATTACCATGGTCGGTAATGGCCAAACCCGGCATATTGAATTTCTGTGCTTTGGCAAAAAGGGATGAAATCTGTGCGGCGCCATCGAGCAGGGAAAACTGAGTGTGAACATGTAAATGCGAAAACGGATTCATATCTGGAAAAAACTTTTATTGCAAAATAAGCCTAAAAAAACGGGTAAAAACAGCAGAAGTTGTACCCATGTTGTTGGTATAAAAAATACCGGAGGGTTTCTGTTTTATCGGCTTGAATATTTATAAATGATTGATTTATAGCGATATATAATTTTTTTATGGAGTGATTATTTTGTGGATAATTCTCCTAACTTTGCCCGTCGCCGTAATTTTTTATGGATTGCTCCATAATTTGAAATATACGAATAATAAACAGGTGTTTTAAAGAACTGGAAAATATAAGAATAATGCATACGTTATTGCATTGTCTTTCCTAAATAATAAATTAAAAAAAAGCGTTTGATGGGGATATTAAAAAAAATCTCAGGTACAGCACTACTGCTTGCAATGGTAGCTGTTCTGAATGCTCAGACTGCTGACAAAAAGGATCCTGTGCCGGTTTCAGAAAAGGGAACCACAAACCGTATCGCCCTTCCGGGTGGTAATGGATCGGATCCGGTAAGCATTAAAAAAGAAGAACAGGAGTCTGAGTCTGCCTTTAAAAGAACCATGAACCTGATTGGGAGCAACCTGAAACAATCTTTAGGAGTAGCGCTCGAAACTTTTTTACCGTTCCAGTTCAAATACGCCATCATGCTGAATGAGCGGGTGGAAAAATTGACCAACGTGGCGTTGTACAGTACCATCGATAAGTGGTATGGTACCCGGTACAGATATGGGGGTACTACCGCAAAAGGGATTGATTGTTCTGCTTTTATGCAGGTACTTGGCAACTATGCCTTTGGTTGGGCCCTGCCGCGAACTGCAAGAGAGCAATACATGAGTTCCGAAGCCATTTCGGTGGATGATTTAAAAGAAGGAGATCTTGTTTTTTTCAATACAAGAGGGGGCGTAAGTCATGTGGGCATGTACCTGCAAAATGATAAATTTGTACACTCAAGTTCCTCACAGGGAGTTACGATCAGCGATTTATCGGATAGTTACTGGAAAGCCCGCTTTATTGGAGCCCGTCGTTCCAATGCCCCTGAAGCTAAAGAAAAGCTGGATGGTGTACTTTAGGTTTTAAAGCATTGAATAATCATATTAAAATCGTTTCCTGACCGGAAGCGATTTTTTTTGATGTAAACCTTATAGCACGATCCCTTTATTTTAAAAGAACCCTTTGTCCTTTTTGAGGAAGGCGGCAGCAGGGGATTGCTTAGGATCTTTCCAAAAGACTATCATGTCAGGGATGTTGCTACGCCGGGTTGCCTGTTTAGAAGTTCTACTTTTACGGGCATATGTTTTCGCTTACAGGCGCAGGTGTTCCGCCGCAGGCAGGTCACCTGTGACTGGTAAATAAACCGGTCTGTGAACGGGCAATGTAAAGCCCTCCATGCCCTGGTTCACCCATCCCACACACACTATGGTTAATCTTCCGCATCTAATTCTTCATAGAGTTCTTCAATGGGTCTGAGCCTTGCGGGATTATCTTCAATGGCCTGCAGGCGTTTATCAATCATATCCTTTTGCCATTGTGGTAAACTTTCCTGAATGGCTTCCACACCAGGGTATTGCTTTTTTAAAAGGTTCCAATCCTCAATGGGTATTTGTACAGCAATGGTATTGCCGGAATCATCTGAAACATAGCTAATTGACATAATCTTATTTTTATGAGTGGATGAAATCAGAAAATGATTGCCGCTTTATTCCTATCATCAGGACACACCTCATTACCAGTAACAAGTACGAAAATATTCATTTATTGGCAAAAGGGAGATTTTGTATAAAATGTTGGCTTTATTTTCTAAACGTAGTGCTGCCATAACTTACGGGCCCAGGTGTTCTGCCGCAGGCAGGTAACTTGTGCCTTATAAATAAACCGGTCTGTGAGCGGGTCTTGTAAAGCCCTTTGCCCTGCTATGTGTTTTCGATGTCGTAGTGCCGTGTCTCACGCATCATAACCCATAAACCACTGCCGCATGTTTTCTGCCGAAGGCTGGCTAAAGGGCGTAAACAGCACCGGGCTGTTTAGAAATGGCGGGAATGATGATATGGGTAAAGATGCCACACCTACTGCATCACCGGTACCCGGCTATGCCGACAATAGTCTTGTAGCAGCCGATGCATTTGGGTTTGCATTGCATTATAACCATAAAGACTACAGGCCTGCCGGAGGGAGTATTTTAAAGTTTTTTATACAGATAGATTTACAGCAGCAGCCTATTTTTGAGCAGGATACCTTTTATTACAGAGCCCTTTTTAATGGCAATATAGCCGGTACAACTACCAATATCCCCTCGTTGACAGCCCCTAATAAAACAGGCCGAAATTATACGGAATACACCCGATTATATAGTTATGATCAATTAAACAGACTAACAATAGCAGAATCCTTCCCTCAGGCATTCCGAAATACAAATACGCTTCGTTTCTGGGCAGATAATTCTTCTACCGAAAAGTTTGAATATGATAAAAATGGCAATATAGTTGATGTAACCAGGTTTGGTATGCGGCCTTCAGGCGGCATTGGTAAAATGGATGTATTAAGATATTTTTATACAGCAGGTACCAACCGTTTAAACCGGGTAAGAGATACGTGGTCTTCAACTGGTGATTTTGATACAGATCTTGAAAATCAGCCCGTAGATAACTATGGTTACAATGCCATAGGCAACCTCATCCGCGATAGTTCAGATAGCATTACGCACATTGCCTGGACGGTATACGGCAAAATAGACAGCATTTACAAAAGCAATGGCACCATCATCAGTTACCGCTACGATGCAGGCGGTAACCGTATTTTAAAGAGTGTAAATGGTGCCGAGACCATTTATGTGCGTGATGCTTCAGGTAATGTGATGAGTACCTATACCAATGATGGTGCAGGCCTATGGCAGCGGGAGGTACACCTGTATGGCAGCAGCAGGCTTGGGTTGTATCAGGTGGCTGTTAATTTATCAAACCCTGCGCCGGAAAATATCATTACGGTAGGAGATATAACCGGTAAAGCCCGTACTTTTGAACGTGGCAATAAGTTCTTTGAGTTAAGTAATCACCTTGGTAATGTTCTTGTAACGGTTAGCGACCGAAGGCGTTCTACTGCAAATACCGGAAATCCGGCATTGGTAAGCCGCTATCAGGCAGTA
>JBGSNV010000133.1:0-4518 GCA_041739485.1 Chitinophagaceae bacterium
ATGCCCAAAAGGAATGGAAGATCTTTGATGGAAGATTGCAAATTGAAGTAAAGCCGATGGTACTACACAGTCCCGTACATACGGGATGGGAGAGTATCCTTCCTTCGTCAGGACAGGGTTCTCTGCTCTCTACTGCGTAGAAACAGGCGTATTTATTAAGAGAAGCCTCCCATTAAGTTCCGGGGATTTTTTTATGCCCAAAAGTGAGGGAAAAATTTTGATTGCCTATTGCCTATTGCAGATTTTTTTTGAACCACAAAGGCTCGAAGGACACGAAGTTGCACAAGGATGATTGATTGTAAATTGATGGGCTGCTCATCCCGCACCCTACAGTTTGGTGTCTCCACCGAACTGAAGGCTCACAACTTTAAAAACAAACCAAACATCTTAACGGTTGCTTTTATACGAACGAATGGCCGAAGAGGGAATAGATTGCCTATTGCCCATTGCCTATTGCCTATTGCTCACGTTTCACATCTCCGATTTCACTTCCCCACCGAATTAAACATCCTTCCAGCTGCTAAACGGATGTGCAGCAAGATGCGTATTGAGATAGCGGAAATCATGCGTTACTTCTGAAGCTACCCAATCCGGCTTTTCAAAAATGGCATCCGCATTTGTCAGTTCAATCTCTGCCACAATCAGGCCTTCATTGGCACCTGCAAAAACATCTACTTCCCATTCATATCCGGCACAGGGAATTTTGTAACGGGTTTTTTCCAACCGGCTGATGCTGAGATCCTTCAATAGCTGCTGCGCGTCTTCTAAAGGGATTTCATACTCAAATTCGAGCCGGTTTAAGGCATCCTGCATTTTCTTAATATTCAGCCATGCCTGAGCACCGGCAATACGTACCCGGCAACTTTGATGATCCGCTTCAAACAAATAGCCTTGTTCCAGCTTTTGTCCGGCAGGTTTTTCACAAGCCTCCCAGCGTTCGGGATGTACCAGGTATTTTCTTTCAATTTCAGTAGCCACAATCGTTCGTTTTATATAGAAGTAAAATTATTCGGTTAGCCTGAACTACCTGCTAAATATTTGGTGGGTTTTCCTGGATCAATTTATAATGCAACTTTACCAATCCGGTTTCATAGGACTGCGTTTTTTCCAAGAGCCTCTCTTGCATCGGGTAGCCTTCCGTAAATAAGCGGGCACCTGCACCAAGTATTACCGGAATGACCGAAAGGATGAGTTGATCCACTTCGCATACCTGAAAGTGTTAATGAACAATCTGTGCACCTCCATCGCATAACAGGTCCTTACCGGGTTGGCTTTTCAGATTGCGGATCAATTCGGTCAGGTCTCCGGAATAGTAGTGAAGATTGGCGGTACTGGTTTTTAGGTTGTTGGTAATTACATAAAGCTGTTTATCTGCATGAGGCACCACGCCTTGCTGCAATACCCAATCGTAGGTGCGGCGCCCCATGATGACGGTATCCACTGTATCTATAAACGCATGGTACCCATAATCTTACCCTTCCACCTGTACCTCATTTAAAAAGGAAAGATCATCTCCGGGGGCTGCAATGTAACCGTCTATACTGCAGGCGATGTAAACAATGAGTTTTCTGGCCATATCTGATTTCTTTGAGAATGCATCAAAAAGAACGGACTTTGAATTTATCCCGTTTTAAAGGGTTTAAAATATGCTTGTTGCCACCTTAGGTGAACAAAGGAGGTGTGTGATGTGGTACAAAGTAAACTGGAAAACGGTTTTTGTAGCCATATAATCTGCTTAAAAGCGGGCAGCTAGGGCATGGTTATTATCCGGCAATACTCAGGAACTGAATTTAGTTGCTTTTCGTAAACGGGTTTTCCTCAATTAAAGCAGGGTTTGGAGGTAGTAGCAAAAAATAGTCTGATTTAGGGGTTGTTAACAGTTCGGCAGTCATTTCCCCAATTAAATGCCAAAAACCATCAGTGGTAAGTATGGGTTGAGGAGGCAGGCAGACCTTGTCGGTCCAAATCGGCACACTGTCTCACCAAATAAATCACCTGACACCTCACACCAAACTGCCAGTCGAAAGACTGGCAGTTTTTGTTAGCGTACATAAGAACCGTTTTGGTCCGGTTAAAACATTTACGAAGGAGTTACCATTTTATGGCTGCCATCGCAAAACGGTGGATTTTTGGTATGCTTACAATTGCAAAGCCATACTTCGCAGGTTTCTTCTGCAGTAAACTTCAGGCTTTTCCACGGCATTAGGGTTTCGCCGTTTTCCTCGGTCCAGCTTTGCTTGTGTTGTCCGTCGCACAAGGGTTGCTTACTGCTTAGACCACAGGTGCACCATGCATAGGTTTTGCCGGCCTCTACCTGCACCCCGGTGGGTTCGCACTTCACCACTTTAGGTAATATAAGGTCACTCATAAGAATATCTTTTATTGGTTATAAGGTAAAGGTAAGTAGTCCGGCTTTTTTAGCATCATTAAAAAAGGCTACCCCATATTAGGGATAGCCTTTTTTAAAGGTTCATGATGCCATGGATATTGTGATATAATATCAATTACAGTAACCCAGCAAAAAATATATCAGTACGAAAACAACAATGGTTCCAAGGCAGCCACCGCCCAGTTTATTGGCACCATAACCTGCAATTAATGTTTTAAAAATATTATTCATAACCTATGTAATTTATGGAGGGTAAGGAAAAATGATGGTCTAAACCAAAATAAATCTTCAGCTTTTTGAATAGTCAGTTATATCAATTACCTTCTTTTCCATTTCAGGCTTTCCCTTTTTATTAAAAAGTCGCTGCAAAAGGAATCCGCCTACTGCTTTAATGGCAATAGAATTTTTGTATACCAAATTTGAAATGCCGAATTGTACCATACTTCCAATGGCTCTTTTTACAGGGCTTGCTGATGCACCAAAAAGAAATTTCCGGGTAAGAAATCCTGTAGTAAGGCCAATGGTATTATCAACAATGCTGTTTTTGGTTATACGACCCGGAATGATATCCTCAAAAATATTGCCTATCAGGTTCGAAGGCTTTAAATTAAAGGCAACGGCATTAAATTGCTCCCGCATGTGCAGAAATTCACTTTCCTGTTTGGCCTTAAGAAGGTTGATTTCATCCTGCAAATTATCAACACGATTTTTATGCTTCATACCGCCGTTTATTTTTGAAATTTTTCAATGATTGCGTTATGAATGGGGTTTTTAAGCCAATCCTGTCGTAAAAGGAATAGGATAATACCACTAAGCAAATAGAATCCGCCAACAATGAAAAATCCGTACCAGGCATGCCCCAATTGTTCAGAAATCCATAGGGCAACGCCAATGCTTATAATCATAACGGATAAGCCAACAACCATAAAAATAATTAGCTGTGTTGCCAGGGTTGATGCTATATCTGAAGTTTTGGAAATAGCGTTTAACTTCAACAACCCGAGGGAAGTGCTGCCATAATCCTGTGCTTTCTCAAATAACGATTCTATGGATGTTACCGTATCGGTCATGATATTTATTTGGATGAACTGCTTTATAAGAGTAGGAATAGAACTTACTTAAATATTGCTATTCTCTTTAGCGGCATTTTTTGCTTCCCATGCAAAATGCTCAGCTTCTTCTTTTACTTCAGCAAAAGCCTCTTTGCCTTTAGTTGCAAGGTCTGAAGCTGCTTTTTTTACATCTTTCATTTTACCTTTTACTGTTTCACGCAACTCATCATACTTGAATTTAAGATCGTCAGTATATTCATCTGTCTTATCAGAAATCTTCTGACGGGTAACAGACCCTTTTTCCGGAGCAAATAAAATGCCGATAACGGCTCCAGCAGCAAAGCCCGCAAGGATACCTGTAATAACTTTTGAAGAATTCATTTTGTGTTTTTTTTGAAGATGAAAGGAAAAATAATAAATCGGGTAACGCTCAGGCTTGGTTCGAATTGTGAAACGGATTTAAACAGCATTTGGCGATAACCTGATTTTTACAAAGGTCTGAGTAATTCCACGGTCATTGTTTCACAATCATCAAAATGTTTTGCATAAATCCTATATTTTAAATGCTCTAAAAAGGTCAAATTCAACAAAAAAATTTGCCTCAACAGAAAGCGGGGCCGAATCTAAATATTCCCTATCCAATCTTATACCGCCAAATAGCCTCCCGTCCGATGGTCATCAGGACTTAGAACCACAAAGCCACAAAGACAGGGAGGAACACAAAGCTTCAAATACATTCCTTTGCGCTCTTTGCGTTGAAAACCGGCCTGGAAACAGAGCAATGATTTTTGTCTCACGAAACATGGGGAACTCAATATTCCAAAATATCCTTCCTCCTGAATCGAAAGCCGCCGCCTTGTCTCACAACTAATGGCCATCAGGACTTAGAACCACGGAGGCACAGAGGAATACATAGCGCACAAGGGCTTTCAAAAAGCCTAACAATATGCAGCAATCAAAAAATCTCAATCATCTGTTAAGGGAATGAGGAAAAGCCTTATTTTTGCATCCGCTTTTGAAATAACAGAAAGCAGGGTCTTTAGCTCCTCCCGATAGCTATCGGGAGGTTAGAGCGTC
>JBGSNV010000169.1:0-8880 GCA_041739485.1 Chitinophagaceae bacterium
TATGCAACGCTATGATGGCCTGATGGACAGAGGACAATACAAGCAGGCTTACAATGCCCTTGAGCATTTTAAGTTTTTGCAGAAATCCCGCAATCAGTTTTTGTACTATGCCGAAAAAGGCAGGATGGCCCAATTGATGAATCAACCCGACACAAGCAATTATTTTCTCAATCAGGCAGATGCCATACTGGAAAACACCTGGAAGAATGCCGGAGATGTTGTGGCAGGTAACCTCATCAATCCCATGCAGGAAAGATACCTTGCCGAAGACATGGAGCGGATGATGCTGCATTATTGCAAGGCCATGAACTATCTCTCCGTTGGCGACAAGGCGGGGGCGTTGGTAGAAGCCCGCCGCATCACCCTGCAGGCAAACCGGCTGCTCGATACCAAAACCAAGGGCACCCGAAACGCGCTCTCATTTGGGTATTGGGTGCAGGGCATTATTTACGAAGCCAACAGTGATTTGAACAACGCTTTTATTGCCTACCGGAATGCTGCTGAGCAATGGGCATTAGAAAATAAGGGGGAAAATACTTACGGACAAGCACCCGGGGAAATTCTGACCGATGTGATTCGAACAGCGGCTCAATTAGGTTTTACCGATCAGGTAAACCGGTTTGCCGGCTTTGTAGAAAAACAGCCTCAGGCCGAAGCAGCCGGCGGAGGTACTTTGCTGATTCTTTATGAATCCGGCAGGGCACCGGTTTTGCAAAACAGTTATTTCTCCTTCAATAGTTGGGCACCCGGAGGCAATAATATTTATTTTTCCGACCCCTATAACCGCTATCAGGTACCGGTACAATCCACCGCTTTCTCCGGGTATTCAAGCAATCTTTCTCCGGGTTTATTCAAGGGGCTTCGGGTGGCTGTAGCTGTTCCTAAACCGGTTGGCAATCCCTCTTTTCAGGGAAGCATTCAACAAGGAGCCTCCATCCATAAATTTTACAAAATACAGGACATGTTTCAGTGGGCAACCCGCCCCGAAGCCATGAGCCGGGAGGTTCAAAAAGCAGTTTTGCGGGCCCTTGTAAAAAAAGGAGCCGAAATAGCTGCACAGGAGGGAGCAAGAGCTATTGCCAAATCTTCCGATAAATCGGATAAAAAAGAGGATAATGCCGACAAAAAAGAAGCCGAAGAGAAGAAAGATGCTCAGGCCGCTGCCATAGCACAGGGCGTTGGTCTGCTTGTAAATATCCTGAACCAAAGTACAGAAGTAGCCGATACCCGCAGTTGGCGCAGCCTTCCGGGAGCCGTTTATGCAGTTCGCATTCCATTGCAACCTGGTACCAACACCCTCTCCTTTCAGCAGGGCAATCAAAACAAAACCATCACGGTGGAAGGGAAAGGTGGCATGCAGGTGATGCGTTGGTAAGGGAAGCAGATCTCCTTTTTACGCTCAAAACCTCTCTTCTTCAAAATAGATTTTTCCGTTCCCTGCCTACCCATTACTTTTAAAACCGATTGTGTTGCCGCTTTTACATCTTAAAAGGGTTAATTTTAGCACATGGCAATCAGAGTAGCAATTCGACACAAGACAACCTATACCTTCGACAGACTTGTCGGGGTTTCACCACACGTATTCCGTTTGCGGCCCGCAGCGCATTCCCGTACGCCTATCGAATCGTACTCGTTTCAGATAGAACCCAAGGATCATTTCCTCAACTGGATGCAGGATCCTTTTGGTAACTGGCAGGCCCGGGTGGTGTTTCCCGAAAAAATGAAACAGCTTGAGGTGGCCGTTGAAGTCATTGCCAACCTGCAAGTCATCAACCCATTCGATTTCTTTGTAGAGTCTTATGCGGATAATTTTCCCTTTAAATACCCGGAGCATCTTGCCAAAGAGCTGGGGCCTTATTTGGAAATAAAGGAAGATGGCGCGCTGCTGCAGGCCTGGGTGAAAAAGCATATTGACCTTTCAAAGGAAATACCGATCGTAGACTTTCTGGTAAAGGTAAATCAGGAACTGAACCGCGAAATCGCCTATTCGATCCGCATGGAACAAGGGGTGCAAACCCCCGACCTGACCCTGCAAAAAGCATTGGGTTCCTGTCGCGACTCGGCGTGGCTGCTGGTGCATATTCTACGCTATGCGGGCTTGGCTGCGCGCTTTGTATCCGGTTATCTGGTACAATTGAAATCAGATGAAAAATCGCTCGACGGGCCTTCGGGACCCGAGGCCGACTTTACCGACCTGCATGCCTGGGCAGAAGTATATATTCCGGGTGCGGGCTGGATCGGGCTGGATGCGACATCGGGGCTTTTTGCCGGCGAAGGTCATATACCCCTGGCTTGCACCCCCGATTACGTAAGTGCGGCACCCGTTGTAGGAACTACAGATCCCTGCGAAGTCAGCTTTTCATTCAGCAATACCGTAGAACGGATTTACGAAGATCCGCGGGTGACCAAGCCTTTTTCGGAGCAGCAATGGCTCGAAATCAACGCTATTGGCGAACAGGTGGATGCCGATTTGCTGGCAGGAGACGTACGGATGACAATGGGTGGAGAACCTACTTTTGTTTCCATAGACGATATGGAATCGGAGCAATGGAATACCGCAGCCGATGGTCCGGAGAAAAGGCTTTTATCACACGAATTGATTTTTCGGCTTCGTGAAAAATTCGGTCCCGCAGGGCTGCTGCATTACGGTCAGGGCAAATGGTACCCCGGCGAACCCCTGCCCCGTTGGCAGTATGGTTTATTTTGGCGCAAAGACGAATATCCTGTTTGGAAAGAAACCCGGTTGATTGCTCATGAAAAAAACCCGAAGAAATATACGGCGGCCGATGCCGGGGTTTTTGCTTCCGAACTGGCCAAAACGCTTGCCATTAACCCGGCATTTTTGAGCCCGGCCTACGAAGATGTGTTTTACTTTTTATGGACTGAAGGAAAAAACCCGGCCAATATTGATCCGCTCAAGGCCAACCTGAAGGACCCGCTGGAACGCCGGACGCTTGCCAATCTGCTGAATCAGGGCCTTGGTGATCCGATAGGTTATGTGCTGCCGCTTCGCTGGGATTATGATGACAGTCGCTGGCTTAGTTGCTCCTGGGTATTTAACCGCGATCATTTATATCTGGTACCGGGTAACTCTCCTATGGGGCTCCGGTTACCCCTCGAAAGCCTGCCGGTATTATCGAAAGCACAGGAACCTCCCACCGTCATGCGGAGTCTTTTTGAGGAATTGCCCGCCCTGGAACCTTTTCATGAAACGATTGGAGCAAGGTACGGTCAGGTTTACGCGCAACGGGAACCTAAAAATCCGGTTTTTGAGGATCCTGAAAAAAAGACCTCTGATACGGAGCCCAAAAGCGATATAAAAGAAGACGCGAAAGAAGAGATCAATATGGAAATTCCCACCATCCGCACGGCTTTGAGTGTGGAGGCAAGAAACGGATTTCTATACCTCTTTATTCCGCCAATGGATTACCTCGAGCATTATCTCGATTTAGTGGCATCCATTGAAGCAACCGCTTCCAAACTGGATATGCCGGTAAGAATTGAAGGTTATGAACCACCCCGCGACAACCGGATGGAAAGGCTGGTAGTTTCCCCCGATCCCGGGGTGATTGAAGTGAACATTCATCCAGCTAAAAACTGGCAGGAGCTTTGTACAAATACAACCATCCTGTACGAGCAGGCAAGGCTTTCAAGACTAGGTACTGAAAAATTTATGATAGATGGCCGACACACCGGTACCGGAGGCGGCAACCACATTACAATCGGGGGTGCCAAACCTGCCGATAGTCCTTTGCTGCGCCGGCCCGATCTGCTGCGAAGCCTGATTACATTCTGGCAACACCACCCTGCACTTTCATATCTTTTTTCGGGTGCTTTCATAGGACCTACCAGTCAGGCTCCGCGTATTGACGAAGGGCTTGAAGACAACCTTTACGAAATGGAGATCGCCTTTAGTCAGGTGCCCGAAAATGAACCTGTTCCGTTTTGGATGACGGACCGCCTGTTTCGGCATTTGCTCACCGATCTCACCGGCAATACCCACCGCTCAGAGTTTTGTATTGACAAATTGTATTCGCCCGATTCAGCTTCAGGACGCTTAGGCATTCTTGAATTCCGCGGTTTTGAAATGCCTCCGCATAAGCAAATGAGTTTGCTCCAAATGTTGCTGATCCGGGCATTGGTAGCCGCCTTCTGGAAAAAGCCTTACAAACACAAACTGGTGCGTTGGGGCACAGCATTGTACGACAAATACCTGCTCCCTCATTTTGTGGAACAGGACCTGGGCGATGTGATTGACTTTTTGAATGATGCCGGCTATGCTTTTGAAAAAAGCTGGTTCAAATCTTTCCATGAGTTCCGGTTTCCGCATTACGGCAGCGCATTTATTAAGGATATGGAAATTGAGATCCGCATGGGTATTGAACCCTGGCATGTGCTGGGAGAAGAGATGTCGGGGACCGGTACAGCACGATTTGTTGACTCATCGCTGGAACGGGTTCAGGTGAAACTGAGGGGCTTACATAGCAACCGGTATATCCTGCTTTGCAATGGCGTACCTACCCCACTCACCCCTACCGGGGTAAAGGAAGAATATGTTTGCGGGGTCCGTTACCGGGCATGGCAACCCCCAAGTGCTTTGCATCCTACAATCGGGCTCGATACGCCGCTTACTTTCGATCTGGTTGACACCTGGAATGGCCGTTCTCTTGGTGGATGTACTTATTATGTAACACATCCTGGGGGTCGCAGCTACGATACTTTCCCGGTAAACAGCTACGAGGCAGAGTCGCGCCGCATCAGCCGGTTTGGCAATACCAATCATTTGCAGGAAGTGCTTTTTGTAAAAGAAGCCATCAGTCAGACGGTACACAGTGTGGTTCCGGGAAGAAGCCCTTTTGTTTTCGATGCTCCGGCACCGGAAATCAACCCTGAGTTTCCTTCTACGCTGGATCTGCGGTTAAATAGAAAACGCTAAAAGGAACTTGCATTTGTGAAAATTTATTTTTAAAATAAAAGATAGTTTCCGCTGTAAATAAAAAAAGAACGCATGCTCAAAACGGCCGGGTATTTAGAGTTGAGGTAGTATGCAAAAAGGCATTCTGAAATAAAAAATTAATAATACAGTCCCATTTAAAGGCTAGCGAAAAAAATACCAACGTGAAACTATTTACTTGTACCCGCTGCCGGCAAGCCGTGTATTTTGAAAATACCTTCTGTGTGCATTGTCAGGCTTCGCTGGGTTTCGACCCGCAAGTGCGCAAAATGATTTCTTTAGAACAAAAAGATTCCCCGGTTCTTCAAAAACTGGATGGAGAGGTTGTGATTGAAGAAGAAACTTATAAATATTGTAAGAATCACAATCATGGCGTTTGTAACTGGCTGCTTGCTGCCAATGACCCGGAAGATTTCTGTCCTGCCTGTCAACTCAATCAAACGATTCCGGACCTGAGCAGACCCGATCATATGGAGAAGTGGCAACGTATTGAAGTGGCCAAACACCGGCTTGTTTATGCCTTATTACGATTCCATCTGCCCGTTATTTCAAAATTTAAAGACCCTGTAACCGGGCTGGCCTTCGATTTTAAGGCACAGGATCCCAATGCATTGGAAAAACGCATCTTTACGGGTCACAAACAGGGAGTCATTACCCTGAATATTGAGGAGGCTGACGATGTTTCGAGAATGATGGCCCAACAGCAAATGGATGAAGTTTACCGTACTCTCCTGGGTCATTTCCGGCACGAATCGGGTCACTATTACTGGGATTTACTGGTAAGAAACACCCCATTCCTAAATGGCTTTCGGGCGCTTTTTGGCAGCGAAACTCTGGACTATGCACAGGCAGTAAAGAACCATTATGAAACCGGTGGCAACCTCGACTGGCAGGAATATTATATCAGCGCCTATGCAAGTGCACATCCCTGGGAAGACTGGGCCGAAACCTGGGCACATTACCTGCATATGGTAGATGCCCTGGAAACCGGGTATGCCTTCGGGCTTACCCTCAATCCAAAAGTTTTTGCCGCAACCGGAGGAGAACAAACCCAAATAGATACTGACCCCTATCGCACCCATTCTTTTGAAGAAATTCTAGAAAGATGGATCCCGCTCAGTTTTATGATGAACAGCCTGAACCGTAGTCTTGGATTAAAAGACAGCTACCCGTTCGTTATCAATGAGGCCGTAAAAACCAAAATGGCCTTCATCCACGAGCTAATTAAACAATCAAAAATATCGGCTTAAGATTAGGGTAACCTTTTTACATCCACCGCCACTTTGAGTTTGTGCGGGCTGCTGCTCATAATGACACCTTTGAGGGGTACAATGTCAAAATAATCCCTGCCCCAGCCTACCGTAATGTATTGTTCATCAGGGATTTTATTATTGGTGGGGTCAAAATCCACCCAGCCCATCTGAGGAATATACACGGAAAACCAGGCATGCGATGCATCCACACCGGTGAGTTTCTCCTTGCCTTCGGGGGCATGGGTTTCTATGTATCCGCTTACATAGCGTGCCGGCAGCCCCATCGTATGCATACAGGAAATTGCAAGATGCGCAAAATCCTGACAAACCCCCTTTCGCTCCTTCATTACAATAGAAAGCGGCGTTGAAACCGTAGTAAATCCGGGGGTAAAACTGAATTCATCGTGAATTCTTTTCATCAAATCATTTACCGCATCAAATAAGGACCTATCCGGTTTGAAGGAAATCAGGGCGAAGGCCCGGATGATTTCATCAGGGTTGGTAAAATCGGAAGGGGCGGCAAATTGTTTGATTTCAAGATCTTCCCCAAGAGGATTTTCCAACTGCTCCAAAGCAGCTTTCCAGGAAACCTTTGATGGTTTCAATTCCGGAGCCGGAATCCGTTTTTCCACTTTGGAAACCACCGTAACGGTTAGTTTGCTGTGTTCCTGCTCCACCACAAAATAATAGACTTTGTTCCCAAAAAAATCAAGATGCGTATCCAAGACTTCAGGAACGGGATGAATGGTCATATGACTTTCATGACAAATCTGATCGTGGGTATCCCGGGGGGTTACCATAGCCATATTATGACAGAGGCTAACCTGTTCCTGATATTGATAGGTGGTCGTATGGGTTATCTCAAAAAACATGGAGGAATCCTAAACGGAAAGATTGGTAGTAAACAATTGCTTTTGTGTCTTGCTGTGTGTAAAATAGGTTTTGGAAATCAACTGCGCTGTTTGCACCAACAACCCTGAAAGCTGATCGAGAAATTGATGAAGAACAACGTAAGTATGGCTCTCCGGATCGACTTCAGCAAGAGCCACACCGCTGACATTGCGCAAAGATCCATCTATTTCAAGAATCAGTCGTTCTAATTCGGTTAGCGGATTTTCTTTGGAAGCCCTTGGAAGGCTACCAATATATCTTTTGATCCGCCGAACCAGGTATGCCAGCGATTTAGGATAATTAAGATCATGCAGCATGAGTTCGAGCACAAGGGGCATTTGCAAATGATCGCGATAGGTATACCGATAGGTAATTAGGCTCTGCGATGCAACCATCAGTGTTTCCATCAGGTCGCGGGCCGTTTGAGCACGTTCTGCTTTGGAAAAAGTATAACGAATGAGATGGGTGCTGTACAAACTTTGCTCCAGCTTCCTACCAAGATCCATGATATTCCAACCTTGTTCTCTACGGACACTTTCGCGATTCATGCCCAAAAAAGCAAACATCGAGGTATTGAGCGCATCGATACTACTGATCATTTCCAGATAATCCTCTTTTGGTATCTTCTTTGCTTTTTCCCAATCCTCTTCCATTTGTAGCAGTACCCGCCAGGTATCTACAGCCCAAAAATTGCGTACCCTGTAGACGGCATTTCTTAAAAGCGCAAGATTGTTGCTAAGACTCCCCGGCCTTTTTTCATTAAAGAGCACATCTGTCATTTCATCCCAGGGATTTTTCTGCAGTCCGGGATCTTCCTCTTCCAGCTTGAAAGGGGCAAAACCCGGATAAGTAAAAGTACTCCTTGTCAGGATTTCCAGCAAAAGCCATTCAGTACTGGTTTTGGAAAGCGGTAACGGTTTTTTACTTTGTAAGAGCCGTTGCATGATGGTCCGCTGCAAACGGGCATTGTAAATGACCCGCTCGGTATATCGACCTACCCAAAAAAGATTCTCCGCAGTATGACTTGGCAAAGAGCGGAGGTGAGGCGGATGAAAAACAAATTCCACAGCATTTTGAGCATCAACTTGTAAGTCGTCCTCTTCCACTTCACTCAATACCCAGGTATCTTTACTAATCCCCCCCAATTGATTGGAAATAACAAAACTCTGTTCGCTGTTGCTTGTACGGGTAAGTCCTCCGGGCATCACAAAATAGCCATCGTCTTTGCTTACCAGAAAGGAGCGGAACAAAGTATGACGCTCCTGCAAAGAATTATTAACCCAGGAAGGATTGGTGGAAAACTGAATCCTTTCCTGCCCGGTGTAAAGTGTAGGATTTGCCAGTATTTTACGTTTTAGTTCAACCAACGCTCTGGCAGACAAGGAACTGCCATCGATAGCTGATCGGGTGCCCGCTTCATTTCGAAAAATACGACGGATAACAAGTTGTGGCAAATGTTCTACAACATATTTCAGTTCTTTAGGCTGCCCGCACCACCAGGTGGCAATATTGGGCATCACCAGATCTTCATCCAGCAGATGCCTGGCAAGACCGGGTAAAAAAGGAACCAAACCCGCATTTTCGATCACACTGCTGCCGAGTGGATTGGCTATGGCAACGTGTCCTTTCCGAACTACTTGCATCAATCCAGGAACTCCGAGTAAGGAATTGGCCTTCAACTCCAGTGGGTCACAATAAACATCATCGAGCCGACGCAAAATCACATCTATTTTTTCAAGCCCTTCAATGGTTTTTAACCATACAAAATTATCCTTTACAATC
>JBGSNV010000185.1:0-17848 GCA_041739485.1 Chitinophagaceae bacterium
GGGCATGATCTGGGGACTGGTTTTTAGTTACGTGGAAGGGAGGAAAACCACCGAGCTGATTGGCGCTGTACTGGCATCGAGTTTTATTTTTGCTTCGGGTTTTGCCAAGTCTATCGGTGCCTGGTTGATCCAAAGTCTCAATGTACCCGAAGTATGGATGCCCTTTGTAGCTGGAGCTATTTATTTTTTACCGCTTGTATTTTTTACCGCCCTGTTGGATGCCATCCCTGCTCCTACTCAGGAGGATCTGGAACAGCGCTGTAAACGCGAACCGATGAATGGTCCCCAACGAAAAGCATTTATCCGGCAGTTTCTCCCCGGATTGTTCCTGCTCATTCTGTCCTACATCCTGCTGACGATCCTCCGCGATTTCAGAGATAATTTTGCCAATGAAATTCTGGGAGAACAGGGACTCACCGGACAGGCTGCTATTTTTACCCAAACCGAAACTCCGGTGGCCTTGCTTGTACTGGCAGGCATTAGTTTGTTGATGTTGATTCAAAACAATTACAAAGCTTTTATTTACAATCATTTGATCCTGATATTTGGATGGTTATTGGCACTTGTAGCTACGCTTGCTTTTCAGGCCGGATGGTTACCGTCTTTCTATTGGTTTTTGTTAACGGGTACCGGTCTTTATCTGGCTTATATCCCCATCAATTGTTTGTATTTCGACCGGATGATTGCTACCTTTCGGCTGACCGCCAATGTGGGGTTTGTGATGTATGTGGCGGATAGTTTTGGTTATTTGGGTAGCGTTTCCGTCTTGTTTGTAAAGCAATTTTTATCCCTCGATCTTTCCTGGACCCGATTTTTTTCAAATATGGTTTTAGGGATGTCGGTATTTAGTATTTTATGTACCATCTTAAGTATGGTGTATTATAAAAAGCGATACGCTGCATTTTTAAAGCAAATACTATGAAGCAACCATCTGCTATTGTAATCGGTGCGGGCATTGTAGGATTGGCCCATGCTAGAGCACTTGCACTCAGAGGATTCAGTGTTCAGGTTTTCGAAAGATATCCGCAGGCGGTGGGTGCGTCTGTACGTAATTTTGGTATGGTTTGGCCGATCGGTCAACCCGATGGGGCTTTGTACAACCGCGCTTTCCGCAGCCGGGTTGTTTGGGAAGAGATATGTGTGCAGACGGGTTTATGGCACGATAAGGTTGGGAGCCTGCATATAGCAACTACCCCAACGGAAGCAGAAGCTATGCAGGCCATAGCGGCGCATTATGCCGGCAGCAGAGGCACTCAATGGCTGAACAGGAACGAGACGCTTCAACGAACAAAATATGCCCGGGAAACGGCTGTATTGGGAGCGCTATGGAGTCCGCAGGAAATGATTGTAGAAGCAAGAGAAGCCATTCAAGGCATCGCCGCTTTTTTGCAGGAAACTTACGCAGTCCGTTTTTTATTCAATACGGCGATCAGTAAAGTAGAAGGCCATATGGTTTGGAGTGGTTCCCAATCCTGGGAGGCTGACCTCATTTTTGTATGCAGCGGAACCGATTTTGAAACGCTTTTTCCCGCGCATTTCGAAAGGTTGGCTATCACAAAATGTAAGCTTCAAATGATGCGGCTGCAAGCCCTTTCTACCACCGAAAAATTGGGCCCGGCCTTATGCGGCGGGCTCAGTCTGATCCATTACAAAGGATTTGAAATAGCTCCGCAATTGGATACCCTCAAGCAACAATATGCTGAACATTATCCCGATCATCTGAAATGGGGGATACATGTGATGGCCTGTCAGGCTCCTGATGGCGGGTTAACGATTGGTGACACCCATGAATACGGCTTTCATCAGGATCCTTTCGACAAACAATTTCTCAATCAAATGGTGCTGGATTATCTCGGGAGCTTTTCTACACTTAATACCTTATCCGTAGCCCAAACCTGGCATGGGGTGTATGCAAAAATGACCAACGGGCAAACGGAACATGTAGATCGGGTAGCTGAAAATACACATGTGGTTACCGGATTGGGTGGAGCCGGTATGACCTTGAGTTTTGGTCTTGCGGAAGAGTTGGTTTTTTCCTTGTAACTTTTATCGGAATTAAAAATCCGGGATTGGCTGCTTTTCGTTTCTTTGCCGGTATGATGCTTACCGAAATAAAATCGATCGTAGTTTGTGGTGCCGGTACCATGGGAAGCGGAATTGCGCAGGCAGCTGCACAAAGCGGTTTTCAAACGATGGTATACGATTTGCAGCAAACCATGTTGGATAAAAGCAAAACAGGTATTTCAAAAAGTCTGGATTATCTGGTGTCTAAAAAGAAAATTTCTGAAGAAGAAAAGGGGGCCGTTTTAGATCGCATTCAATTTACTACCGAACTAAATAACTGCCGGGCAGATTTGGTGATAGAAGCGATTGTAGAAATACCCGAAGTAAAATACGATCTCTTTCGCCAATTGTCAGCGGTCAATGCATCCACTACGCTTTTTGCTTCAAACACATCGTCTTTATCGATTTCTGATTTGCAAAAAAATATTCCAAATCCGGAACGTTTTGCAGGCATGCATTTTTTCAATCCGGCCAATATTATGAAGCTCGTTGAAATAGTACGGGGAGAACAAACCGATCCGCTTGTTGTAAAAACACTCGCTGACCTCGCCATAAAAATGGGGAAGGTGCCGGTACAATGTAAAGATGCGCCGGGTTTTATTGTAAATCATGTAGCCCGAACTTATTATCTGGAAGCCATGCATTTATTATCAAGTGGGGTGGCTGATATTGAAAGTATAGATGCCATTATGGAAGCCACCGGCTTTAAATTGGGTCCTTTCAGGCTAATGGATCTTATTGGAATGGACATCAATTACAGCGTTAGCGAGATTGTGTGGAAAGCTTTGGGGCGCCCCGACCGCCTTGAACCCGCAGCCATTCAAAAACAAAAAGTAGAAGCAGGAGAGCTTGGCCGAAAAACCGGTCAGGGATTTTATAGTTATTCATAATCCTGTTGATTATTCAGGCATCGGAATTAAAAAGAACAGTATGGAAAACAGCGAAATATTGGTAACCGGCGGCACCGGATTGTTAGGCGCTCATCTGATTATGCAGTTACATCAGCAAGGCATCCGTCCAAGGGCTATTTACCGCAGTCATATCCCGGAGGTTGTGAAAGATAAAGCCGAATGGGTCGTTGGGGATATTCTGGACGTAGTGGGGCTTGAAGAGGCGCTGCAGGGTATCCGGCAGGTGTATCATGTGGCCGGTTATGTAAGCTTTAGCCCTAAGGATCGCGAAACCATGCACAAGATCAATATAGAGGGCACGGCCAATGTAGTAAATCTGTGCCTCGATGCCGGGGTTGAAAAACTCGTACATGTAAGCAGTGTAGCTGCCCTTGGGCGCATTCGTCCGGGTCAGGTAATTGATGAATCTATGAACTGGAGCGAAGAAACAAGCAACAGTGAATATGGCAAGACCAAATATCTTGGCGAACTCGAAGTTTGGCGGGGAATCAGCGAAGGATTGAATGCTGTAATTGTGAACCCGGTCATCATTATCGGGGAGCACGGAAACTGGGTAAAAGGATCCATGAACATTTTCCGAAATATAAAAAAGGGTTTTAAATGGTATTCTGCCGGAAGCACCGGATTTGTAGATGCAGATGATGTATCTAAAGCCATGTGGATGCTGATGGAAAGCGAATGGAGTGCAGAGCGTTTCATACTGAGTGCACAGAATGCTACTTTCCGTGATTTCTTTTTTATGGTAGCCGATGCATTTGGAGTAAAAAGACCTTCCAAAGAAGTGACACCAACCATTGCAGGTATCGTTTGGAGACTTGAAAAAATCAAAAGTTTTTTTACAGGCAAGGAGCCGCTTATTACTAAAGAAACCGCAAATACAAGTCTCGCAAAGGTTTCATTCGACAACAGCAAACTACCGAAGGCTTTACCTGCTTTCGGGTATCAGCCTTTAGCACAATCTGTACAACGTATTTGCAGTAAACTCAATTAGCATTAAGCTAGTCCAGTTTTTTTAGCTTTTCCCACATTTCGGGGATTCTTCTTAGCCAAACAGTCTCTCTGTGTTTATTAACTGCTTCAATGGCAGGCGTTCCCCAGAAAGCTTTATTGCCTTCCAGGCTGGAAACTACGCCTGTTTGTCCAAGAATGATAGCGTTATCTCCAATACTGATTGTTTTATTGATACCTGCCTGTCCCCAGATAGAAACACCATTGCCAACCGTAGTTGCCCCGGCTATGCCTACCTGAGAAGCTATCAAACAATTTTTGCCTATCACCACATCATGTCCTAATTGCACAAGATTATCAAGTTTCGTACCGCGGCTGATGCGGGTATCATGGGTAACGCCCCGATCAATACAACAGTTGGCACCAATTTCTACATCATCTTCTATCACTACCCTTCCGCAACTTTCCATTTTTTTAAACCATACTTCGCGGTTTTTTTTGGTATTAAAATAAAAAGCATCTGCACCTAAAACGGTTCCGCTGTGAATAACCACATTGTTTCCAATGATGCAATTATTGTAAATAGTTACATTGGGATGAATGATACAATCGTCTCCGATTACGGTATGATGTCCAATAAAAACACCAGGCATAATGGTTGTATTTTTTCCAATCACAGCTGTAGAACTGATAGGGGTGTCCTGTGGTTGGTAAGGTCTGAAATGCCTGACAATACTGAGATACGCTTCAAAAGGATTTTCGCATATCAACAACGTTTTTCCGAATGTTTGTTCCACTTCCTGATTGATGATGATAAAGGATGCCGGACTTTTTAAACACTTTTCATAATACTTAGGGTGATCAACAAATACAAGATCTCCGGGTTCTACTTTATGTATTTCATTGATTCCGGTTGCTTCCTGCGAATCATCGCCAACGATACGGGCACCAATCAGTTCTGCGATTTGTTTCACCGGTATTTTATTTTCAAAATGCATAGTCTTTATTGTTTTCTGAGTGGTAAAAAAGGAAGCGTTTCCCCGGTTATTTTGATTTTAAATCAATATGTTTTATAACTACTTTACACAAGTCTTTATCATTTGTGCATAAAAAAGAAAAAATATTTTTCATTCACACAAAAATGTTTTTTAATATTGTGTTGGAAAATTTATTTTCTGAGTACTTACTAACCCATTTGTATAAATATCCTCCGATAGTGGAGGATATTTTTTTGTCCAATATTTCCTGTTTTTTCTAAACTGTTGACAGGAGATTCTTGTTAGCACAAATTGTAACGCTGTATATTCGCTTGCAAAGAAGATGCATATTTTTGAAACAATCAAACCAATCTGCAGTGCTTTTTAAAAACCATTGATAGCTACATGAAGCCAAAACGCATCATATTGATCAGACACGGTGAAAGCGAGGGCAATATTGACCTGCGTTCTTATGAAGATAAGCCCGATTTTAAACTGATTCTTACTGAACAAGGAAAGGAACAAGCTACAGAAGCTGGTAAAAGGCTTCGCGAAATTACCGGACAGGAAGATATCTTTTTCTATGTTTCTTCTATGTGGCGGGCACGCATGACTTTTGAATATATTGCGCAATTTTTTGATATGGAAAAAATTCGCTGGAAAGAAGATCCAAGACTGCGTGAACAGGAGTGGGGGCATTTCCGCGATTTAAAGGCCAATATTCAAATTGACGATGAACGCAATAAATTCGGAACCTTTTATTACCGCATTAAAGATGGGGAAAGCTGTGCCGATGTGTACGACCGGGTGAGTGATTTTTTGCACAGTATGTACCGCGATTTCGAAAAAACAAATTTTCCCCCCAATGTGGTTTTAGTGAGTCATGGAATGACTATCCGTTTGTTTTTGATGCGTTGGTTCCGGTGGACGGTGGAAGAGTTCGAAACCCTGCGCAATCCCCGCAACGGGGAGTTGATTGTAATGGAACTTGATGAAACAACGAACCGGTATCATTTGGTAACCGAACCCCGGCGTAAAAAAATACCCGAAGATAACCGCTATCCATGGTCAATTATAAATCCTCCTAAAGGACATTGATCCTCCTCTATAATTTTTTCTTTCTTTTTTGCTTACAATGCTGTTGGATATATTTTTGCTGTAATTTTATTTGAAATTACAGTATGCTACCCGCGTCCATCTCATACGACCTGCTTTGCAGGAGGGTCCTTTTTCAGGATGCTCATGTAAAAGCATTATCATCAAACACTCCTCTTTCCCTTCCTGAAATGCCTGGCAGCCTGCAAGATCTTATTCCCAATCTAAATGGTAAGCATCCGTCGGTTGGGATTAGGCCCCTTTACAAGAATTTATAGGTAACATCATTATGCAAAAGAGAAACAGACAGGCCCTTGAAAAGGACCCTGTGGCAGATGACCCTCATCAAAGGGCTATTCAGTTAATGGACGGGCTGATCAGCGAAGCTGAAAAGCAGGAACAAGCTTATTACGGAGAGGTTCCTGTATCCACTTTGGCAGCATATGGGCCTGTTAAGCAGTCAGAAGACCTTATTAAAAACCTTTTGCTATGGATCGTCGTTAATCGCCTGGTTGAACTGAAAGAGCGCTACCAACCCAATCCGGCTATCGACCTGAAAAAACGAAAAACCCACCCTTCTAAAAAAGATCGGATCGAAGAAGGCGTTTGCCGGAATTTACAAAAGTTACTGCTCAGGGATAAATGGCGGATGACCGAAAGGGATTTTTACCGGTTGGTTCAGTATTATATCAATCATTTTAAAACGACAGATTGGAATGATATCACTCCCGTACATGAATTGATTGAAAAAGGCAAACAGGTACTTAAAATTAAACCTGCCTCTGCCCTGATGCGGCAGGCACTTGAATCGTTGAAAGTACCCGAAGAGGCTTTTGTTGTTCCGGCTAATTCAAAAAGAAATCAAAAGATCAGCAGGCTACTTGAGCCACGGGAAGACTTTCCTGTTGATACTCAGGATGAATTGGGTCGTCATTTAACCGGGTTTTATCAGGGATTGCCCGATTCAGAAAAAAAGCTTTGGAAAACCTATTGGTCTCTTTGTTTGAAAGAAGGGCTTAAAGCTGCTCCCGGCGAAAAATGGCTGATGCAGGTAAAGGAGGTATTAAATGATATTTCAAAGAAGAAGGTACAACAAACTTTGCTCGAAGTACTTCCGGTATGCATTCAACGGCTTGAAGATATACATGCAAATCCTGATTTTTTCCTTTTGTACCTCAATAAACCCAACTTGTGTATTCTGAAAGCGATGCTATGGACTTCCTGCCCTACTAATGGAAATGCAGAATATTTGAAGGTACTTGAGGCGTATATTCTTTGGGCCTTTAAAAAGAAGCCCGGTGTAGGACCGATTTCCCTTGCAAGTGCCACGGCGGGTCTGTGGGTTTTGTCCCGGTTACCTCAATGTGACAAAAGCCTGCTGATCCTGCGTATAAAAGCAAAATTTCAGGATTCTACTATTTTAAAAATCATCGATAAGATGTTGTCCGGTTCTTCCGCTGAATAATCAGATTTGATTTTTTGTTACTACCAATGCATCTTTTTTGGTAAAGCGTTGTTTCGCTTAATAAGAGATTAGGTAATAAAAAAAGGATCATTCCCTCTTGCTTCTTTACGGGAAACGGGAATGATCCTTTTCAGGAATTTTTTAAAGAAATTATCCTTCAAACTTTTCGGGACGCATCATCGGGAAGAATAGTACATCCTGTATGCTTACCTGATTCATCATAAACATGCAGAGCCGGTCAATACCAATACCAATACCAGAAGTTGGCGGCATACCGTACTCGAGTGCCCGCAGGAAATCGTAATCAATAAACATCGCCTCGTCGTCTCCTCGGTCTTTCAGTTTTACCTGTTCTTCAAACCTTTCGCGCTGATCGATTGGATCGTTCAGTTCGGTATAAGCATTGGCTAGTTCCTTACCGTTTACCATCAGTTCAAAACGTTCTACCAATCCCGGTTTGCTCCGGTGTTTTTTGGTCAATGGACTCATTTCAACCGGATAGTCAATAATAAAGGTAGGCTGTATGTATTTGTGCTCGCTTGTAGCACCGAAAATCTCATCTATTAGTTTTCCCTTGCCCATGCTTGGAGCCACATCTATATGCAATTGTTTACATACATCCCTCAAAGCAGCCTCTTCCATTTCGCTGATATCAATACCGGTATGTTCCAGTATCGCTTCAAAAATCGTAACCCGCTTGTAAGGGGCTTTATAATCAATGATTTTATCTCCAAGTTTCACTTCGGTGGTTCCGTGAAGTGCAAGAGCTATTTTTTCAAAAAGCTGCTCGGTGGTTTCCATCATCCAATGATAGTCCTTGTAAGCAGTGTACCATTCCAGTACCGTAAATTCGGGGTTGTGGGTACGGTCCATCCCTTCGTTGCGAAAGTTGCGGCTGAACTCATACACCCAGTCAAATCCTCCTACGATCAATCTTTTCAGATACAATTCATTGGCAATACGCATATACATTGGTACATCAAGCGCATTATGATGCGTACCAAACGGACGTGCAGCGGCACCGCCGGGAATGCTTTGCAATACCGGGGTATCTACTTCAATCGCCCCTTTATCGTTTAGAAATTCGCGGATGGTATTTACCAGTTTGGTGCGCTTTAAAAACACCTGCTTCACTTCGGGGTTTATCACAAGATCAGCATAGCGTTGCCTGTATTTGAATTCGGGCTCGGTCACTTCATCGTATACATTCCCTTCATCATCCCGCTTTACGGTGGGTAAAGGCTTCAGGCTTTTGGCCAGTAAGGTCAGTTCCTGTGCATGGATAGTGGTTTCGCCGGTTTTGGTAATAAACACAAATCCTTTGATGCCAATAAAGTCACCAAGATCAAGCCCTCTTTTTACCAATACATCCCATTCCGTTTTGTCTTCGCCCGGGTACAAATCATCGCGACGCACATAAGCTTGTATTATACCTTTACTATCCTGAATTTTTATAAAGAAAACCTTGCCCTTGTCATTGATACTCATGATTCGTCCAGCCACACATACATCAGTAAATTGCTCTTTGGATTCTTCCTTAAAGCCTGCCTTTATTTCAGTAGAAAAGCTGTTTACCGGAAATAATGCTGCAGGATAGGGGTTAATACCTGCTGCTTTAAGTTGCCCAAGCTTTTCGCGCCGGATCAACTCTTGTTCACTTAAGTGTGTGCTCATAATAAAAAATCTTATCTGCTTATTTGGGCGGCAAAGGTAAAGTGCAGGATTTAAACCGCCTAATTGGTGGAATACCAGGTGGAATGCTGCTAATGCACCCACAAAGTATAGGGTATGTTAATGCTGTTGGTGCCCTATTGTTGGTCCTCACTTTTATAGGGAGGAGTTAAAACAAATTCTAAGGGTGTGTATCCATTCAGCAAAAACCTGTTTTTAAAGCGGCTTACTACCACACCGCCTCCTCGCTTGGTATAAATGGCTATGGCACCACCGGCACCACCATTAAAAGCACCCATAAATGGGGGGCTGAATACCTTGATCATGGCAATATCATTGGGAGGAATACTTGATATAGTTTCGGCATCTACCGGTATTTCATCTAAAAAAAGGGCGGTGGCTTCTCCCCGCCATTGCAGGGTAAATTCACCTTCGGATTGTTGTACCTGCAATCCTGAAACCCTGCCTTGTAAATAAGCAAATATATTGGTAAACCCTAAAAACTGCCCATCCAGCCCATCAAAAATTTCCGATTCTCCTGAGCTAAACAATCCTCTGCTTACTTCTTCATTAAATTTATCAATGGGGCTTTTTCGCTGAGCTACTATTTCTACATTGTCAAGGGTTCCTCTGTTGCCCCCTAAAAATGTTTCTTTTTGCAATGTATAATCCTCAGCAGCAGAGGTATCTTTAATGGTGCCTGCTTTTATAATAATAAGTGTATCTGCTATAGGGATAAATGTAGAATCGAGCGGCGTTACAATATCAATATCAAGGTCGCTGTTATTCCTTCTTTTTCTGCTCTCCGAAAAAAATACAGTGGCTGTTCCAGGAAAAACATGCTTGGGTAATTTAAAACTTCCATCTTCATCTAGAGCTACCTTACCTGCCAACAAATCCTTTGTTTCTAAAAGCAGGGTGTAATTAAGCGAATCGTTTCTTATTCTGTAGGCTGTTTTTCCGGTAAGACCAAAAAAATCATTTTGCAATTGAAAATACAGCGCATAATAATCAGCAGGCAGGCTTTTGGGGATTACAATTTGTGCTTCGCAAACCCCGGCTAGCACCGGATACCTCAGCTTCCAGATCATCGTTTTGTTCACATCTTCGATCCAAACATTAAGCGTACCAATTTTTTTACCATTTATCCACTCGGGTACCATGCAGGTAAATAGCATAGTATCGCCGGGCATATAGGCCGTGGAATCTACTGTAATTTGAAGGGTGGGCTTTTGTGCACTACTTTCCCATGCAAAACAGCTAAGTATGCAAAAGATTAGGGTACTAAATATTATATTACTAAAGGGCTTTTTAGGCATTAATGTATGTTTTTATTATTTGTATTATTAATCTTAAGGTTACTCATAAGCGGTGAAAAGCCTGATACCACAAACTTGTTTTTATTCCGTCTAGTGCCAAGGGAGGCCCTTTTTGAATAGATAGCAATGGCACCACCACCACCACCAAAGGCAATACCCAAAAAAGGTGGCCTGAATATTTTAATCATCGCTATTTCATTGGGAGGAAAGCTGTAAATCGTTTCCACATCTACCGGAATCTCATCCAGAAAAAAAGCGGTGGGCTCGTTACGCCAGTTTACCTGATAGCCACCAAAACTTTCGGTATCCTTTGTAATCACCAAACCAGCCACCCGTCCTTGCAGATAATCCAGGATGGTGATAAATCCGGAGAACTCCCCATCAAGGCCGCTGAATATTTGTTGGTTATCGCCCCGGAAAAAACCACTTGTCCGGGCTTCGTCAATTTTCCGGATCGGGGTTTTTGCCTTTCCGGTGATGATCAGATCCTTCAGCGTACTTTTTGGGTATTTATTAAAAAAAGATCCCTCCGGAATATACGAAAGGGTATCCCCTACTTCTATAGGCTGCCCTACCGAAAAATAGAGCAGCGTATCCGCCAATGAATTAAAGGTGCTGTCGAGCGGGGTAGTGATATTGATATCCAGCGGATTTTTAGATTTTACCGGTTTTAATGGACTGAAAAATATAGAAGCTCTGCCACTAAATACATGTCGGGGCATACGGAATCTCCCTTCATCAGAAACAGGTAGTAGTCCGCTGATAGAGGCCCGGTTGTCGAGCACCAGGGTATAGCGGATCGAATCCTCTTTATATTTTGTCAATAAGGTACCGTTTAGTTGAAAAAAGACCGGCTGTAATTGAGCAGAAATGGAATATACCCCTTTGGGAAAACTGTCGGGTAAAAACACACTCGCTTCCGTGTAGCCTTCTACTACAGGATAACGCAATCTCCAGGAGTTTTTATGTTGTACGTCTTCTATGGTGAGGTTCAGCGTACCGAGCCGTTGGGTTCCTTCCCAGGCCGGAACCGTACAGGTAAGCTTTACGGATTCTTTGGTTTCATATTGGGTTTTTGCAATCTGAACGGAGATTTGCTCCTGAGCAGATGCCCTACCTGCAAAAATTACAAATAGTAAAATCAGCAAGGTGTTTTTCTGATGCATATAACCGGCAATGATACGGGTCGGTCCTGTCATGATGTATGGGTGGTTTTTTCGCCCAAAGATAGACTTCACAGATAATATTTCTGCACTTCCTGTTTTCATTTGTTTGCTGCATTACCTTCTAGAAAGTAGAGCAGCCTGTGAATATCATTTACAGAACTGCTCCCAGACAGGGATATGTAATCCGAAGCCATTTTACCAACGGAGGTTCCTTTGTGTTGTTAATTTCATAACATCCTGCTAATATTCGCTTAATACACCTTGGGTAATTTTGACAAACGTCCATATGATGCATAAAAGACCACTTGAAGTAGCTATTATAAGCGATGTACATCTTGGAACTTACGGTTGCCATGCTTCAGAATTACTACATTACCTGCGCAGTATCGATCCCCGTTTGCTGATCATCAACGGTGATTTTATTGATATCTGGAATTTTTCCAAACGCTATTTTCCTGTATCACATATGGAAGTCATCAAAGAAGTGATGCACATGGTAAGCAGCGGAACAAGGGTGATATATATTACCGGAAATCATGATGAAATGCTTCGGAAATACAGCGATATGCAACTCGGAAATTTCACCATTACCGATAAAATTGTCATGGAGATTAATGGGAAAATGTGCTGGATTTTTCATGGGGATGTATTTGACAACACCACTAAAGGAGGTGCTAAGTTGCTGGCTAAACTCGGTGGTAAAGGATACGACTTATTGATTCTGATTAACCGGGTTATCAATTGGACCCTCAGGATTTTCGGACAGGAAAAAATGAGCTTTTCAAAAAAAGTTAAAAACGGGGTCAAGCAGGCCATCAAATGGGTAGGTGATTTTGAACAAACCGCGGCGGAACTCGCCATAGAGAAGGAGTATGATTATGTTATTTGCGGACATATTCATCAGCCACAAAGAAGAGTGATTGAAACCGAAAAGGGAAAAGTAACCTATCTGAACAGTGGCGATTGGGTAGAAAACCTTACAGCCCTTGAGTATGAAGGCAACGAATGGACGATTTACACCCATGACGATAAAGCTTTTGAAAAAGTAAAAATCAGAAAGGAAAAACCAAGCCTGAATGTGATTACCGAAGAAGTGATGTTGTATATGCATACACTTTCCGTTACTTCAAAAAACCAAATATGAAGATTTTTTATGCCGTACAGGCAACAGGAAATGGCCATATAAGCCGCGCTACCCAACTGCTTCCGTACCTGGAAAAGTTTGGTGAGGTGGATGTTTTTTTAAGCGGAGCCAATGCTTCTTTAGAGGCTCCTTTACCCATTCGCTACCGCAGCAATGGACTGAGTTTATTTTACAGTACCTGTGGCGGACTCGACTATAAGTTGATGTGGAAACACAATAGTATTGTCAGGGCAATGAAGGAGGCTAAACAGCTACCGGTTGAGCAATATGATATTGTGATCAATGATTTTGATTTCATAACAGCTCAGGCTTGTCGCAGCAAGAAAATTAAGTCGGTTCAGTTTGGTCATCAGGCAAGTTTTCTTAGTAACCAAACCCCAAGACCCGAAGTGCGCAATTATTTCGGAGAAATGATTCTGAAGCGTTATGCCCCGGCTACAAAGTACATCGGGCTTCATTTTCAGCCCTATGATGATTTTATTTTTTCGCCGGTGGTAAAGGATATTTTTATACAGGCAACTCCGGTAAACAAAGGACATATTACCGTTTACCTGTCTGCCTATGAGCGACACTGCATCGAGCCTCATTTTAAAGAATTAAAACATTTACATTTTCATTGGTTTCTTAAAGGAATCAAAGAGGTACACCGCGAAGGCAATATCACTTTTTTTCCCATCAGCAACGACCTGTTCAATAAAAGCCTGATCGATTGCGAAGGCATCATTACCGGAGGGGGCTTCGAAACACCGGCCGAAGCACTTTATCTGGGAAAAAGGCTGTTATCTATCCCGATTCGGGGACAGTATGAACAGTTATGTAATGCTGCAGCGCTGCAGCAAATGGGTGTTCGGGTGTTGGATGATGCCGATACCGATCATTTTGCGGAGGACATTATGCAGTGGATCAACGATCCTAAACCTCTGGTTTCCCAAAAGGCCAACTCCATTCCGGAAACTTTGCAATACCTTGTAGATACTTATTCCTGACCGGGACGGTACCTACCTGAAGACATCCTGAAAACCGCTTTTTTTGCAAAAAATGTATAGCAATGTGCAATTCCTTACCTTTGGATCACATTTAAAGGGATGCGACATGCTTGTCCGACTATAGAAGTATGACGCAAAACCCTCAGTTTATTAAGCTTTCCTGATAATATTTATGGAGTATAATACAGCACGTGGCACACTGCAAATGCGCGAATATGGCCGGCACGTTCAGAAAATGGTTGACTATTTACTGACCGTGGAAGATAAAAATATGCGGCAGCGCAATGCAGAAGCCGTTATTGAATTGATGGGTTTTTTGAACCCCGCGCTCAAAACTTTTGAAGATTACCGGCACAAGCTTTGGGATCATTTATTTTTCATGTCCAATTTTCAATTGGAAGTAGACAGCCCGTACCCCAAACCTACCAAAGAGACTTATCGGATGAAGCCCGATCCGCTGCCATATCCCAAGCGCCGGATCAAATACAGCCATCTTGGTAAAAACCTGCAGCAGGTAATTGAAAAAGCAATGGGCGAAGACGATACCGAAAAGAAGAGTGGATTTGCGCATTCCATTGCCTACTACATGAAACTAGCTTATAGTACCTGGCATAAGGAATTGGTGCATGATGATACGATTCGTCAGGAACTGAATGCGATTACCAACGGGCAGCTTGAATTTACCAATACTCCATTTGTAAGACATCGGCCAGCCCCCTTCCGTGAAGAGGATACTTTCCCTCCCAAGCGTAAGTTCAAAGGGAAAAGCAATAACCGCAACATTCCCCAACCCCCGCAAACCGGCGTTGCCTCCGGTTCGGGCAGTAACAGACCCGGTGGAAGCGGAAACAATGGGGGCAATAAAAAGAAATATGGTAAAAAGCGCTTCTAAAAGAACGCAGCATAAACAGGGTATGCTTTTTTAAGATTAAAAAATCAACCACCCCAATTCAGAAATCATTACCGGAAAGGGTCTTTGAAACGTAAATCAGCGTTCAGAGACCTTTTCTATTTCAGGTCTTCTTTTGGATAGCTGAAAAGCAGAGTAGCCTGCATAAAAAAGCCCGGATCATTGACCCGGGCTTTTCTTAAAAACTTATATTTTACATAATATCCATGGCTTTAGCGAATTCAGTCACTACAAATGGAAGGATCAGCCAAAACCAGGGTCTTGTGCCCGGAAAATAAAGCATAAGACTGATTACAATCAACCAGAAGAAAAAAAGAGCCCAGTGTTTTTTGGTGTTTACCTGTACTTGTTCCATTCCTATTCCTTTTAAGTTTGCAAATATAATGACTCCATCAGGTTTCGAGACATTTTATACCGAAAAATAATGAAGAAAAATGCTCCTATCCATACTCCGCTTTCCGTTTCGCTAAATTTTCTTAATTTACAAATCAATCAAATAGCTGTTAATTTTCTAGAGGAGTGTGAACTCCATCTATCTAAATATAAAAAAAATCTAAAATACAAAAAATGATAACCTTTGGGAAATCATTCCTTACAGTTTGCGCAAAGGATAACAGGTTTTTGGAAGATGTCCGGGATATTATTGTTGGGTTTGATGGTCAGGAATCATTGTACTATAAACAAATACAAATGGATAAACTAATTTTTCCTGATTAGAAATTTTGCGCTTTCAAAAAGGATCATTTCTTAATAAAATGATCAAAAATCAATTCATAACCAAAATTTAAAACGATGAATATTGCGACAGGCAAAGGCATTTTATCTACCGGACTATTAGGACTGTTTCTTGCTACTGGCTTCTCAGCCAAGGCTCAGCAGTTTGAAGGCTTTCGAAGCGGTCGTTTTGCAGGCGTACAGGGGTTGCTAAACAATCCTGCATCCGGTGCCTCCTCCTATTTCAAATGGGATGTAAATCTTCTTTCAATCCATGGTTCTGTACAAAACAATAATGCAAAGTTTTCGCTAAGTGATTTTAATTCCAGTTTTGATTCTGATGTGTTGGATGAGCAACTGACCGGGGAGAATGCAGATCCTACCAATGCCCTTTTGAGTGTAGATATCCTTGGCCCCTCGGCAATGTTTAGAATAGGCAAAGCAGGAACCCTTGGCATTACCACCCGGGCGAGGGGGCTTGTAAATATTGAAGGTATTGATGGCACACTGATTAATCAATTTGCCGATGGCGATATCACTTACCCTACCACCTTTAATATAAATGGTGAACAAAGGGGAACACTGAATGGATGGACGGAAATTGGATTATCTTATTCCCGGAAATTGTATTCCAACCAAAAGTTAGATCTCTATGGCGGGGTTACCGTAAAAATTATGGGGAGTGATTTTAATGGATACTTAAGCGGGAACAATGTTAGCGGCGCTTTGGATGAAGATGCAAGCGGGGATGAGTTCCTTACCAATACCAACGGCAGTATCGGATTTGCTTTCGGAGGAACCTCTTTTGAAGAGGATAACATCAGTTTCTTCAATTTCGGAACGATTTCTCCCGGATTTGATTTGGGCGCGCAATTGGAATTAAAAGGCAATCAACCCAAATATAAAGGGGGTTATCAGGTTAAGTTTGGTTTGTCGATTTTGGATATAGGTTCTTTAAAATATGAATCTGATCCCCAAAGATCGGGTGCCTACAATATTAATATTGGGGCCAATCAGCGGTTTTATGTAAATGAATTTGAGAATGTGGAGTTGGATGACATCAAAACGGTGTTCGAAAATAACCCGCAATATTTTAATGCAACAAGTGGTGGACAGACCGCATCTTACAATGTGAGCCTGCCAACAAGATTGCTTGCCGATGTAGACTATAATCTTACCAAAGGGTGGTTTATCAACCTGATGGGTCAGGTATCTTTGGCCGCTACGGGGAGCAGTAAGCCCTATAATCCATCTTACTATTCAGGTTTCGCTTTGACCCCAAGATTCGAAAGGGGCACTTTTGGGTTTTGGTTGCCCATTCAATACAATGAAATTTCTTCATTTAATGCAGGTATTGGACTAAAATTAGGTCCTCTGTATATCGGCAGTGGAAGTTTCCTCACAGCACTTTTGGGGGAAAGCAGACAAGCGGATGCATATATTGGATTGCGTTTTGGTGGTCGTGGTTCCGGTAAAATGAAGAAGTAAGTTTCAAGGGTTGCTGCCTACTCCCAAGGGAAAAGGCATTCGCATAAAAAAAGACGTTTCCGCAACCGGAAACGTCTTTTGGTTATTACCCTTCGGTATTATTTGGAGGCGGAGGTGGACCCGGTCGTCTGTTTTGGTCCCCCCGGTTTCTTTGTTTATTGCGTGGTGGCCCTTGTCTTTGTTCTCCATCCGGTCTGTTATCCGGTTTATTTGGTCCCCGCTCATTATTCTGTGGCCTGTTCTGATTTTGAGGCCTTTCAGGATTTTGAGGGCGATCGGGATTTTGGGGCCGCTCTCCCGGATTTTTATTGCCTTTGGGCGGTCGGTTGCGGTTGCGTTCTCCTCCGGGTTTGTTTTCCCCTTTTCTTTCGGGCCTTGCCTGCTGTGGGGCCTGTCCGGCAGGTTTGGGTCCACCGGGTCTTGGTCCTTCGGCACCGCCACTACCTTTTTTACGTTGTTGGGTATCGCGGCCGCGGCTTTGTTCTTTATCGCGGTTGCGCCGGCTTGTTTTTTCAAGACTGCGTAAGCTAATTTGTCCCACTACATCTACAAATTCCGGCTCCACTTCGCGTTGTTTGTTACTTATTACCTCTACCGCCTGCAGTTCATCGGGTTTTTTACCCTCCTTATTCAGGTTTTTTATTTCGAGCACCCGCTCAATCGTAAGCGGATACTGCTTGGTGCTATCGGGTAGCGTATACCACATCAGGTTCCGGAAAATATCTTTTTTTACGAGGAAGGCCCTGCCACGGGTCACTTCTAAGGTATCTGCATGGTTTGGAAAATGCTGTAAGGCGTCCAAATAGGTATCAAGCTCATAGTTGAGACAACATTTCAGCCGGCCGCACTGACCGCTGAGTTTGGTTTGGTTGATACTCAGGTTTTGGTAGCGGGCAGCCTGTGTATTCACGCTTTTAAAATCAGTAAGCCAGGTACTGCAGCAGAGTTCGCGGCCGCAACTACCGATGCCCCCAACCTTACCCGCTTCCT
>JBGSNV010000191.1:0-5392 GCA_041739485.1 Chitinophagaceae bacterium
ATGAGTTTAATGGTTTTCTGTACTTGCTTGTCTATGTCTTTTATTTTGTTGATTTGGTGTATTATGTTTCGTTTCTTGCCAAGTGTCAAACTTTCAAAAATCGCTTTCACATGCTCGTCTTGTTCTAAAACTGCTTCCAAAACTTCGGGCATATCAACGCCCAAGGGATTTGGGTCTTCGTTCAATTCAAAGTGAATTTTATCTCCTAATTTCTTATTAACGGCTTGTAAGTTTTTATTGGATAAAATAATAAAAAAATTTCCATCTCCAAGATGATTAAGTCCACATTGAAAAGTCAAACTCTCTTCAAGTTTACAAATAAAACGAGTGTGCCGTTTGTTCTTAAATTGATTAATTATCTCAGCCTCAATTTTCAAAAAGAAGTACCCTCCTTTTCGTTTTTCCAACTGCCCAATTATTTGTTCGCTTCGGTAAAGTTTCATCTCTTTTCTACATAGTTTTTTAGTCCAGCAAGGTCTTTCAAATGCATATTATGTGTCCACTTAATAATTCCAAAAACATAAGGTAATAAAAGACTTGGCTTTTTTAAAGTGTTGTCAAAACAAAGCGTTATCTCGGTTTTGTTGTTGTCTATTGCTTTTAAAAGGAAATGAAGCTTTGTTACTTGTTCAAATGGGGCTTTACTTTTTAGCATAAAACTTACTTTTTCATTATCCACCAAATCGGTTATTTCCTGGTAGCCAAATTGTTTTCCTTTGCTCAAATAAACAGTTTGTGCACCCAGTTTTCCGTCAATGTTTTTTACCTCGCATTGCGATTTTGTTTCAGATGGCCAAACACTCCAAGCCATTAGTTGTTCTTGATATCGGATAGCGTCATAAACTTTTGAAACGGCAGCATGAACCGAAATTGTCTCCATGTATTGCACCTTGGTAGGAAGTGTTACAAGTAAAACAATAATTGCTAAGACAATACCAATAGCCACCGAGAGTAAAATTGTTGAAATCATCTTTTTGTCTTTTGAGTTAATTGGGTGCAAAGTTATAAGTACCAAACGACTAAAAATTTGCCTTATGGCAAATAATCAACTTTTCCTGGCTCTCAAACGGCTTAATGTACTTTGAGTAACACCAATGAAACTTGAAATGTACCGAAGTGGATATTGAGCCAACCAATTTTTTTCTTTTTCAATTCTTTCGTAGCGCTCAGATGCTTCATCGCTTTGAAACGACATCACATTTTTACTCAAATTCACAAACGCAATTTCAACTGTCTTACGAAGCAAAGTATTGTAAACATTGGATTGTAAAGCCAACTTGTCACTTTGGGTTTTGCTGATTGTATAAGCTGTTGTTGGTTCGATGGCTTCAATATTTAATCTGCTTTTTGTCTGTGAAAGGTAGCTTTCCAAGTCTGTAAAAATTTGTCCTGATGTACCAATCCAAACTGTGTAGTCTTTTTCTCCTTTTACGTAGTAAAGGCGAACAGCACCATTTTCAATAAAAAAGTATTTTTCACAAACCTGGTCGGCTTTTAAAAGATATGCTCCTTTGTCTAATTGAACAATTTTTAGGTTGTCAAATATTTCTTTTAATAGGTCTGAGTCGCAGGCAGTAAGTTTAATTATTTCGTTGTGAAGTGTTTGCATAACTTGAGGTCTGCTAATATTTTTTTAACACCTGAAATTGGGCTATTTCAAGACTATTTTTTAAAATATAATTTCGATTTTCAATGCTTTAGTGTTATGTTTTTCAAAATTTCGTTTCGTCCATACGATTTTTTACCAATCTATATTTCATCGGCCTTAACCTGCTTACATGATGTAACGGCCCGGCCTAAAATCCTTAATGCTTCATTGTTGTGCTGCTGTGTGGTCTCTATTCCTGTCTGTTTAAGATTTGTTTTCAAATATACAGGACTGATTTAAAAATGGACCAATAAATTTTGCCAAAAGCCAAAAGCCAAAAGCAGTAAATTCCAATTCTAATCCCGAAATTTCGGGATCGGAACCAAAACCAAAAGCCTAAAATATTTGCTTACCTCGCTATGGGCTTATACAGGTTGTTCATGCTGTTGACTTGCAAATTTTGGGTTCGGGTAATCCATGATCAATACCTTCTGATTTGATGGTTTTTGGGTGGAGTGGGGGGGCACGTTAACTACTGTGGTTGCGACACGCTATTGCACAACCCAAACAATTGGATTTGCTTATTTTGGGTGGAGTGGGAACGTGAGTTGCCCACGACCGAACAGCCCCCCCTCCAGAAGATTTGTAGGAAAACTACCATTTGAGCAAGCAGATTTCTGCTAAATGGCAGGCACGCATTATGAGGATTTTGATCCCTAAAGCTATCCGTACTATTGGAATCATCCAGGATAGGCCGGGATTAGAACCCAGGATAGGCCGGGATTAAAAACCCGGATAACTTAGTATTAAAATAGGATACATGAATCCAAACCTTCGGATCCCCACGTCCGAAGGTTCGGACCAACGGCACACCCAGCACAAATGATCATCAGGGGTCCGAAGTTTCGGTCCGAAACTTCGGACCCATATGACAAATAAAAACAAGCAGGCAAAGCCTGCGCACTAAAAATGAACATATGAAAAACGGTCTCTACAACCCAGATACACCCTCAAATATGAACATTTCTATGTATTCATTATAAATATTTTACCATAAAAACCCATCTTTTAATAATTCTTAATATTTTCTTAATCTACTTGTTGCAATAAATCCAACATTTTTGTAAATTAACTTTTTTACTCCTTTATTTCCTCTTCGTTCATTTCTAAAAAAAAACCGGTTATTTATGCAAGAATTTTTACCCCAATATTTTATTATAAAGATTCGAAAACTACGCCATCTGATTTTGGTGGCTATTGCCCTTTTTCCCATTGCGGCTTTTTCCCAATTAAATACAGCGATTGATCTCTCTACCTATGTTCGGGTTGGCCGCTACGATTTACCCGAACCCACACGAACCACTGCTCCGGCAGGCAATTTACTGGCTCAGGAAGTTTCGGGGGTTACTTATAATTGGGACACCCAAACCCTGTTTGTAGTAGGCGACGGAGGTACATCGGTTACGCAGGTATCCAAAACCGGTGCTCTGATCAATACCATGACCCTTGCCGCAGGCAGCAGCCCGCAAGGCACTGAATTTTACGACCCCGAAGGCATTACGTACATTGGCAACAACATGTTTGTAATGTCGGAGGAGCGCGACAGAAGGGCTGTTTTGTTTACCTATGCTGCCGGCACCACGCTTACCCGGGCCAATGCCAAAACAGTAGTACTTGGTACCTCTGTTGGAAATGTCGGGCTCGAAGGTCTGAGTTACGACCCTCAGACTACCGGCTATATTTTTGTAAAAGAATTAGGACCGCTTGGCGTTTTTCAGACTGGTATTGATTTTGAGGCAGGTACAGCCACCAATGGCTCAGCATCCACGGTCAATTCTACCAATTTATTTGACCCTGCCCTTACCGGCATGACCGATTTTGCGGATGTATTTGCGCTTTCCAATATACCCGGATTGGCCGGTTTGCCCAATGTGGGCAATCTTTTGATCCTTAGCCAGGAAAATGGAAGGATTGTAAATATCAGCCGTACAGGTGTTATTTCGAGTACCCTCAACATTGTTTCCGATCCCGGCAATCCGCTTTCAGTAGAAGCACAGCAGCATGAAGGCCTTACCATGGATAGCGATGGCAATCTTTATGTAATAAGCGAAAATGGGGGTGGTGATTTTGACCATCCGCAGCTTTGGGTATATTCCCCATCCACTGCAGCCAATATGGCACCTACGGCTATAGAACTGACCAATGCAGTTCCTTCTATTCTGGAAAACACTTCCACCCTTACCCGCGTAAAAGTGGCGGATATTTTGGTTACAGATGATGGCCTCGGCACCAATGTGCTTTCCATCAGCGGTCCCGATGCTGCATTCTTTGAAATTGCAGTCAGCAGCCTATATATTAAAGCAGGCACCGTACTTGATTTTGAAACCAAATCCACCTACAATATCGCCGTTAATGTAGATGATGCTTCGGTTGGCAGCAATCCTGATGCATCTACCAATTATGAATTGATGATTACGGATGTAGTCAATGAAGGCAATATTATACCCAATGTAACCATTACCGAGGTAGCACCCTGGTCGAGCGGTAACAGCCCGGTTGGCAGCGATTGGTTTGAAGTAACCAACAATGGTACTACTCCGCTCGACATTACCGGTTGGAAAATGGATGATGGCTCTTTTGCTTTTGGTAATTCAGTAGCACTGAATGGCATTACGAGCATTGCACCCGGCGAATCGGTGGTTTTCCTGGAATCTGATGATCCGGCCACCAAAGTACCTTTATTCCTAAGCACCTGGTTTGGGGCCAATCCGCCTGCAGGCTTGCAGGTGGGCACTTATACCGGCACCGGTGTTGGATTAAGTACCGGGGGTGACGGCGTTACGCTCTTTGATGCCTCAGGCATTGTACAGGCTAAAGTCAGCTTCGGAGCTTCTCCGATCGGACCCTTTTCCACTTTCGATAACGGCTCCGGAGAAGACAATATCACAATCACGCGCCTTAGCGAAGTGGGTGTATTCGGCGCTTTTGTAGCAGTAAATGATCCACTCGAAATTGGCTCTCCGGGAACTATAGGCCGGCTTATTATTTCGGAAGTGGCACCATGGAGTAGTGGCAATAGCCCGGTGGGTGGTGATTGGTTTGAGCTTACCAACCTGCGTGCCACACCTGTTGATATCACCGGATGGAAAATGGACGACGGTTCTTCCGTTTTTGGGTCCGCGGTAGATCTTGTTGGTATTACCACGATTGCTCCCGGCGAATCAGTAATCTTCATTGAATCTGCCGATGCTAACATAGCAAACACCTTCCGCAGCAACTGGTTTGGTGCAAATGCGCCTTTAGATTTGCAGATAGGCACTTACTCAGGTGGTGGTGTAGGCCTCAGCACGGGTGGTGATGGGGTTACTATATTTAATGCAGCAGGTGTACAGCAAGCCAAAGTGAGCTTTGGAGCTTCTGCAGCCGGCCCTCCCTATACCACATTCGATAATAAAGCAGGATTGGATAATACCACGATTTCACAGCTAAGTGTAGTAGGTATCAATGGGGCGTTTGTGGCCGTTAATAGCTCTGAAGAGATTGGCTCGCCGGGTGTATTGGGTCGTCTGATTATTTCTGAAGTGGCCCCGTGGTCGAGTGGAAACAGTCCTGTTGGTGCCGATTGGTTTGAAATCACCAATACCAGCGTGCGTACAGCAGATATTACAGGATGGAAAATGGACGATAACTCCCAATCGCCGGCTGGAGCTGTAGCGCTCAATGGTATTACAAGCATCAAACCGGGAGAATCCGTTATTTTTATTGAAACGAATGATCCTGCAACAGTGATTCCACTTTTCCTGA
>JBGSNV010000202.1:0-8831 GCA_041739485.1 Chitinophagaceae bacterium
CGCTACCTTACTAAGCAGCTTGGGCGTAAAGGATGATATGCAGCAAAGCCTGATGCAGGATATTCCTTCTAACTATAAGGTGCGGGTATTGCTTGCTCAGGCCCTTTTTGGAAATCCGGACATTCTACTATTGGATGAACCGACCAACGGATTGGATATTGAGACTATCGGATGGCTGGAGAATTTTCTGGCTGATTACGAAAATATTGTACTCGTAGTGAGCCACGACCGGCACTTTTTGGATGCGGTTTGTACCCACGTAGCCGATGTGGATCGGGCTAAGATCAAAGTATTTACCGGCAATTATACTTTCTGGTACGAAAGCAGTCAGTTAATGGCCCGTCAGATCAATGATAAAAATAAAAAGACCGAAGATAAACGGCAGGCATTGCTCGACTTTATTGCCCGCTTTAGTGCCAATGCTTCAAAGAGCAAGCAGGCAACTTCCCGTAAAAAGGCTTTGGAGAAGTTGACGATAGAAGAAATTCAGCCTTCCAACAGACGCTATCCGGGTATTATTTTTCAACCTCTTCGCGAAGTTGGCAATCAGATCCTGAATGTAGAAGGGCTCAAAAAAGTGGTTGATGGCAGGGTATTGTTCGACAAAGTTACTTTCAGCGTTCAAAAAAATGATAAGATCGCTTTTTATAGCCGCGATCCGCTTGCTGTGACTTACTTTTTTGATGTGATTAACCGTGTAGATAGTGCGGACAGCGGAAAGTTTGAATGGGGAACCACCGTTACAAGTGCTTATTTGCCGGTAGAAAACAATGAATTTTTTGAGAAGCCGGTACCGATGATTGATTGGCTTCGCGATTTTGTGCCTCCCCATGTAACCGATGCCGATGAGCCGTTTCTGCGTGGATTTTTGGGCAAAATGTTGTTTACCGGGGATGAGATTGAAAAGAAAGTGAATGTACTGAGTGGAGGGGAAAAAGTTCGTTGTATGGTTAGCAGAATGATGCTGCAAAGCCCTAATAGTATCATTCTCGATCAGCCGACCAACCACCTTGATCTGGAAAGCATTCAGGCTTTTAACGAACAATGTATGGAATATAAGGGTGTGATTTTACTAACGAGTCATGATCATACCTTCCTGGAAACAACCGCTAACCGCATCATTGAACTGACCCCTAAGGGTATCATCGACAAGTTGATGACTTTTGATGAATATCTGGAAGATGACCGGGTAAAGGCGATGCGTGCGGAGCTGTACGGTAATTGATCTTTATAGTTAAAAAAATATAGGGGTGTCATCGTTATGGCACCCTTTTTTTATGCTTATTTCTAATGGGCTAGTTTTACACAACATGGGTTTTATTTTCTCGTTTGGTATATTGCATCTTTAACTAACTGTGGGCGTTTGTTTTGTGGCGATTTCTGGTAATATGGGTTGGTATTTTTTGCGTGGGTTTGGGCAATACTGCCCTGGCACAGGTGCGCTCCAACCTGAAACAAATTCGGATGCCTATAGATACGGTGCCTCAAAAAATAGATTCCTTAAGTATTGTACCCGGCTCTTTTTTTATCGATGGTATACCGGACTCTGTTTATACTGTCGATTATTTTAACGCTGTTATACAATTTAAGCAAAGCCGCACAGGGGATAGTGCCACCCTGCGTTATCGTACTTTTCCATCACTGCTTACCCAACCGGCTTACCGGTACCGTTTTGATAGTATCGTTGATTTTTTTAAGGCGGCTCCGGTTCGGCCAACCGATCGCAACGGCTCCCGGAACAGTGATCGGTTTATTGATTTTGGCAACCTCAATTATACCGGTAGTTTCGGACGTAGCCTGAGTTTCGGCAACAATCAGGATGCAGTGGTTAATTCGCTTTTTAACCTGCAATTGAATGGCATGTTGGGGGACAGCATTGAGGTGGCTGCAGCAATAACCGATAACAATATCCCCATTCTTCCGGACGGAACCACACAGCAACTCAACGAATTTGACCGTATTTGGCTGCAGTTTAAAAAACGTCCATGGGAACTGAATATCGGGGATATCGATATCCGGCAACAGCCTTCCTATTTCATGAGTTATTTTAAAAGACAACAGGGAATTGCTTTTCAAACCGATATGCAGGTCTCCAAACAGATCAGCAATAAAATGCTGGTAAGCGGAGCAATTGCCAAAGGGAAGTTTACCCGGAACGTCTTCAACGGGCAGGAAGCCAATCAGGGACCCTACAGGTTGCAGGGTGCCAACAATGCTTTTTTCTTTATTGTGCTTCCCGGTACCGAACGCGTATTTGTAGATGGCATTATGCAGCAGCGTGGCGAGGATCAGGATTATATCATCAACTACAATACGGCAGAAATCACTTTTACCCCTAAGCAGTTGATCAATAAAGACAAAAGGATTCAGGTGGAATTTGAATATGCAGATCGTAATTACCTGAACTCGCTGTTGTTTGTAGGGAATGAAATGAAAATAGGTTCAAAGGTGGATGTAAACCTTGCTTTGTATGCCAATACGGATGCGAAGAACTCTACGATCAACATCAATCTCGACCCCATGCAAAAGCAGTTTTTGAGTGAGATCGGGGATAGCATTGACCGGGCATTTTATCCCTCTGCCGTGCTCGATACCTTTGATATCAATAAGATCTTATATGTTCGCAAAGACACCCTGATCAACGGGATGCCCTTGACGATGTATGTGTACAGTGCTATTCCGGCTTCGGAGATGTTTAGTTTATCCTTTGCGCAGGTAGGGGCAGGCAGAGGCAATTACGTACCGCTATTTGACGCAACGAATGGCCGGGCATTCCGGTTTGTAGCTCCGGTAAATGGCATACCCCAAGGAGACTTCGAACCGGTGCAGCTGCTTGTAACCCCCAAACAGCAACAACTTGGTACAGCTTTGATCCGGTACCGCCTCAGCGAAAAGACCACCCTGCTTGCAGAAGGGGCGATAAGCCGTTGGGATGTCAATCGTTTTTCATCACTCGATAAGGGCAATGATATTGGCACGGGTTTAAAAGTACTGGCAACCGATATGCGGGGCATGAAAATAGCGGGCAAGGCTTTACAAATTGAATCGTCCCTCGGGTATGAATATGTCAGTGAAAAATACAGGCCGTTGGAAAGACTCCGGAACGTAGAATTCTACCGCGATTGGGGACTGCCCTTTGAAACCGCAGCTGCCAATGAGCAACTGCCTTCCCTGCAGTTTCAGATGGCAGATTCCGGGCGACAAAAACTAAAATACACCTATAATGGCTATATCCGCAGCGACGGCTATAAAGGCGGCAGGCACGAAATCACTCATCAGATTCAATACCGGGGCTGGCAACTGAATGATGTTTTTCTGGTTACTGCTATTGACGGACAGGATTTTGATGGTTATTTTTTGCGGCCACAGGTGAGTTTTCAGAAAACCTTTGAAAAATGGAATAATTATAGTTTTCAGTTTTCCTATAATCTGGAACACAACGAATTGAAACAGTCGGTTGAAGACACCTTGTTGCCGGTTAGTTTTTCTTTTCGCGACTGGAATGCAACAATCCGTAGCAATCCGGAAAAAGCGAATCGATGGAGTCTTAACTGGTTCAACAGGGCCAATCAGTTGCCAAATGCCGGTGGTTTTTTACCGCAGGATGAAAATAACACCTTCACGCTCAATTGGGATTTGCTAAAAAACAAAAGACATCAATGGCGAATGGTAGCCACCTACCGCGATCTGAAAGTAAAAACCCAATTGCCAACTACGCTTCAACCCGAACAAAGTCTGTTGGGTAGAGCTCAATATCAGATGAATATTTTAAAAGGAGCCCTTACAGCCAATGTTTTATACGAGCTCGGGGGAGGGCAGGAGCAAAGAAGGGATTTCAGATACTTTGAAGTGCCTGCCGGTAGAGGGGAGTTCCAATGGATAGACTATAACAATGATGGAGTACCTCAGCTCAATGAGTTTGAGGTTTCGCCTTTTCCTGATCAGGCCAAATACATCCGGCTGTTTACCCCAACCAACGATTTTATCCGGGCGGCTTACAATACATTTAATTACTCCATCAATTTTACACCCCGGCTTTTATGGCGAAACAGCAAAATCCCTTTTCAGAAATTTCTATCAAAATGGTCTGCACAGTCTGCTTTACAAACCAACCGCAAACAGCAGAATAACGGTGGCTTTCAGTTCAATCCTTTTCAGGGTGATATCGCCGATACTTCGCTGATAGCGCTTACCGTGAATATGGCAAATACCCTTTCCTTCAACCGCTACAGCACCTCCTGGGGGGTAGATCTTACACAGGTTCGAAATCTATCGCGGTCCTTGCTTACTTATGGTTTTGAAACCCGGGAAGTAAAGGATTACGGGATCAGACTGCGTAAAAATTTTGGCAAAAAGTATACCACTGAGTTAAGTACAAGAACAGGTACCAACGAATTAATTACGCCCAACCCGAAATTTGACAATCGAAATTATAACATACAATCCTATACGGTAGAACCTAAGTTAACCTATACCAATGGAACAGTGTTCCGGTCGGTTTTGGGCTACAAATATGATCGTAAAAATGCAGATACCCAACCCAACAAACAAAATGCAACGATCAATAGTTTTTCCATAGAATCGAAGTTCAATGTGGTACAACGCAGTGTATTGACGGGTAAGTTTACGTATTCGCAAATTGCCTTTAACGGGCCAACCAATAGTACGGTTGCTTTTATAATGCTCGATGCATTGCAGCCCGGAAGAAACCTGCTTTGGAACTTTGAATTTACAAGAAGACTGGCCAACTCATTTGAGGTGAGCTTTAATTATGAAGGGCGTGCAGCAGGTAGTTCAAGAACGGTTCACATTGGAAGAGCATCCTTACGGGCGATTTTATAATTTTTTCAGAGAGATGCCCGAAACGCAGCATCAGCGGTTTTTAGGAATACCCATAAAAAAGGTCAGCCCAACGGACTGACCTTTTTACTTGTATAGCGGGAAATGGAATTAGAATAATCCGCCTTTTTTCAGGCTACGGGTACTTTCCCCGATTTTGAAACCATTGTTATAGATTTCAATCTTGTAGTTCCCTTCAGAAAAATCTTTGTCATTTTTCCAGTCAAAACTTACGGGCATACTTTTTCCGCCTTCGAAGTTAACCGTAACTTTTGAGGTGAATGCCTGACTGGATCCATCTCTTTTTACAAATTCGTCTTCGTTGCTGTAGGTAATCACCTTGCCGGCAGGGTTGGTAATTACTACAAAAAGCTCTTTGGGGCCAGGCTGTGCAATGCGGTTATCATCAATATTGAAGTTGATCCGCAATTTGTCCGCTCTTCTGGCTCTTGTGGTCTCTTTTTCCTTGCCACTGTTTTTGAGGTTCAAAGCAACAATATTGATGTTGCTTGCCCGCATAGTGCTTGCAACATCCTTGGTGTTTGATAACTCTTTCTTCACGCTTTCTTTTTCTTCTGTAGTGGCGGCAAGGTTTTCCTCAACCATTTGTTTTTCCTCCTTGATTTGCGTATTGGTTTGCACCAAATCAGCATTTTCACCTTTCAGGCGATCCACTTCTTCTGAAAGACCTTCAATTTTGCCATTCAATTCAGCAATCATCTTGCGGGCTCTTGAGAGTTCTGCTACACTTGCATTTTTGTTGGAAAGGATTTTACCTATCTCCATTTTCAGTTTGGCGATCTCGGTATTGCTGTTCGATAAACTTTCATCCATTGTTTCATTTTCGACCATCAGCGAATCAAGACGAAATAGAGAGGCGTCATAAAGATCTTTAACGTTATCGAGCTCTGAACTAACAGCCACATTCTGACTTGCGAGGCTTGTTTCTGTTTCGTTGGCTTTTTTATTACTGAAATAAAAATAGCCCCAGGAGATAAGAAGTGCTCCAATGAGCAGGCTGTATATCAATACCCGATTGTCTTTTTGTTTTGTTGGTTGATTGAACTGTTCCATGTTTTTTCTTTTTATTGTTGATTGTCCATACAAACATAAGCGAACCTGTTATTCCAACACGCTATCTGAAAATGTTAAAAACTTTGTTTAACAAAGCTGTTAATGTTGTTTTTCTTTGATGCATGGCTGTCGATAAAATACTGCAGGATTTCAAGAAGGGGCAGTTCAAGCCTATCTATTGGCTTGAAGGCGAAGAGCCATTCTTTATCGATCAGGTAATGGATTATGCCGAAAAAAAGATTCTAAAAGAGTCCGAAGCTGCATTCAATTTAACAACCTTTTACGGACGGGATGCCGATTGGGCCGATGTAGTGAACGCCTGCAGACGTTATCCTATGTTTGCCGAACGACAAGTGGTAGTACTTCGCGAAGCACAAACTATGCGGGAAATCGAAAGACTCGAGTCCTACATGGAAAATCCTTTGAATAGCACCATCCTTGTAATTGGTTATAAAGATAAGAAACTAGACGGAAGAAAAAAACTGGCGCAACACCTGAAGAAAAAAGGGGAGTTGGTTACTACTAAAAAGCTTTGGGATAGTCAGCTTCCCGAGTGGATCACTAGTCTTATTAAGGAAAAGGATTTAACCATGGATCCTAAAGCGATTCAACTTTTGGTCACCAATATTGGCAACGATCTGAATAGAATTGCCAATGAGATCAATAAAGTGACCATCAATCTTGAGCATCGTACCCATATTACCCTCGATGATATTGAGAAATTTGTAGGAATAAGTAAAGAATACAATGCGTTGGAGTTGCAATCGGCTCTTACGCATCGCAATCTCACCAAGTGTTTGCAGATCATCCAATATTTTGAAGGAAATCCGAAAGCATTGCCTATTCAGCAACTTTTACCTTCTTTGTATACATTTTTTAGCAAAGCCTACCTGATTTTCGGGGTGGCAACTAATAACGAGTACGAGTTAAGTCAGATATTGGGTTACAAAGGCCCCAACCCTTATGTAAAGGACATTATTCAATGTGCCCGGAATTACCGGCAAAAGGGGGTGGAAGATGCCATCATGCTCTTGCACGAATACAATTTGAAAAGCATTGGTATTAAGGCAAGCAGTACCACTTCTTCGGCTTCCCTGTTGAAAGAAATGATTGTAAAAATGATTTACGTAGCACCGGCAACGGGTCCGAATTAAGCTCCGTTTTCGAGGAGTGCTTTTGCTTCAATCGCATCTTTTCCCAATTGTGCTTTTAACGCTTCAAGTCCTTCAAATTTAATTTCTCCGCGTAAACGGTCATAAAAGAAAACCCGGATTACTTCTCCGTAAATCTCCCGGTTAAAATCGAAAAGGTTCACTTCTATGGTTCGGCTTGTGCCGTCTACCGTAGGTCGAACCCCAATGTTCAACATCCCCGAAAGCAGTACGGGTTCCTTTTCCCGGTTCTCAGGATTTCGATCTTTTCCTTCGTATACAGCTGCTTTTACTGCATAAACCCCATTGGCAGGAACCAATTTTTCCACATCGTTCAGCCGGATATTGGCAGTGGGATAACCTATCGTTCTTCCGAGTTTTTTACCTTCTACCACCGTGCCTTCTAAAAAGTAAGGATATCCCAGAAACTCATCGGCTTCAGCTACATTCCCATTGTGTAGAGCCTGCCGGATTTTGGTGCTGCTGATGGTAATGTTATGGATCACTTTCTCTGTAATCTCCCGAATTTCATAACCATGTTTTTTTTTCAGGGCCTCAAGCAATTGATAATTGCCTTCCCGATTATGCCCGAACCGGTGATCATACCCAATAATGATGGTATGTGGTTTAAATTGACGGACAAGGAAGTTTTCTACATAATCAATCGCCGATTGAGAGGCAAAGGCTTCAGTAAATGGTACGATAACCAAATGATCGATCCCTGCTTGCCGCAAGAGTTCAATCCTTTCCTCCAGCGTGTTCAACAGGCGCAATTCATGCTTTTGGTTCCCAACAATCCTGCGTGGGTGCGGGTGAAAGGTAATGATGATGGTTTCTCCGTTGGCTTCTTTGGCGGTTTCTTTAAGTTGCTCAATAATCTGCCGGTGTCCGGTATGCACACCATCAAAAGTGCCAATGGTAACTACGGCATGGGTAAAATGGGGGAGGGAATCAGAATAACGATGAACCTGCATGAACATTTTTTTGGCCTGCAAAAGTAATGGAAAACAATGGCCTGAGAATTCTGCTTTGGTTGCCCGTATTTTGGCACTTACATTTGCGCTTAGTGCATGGCTATAAATCGGGAAACATTTTTGTAGGAGTGCTGAGTAATAAATCTTGTGATTATATGGATCAATCGTTATATGCCAAAAGAGGGGTTTCAGCCCAAAAGGAAGAAGTGCATGAGGCTACCAAACACCTTGATCAGGGGTTGTATCCCAAAGCTTTCTGCAAAATTTATCCCGATCTGCTTGGCGGTCAGTCGGATTGGGTAAATGTGATGCATGCAGACGGAGCGGGCACCAAAAGTATTCTCGCTTACCTCTATTGGCGGGAAACAGGCGATATCAGCGTTTGGCGCGGTATTGCACAGGATGCCATTGTGATGAACCTCGACGATATGGCCTGTGTCGGGTGCGTCGATGATATTATTTTGTCCAGCACCATTGGGCGCAACAAGAACCTGATTCCCGGAGAAGTCATTGCCGCTGTAATCAGGGGCACTTCCGATTTTATAGAAACTATGCAAACGCATGGCGTGCAGTTGCACCTGGCCGGCGGCGAAACTGCTGATGTGGGTGATATCGTGCGGACCATCGACGTCGGCTTTACCGCTTTTGCGCGGATGAAGCGAAAAGACGTACTGATCAATCATATCCAGCCGGGAGATGTCGTCGTTGGACTGGCATCGTTCGGCCGGGCTACTTATGAAAACGCCTATAACGGCGGCATGGGTAGCAACGGACTCACCGCAGCGCGGCATGA
>JBGSNV010000243.1:0-5035 GCA_041739485.1 Chitinophagaceae bacterium
AGCTACCGATTAAAAAATAGAAAAACAATATTTGAGCCAATTGAAAACTGACATACTTTTGTAAAGTTCTGTATTTATGTTGCCATTTTCTCTGTATTCTTAATTGCCATTTTCTCTGTATTGTTGTTTACCGACTACAAAGGGTGAAGAAAAATGTAATTGTGGACCTCAACAACAAGATAAATCTCAACTTATAAAAGCTGAGAAAAAGTTTATTATAATTGATTCAGTAGTTTTCAAGGTACTTAATAATAATATCCATCAATTAGATATTGTTGGAAAAGTAGATGAGATAAAAATTCAAACAATTTCAAACATGGATTTTGGGTTACCCTTAAGGAGCTTTATTGATAGGGAAAACCAAACGATAACTTATTATATTGATGGCGAAAAGTACTTTATATGTTTTTGTGATTTATTTTTTATTCGCCCAACCAAAGATGGGGCAATAAATTATACAATTAAGGATGGCAACTACATAGTGCATCCTGCCAATGATTTCGGGAAACCAACCCAGGTTTCAGTTTCGCAAAAGCGGTTACTTGATTATTTATCTGTATCAGCTTTCTTCGACTTGCTTTCGCTTGATGGAAACAGTGCAAATAAAACGCTCTTTACAGAAGCATATTTCAGGTACGACATAAATACAAATTCCCGCAAACATGTAACATGGTTCAAACAATTTTATACAACCATCAATGTTGCCGCCAATCTTTCAGGCAAGGCAAACGCCAATATGCCTTCGGCTTATGAAAAAATAATGGATTCGGCTAGTGTAAATACAGATTACAAATATTATGTAGGCAATCTTGATCAGTATAAATATGCTTTCTTCCAAGCCAGACCGATGCTAAACCTTGGAACCTTTGATTCAAAAAGAAGAAATATGATAGTTGAAGTAAACAGCGGCTTTCATTTGCTTGGAACATCCGCTAATTCAATTGATCCCAAGGCAGGGAACGATAGTTTAAAAGTTAGAAATGTTTTTTCCTGGTCGCCTGCTATTGAAACCCGCTTTAGGGTTACTCCTAAATCCAATTTTGGGTTTGATTTTCACCTTAGCTATCTACCTGGATTTAAGCCACTTTCACCTGATTTTATAAGTCTTTCAGGAAAGGAAAGTATCGCATTCCTTTCTGCTCAAGGAAATAAGCAATTTGGAAAAACAGACCTATTAATAGGGGAACTCAACTTTTTCTTTAACCCCAGAAAAGATAAAAGCAATACAGATCGTGGAGGATTCTATTTTCGTCTGAATCTGGCCAAACCAACAAATTATGGTATGGGACACTTCATGTTCCTTGCTGGATATTCCAGTGATATTAAAACGTTTATGCGGTAAATCTTAAAACAAAATATCATAGCGTGTTTTAATTAAATATAATCCCATTTCCCCTAAAAATTGATTTTTTTCGAATTGCCCTCTCCAAGTTGTAAATAAACTACCGCAATGGTTCGAAGACCTGTTGCCATCCGAGGGTTTTGTGCGGGTACACAGGAGTCATTTGGTAAACCGGGCGTTTATTGCTGAAAGACCTGATAAAAGGTATTTGCTGCTGGAAAATGGACAGGTGGTGCCTGTGAGCAGGAGGAGGAGGAAGGTGGTGGGGTAAGAGAATTTTTGTACTTTTGATTAAAACATGGGGTCATGACAGCAACACAGGAAGAAGTTTCCACATTTGCCAGAATGGTAGATAAACTTCGAAAAATGGATGAGGCAGAACTAAAGTTGGCGTATATAAAACTGTTTGAAGATGAAATATCTGAAAAATGGAAAAAGTTAGTTGATGAGATAAATTTTGGCAATGTAGCAGACGAAGAAATTACTAATGCTTTTACTGAACAGCGTTATTCTTCAAAAGCATGAAATTTATAGTGTTAGATGCTAGTGTGTGGGTAAGGCTTAGCCGCTCTGGTTACGCTAAACCGCTTATTCAAAGAATTAGTATCTATTCTTTAATGCCAGTGGTAAATAATTATATGCTCGTTGAAATACATAATGCATTAATTAAAAACAATTGGGCAACTTTAAATCAAGCAGATCTTTTTGTTGACTACATAAAAGAATTGAGTTTTTATGTATCAGAAATACCCGTTTACCGCATTAGCCCTGACCCAAAAGACAATTACCTCTTCGACCTCGCCATTCAAAACAACTGTACCTTTATTATTACAGATGATGATCAACTTTTGAGTTTGAGGCTTAAACCTTTGCCCATAAAAAGCACAAATTGGTTTTTAAAGCATTTTCCGATTTAGCATTTACCTCATTTATTTTAAATTGAATTTATTTCGGAAAAACGCAATAGCCGCCAAAATGGACTGATGGCTTAGTGCAGGATAACCCACAAGCAATTGTTCAATAGTCGCCCCCTCTGAAAGCTTTTTCAGGATAAATTCCACAGTTATCCTGGTACCTTTAATTACCGGTTTTCCCAACATGATGTCCGGTTGTGCTTCAATAAAATTGTTGTAATCCATTTTTACCCTTTCTATAAAGTTATTTCTTTGACAGATGAATTTTAAAAAATGTGCAACTTATTATTTTCAGGAGGCTATTCTGGTTTATCCACATGGAATGCAGCGGCAGCTTCATCAGGGTATTTTTTACCAACCACCCGCCGCTGCTGGTTTGTAAAATTCTGCAATGGTTCGAAGACCTGTTGCCATCCGAGGGTTTTGTGCGGGTGCACCGGAGTCATTTGGTAAACAGGGCGTTTATTGCTGAAAGACCTGACAAAAAGTATTTGCTGTTGGAAAACGGGCAGGTAGTATCGGTGAGCAGGAGGAGGTAGAAGGCAGTAAGGTGACATTTAGAAAAGGGATCTACACTTTTCTATAATTGCCGTAAACGTTTCTTCTTGGTTGTAAGCGTCATAAAAACAGGGTGCAAAAAACATTGCCCGGAAGGTATTCGCATAGTATGGTTGCTATTGAATCAGTATCGGGAAATGAATAACGCAAAAAAATTAGAAGACGATCAAATCAATACCCTCTCAAATCATACAACACAAAATAAAATTTACTCCGTCTTCGCCGGTCAATATCCGGCCAATTCGAAACAGATCTTGAGATATCTGTAAATTTTATGGTAGCATTTTTATCATCGCCTGAAATAATTTCTCCTATTGAAACAGTAACATCCCAGCTTCCGTTTCCTATCGGAGTTACTATAAGCAGCATACTGTCTAATGCAAAATTATCATTGGTCAGGCTCAATTCATACCATTTTTTAGAATTTGTTTTTCCATAATAACGAATTGAAAAATTTCCGGAACCATTCTTAATTGGAACTAAGACATTCTCGCTTGTATTTTCATTTCCACCGGAACTATCTATGGCACCCCATGCGAGTATCTTGGGACCCGGAGTTACCGGCAACCATTTATTGTTAGCTGCAAAAATACGTGGAATAAGCGTTGGTCTTGAGCCGAGCCGAACATACGTCATATGGGTATGCAAACTTGAGTTGTACACCAACGAACCATAAGGCGGGCTTGAAATCAGCCTTATCTGTGTACTGTCCATACGAGGAGGCAACAACACTTTGGTTGTGGATACAATATCTAAAATAGCACTACTGTTGGGATTGGAAGTGCCAATACCCACGTTTCCCTGACCAGAAGCCATTAAAAAAACCAACATACAAGCAGAAAAAGCACATAATATCTGTTTCATGGTAATCTTATTTGGCTCTAAGATAAAAATAGTCGCTTAAATAAACGAAATCTTCATGAAACAACTACCCCAGCACATTTTGCAAAAAAGTACGTGCTGCATCTTCAGTGTCATCCCCGGTTTCAAGCGCTTTTATAAACGCACTGCCAATAATGGCTCCATTAGCATAGGCACAAGCCGATTCAAAACTTGCCTTGTCCTTTATGCCAAACCCAACCAGTATCGGATTCTTCAATCCCATAGCTTGCAATCGCTTCAGGTAATCGCCTACATCCGCCATTTGATTGTCTGACCCGGTGGTGCTTGAGGAGGAAACTGCATATAAAAAACCGGAACTCAGGGCATCCAGTTTCCGCAACCTTTCTTCCGAAGTTTCTGGAGTAACCAGAAATATAAAATCGAGTCCGTATTTCTGAATAATGGATCCGTATTCGCTTTCAAACTCAAACTCGGGCAGATCGGGCAAAATCAATCCATCTACTCCCACGGCCGCAGCTTGTTCACAAAAACGTTCAAAACCATACTGCAAAACGGGGTTCATATAACCCATAAGGATCACCGGAACCTCTACCATTTCGCGCATCGTTTTGAGCTGATCAAACAACACCGTCAGAGTCATGCCATTCGCAATTGCCTTGCTACTGCTTTCCTGAATCACCGGACCATCTGCCAGCGGATCGCTGTAAGGCATACCAAGCTCTATGAGGTCTGCCCCATTTGCCTGCAGGGTTTCCATCAGCGGTAAGGTGCTATCCAAATGCGGATACCCGGCCGTGGTGTATATATTCAGCACCTTGTTGCTTTTGTTCTTAAAGAGATTCTGTATTCGACTCATGCGTAAAGAATTGGTTGATGACGCGGGCTTTTCGCCGTTGTGCAAAACTATAGATAAAGGAAATCAGGCAGCCAGTAAAAACCAGCACCCAAAGTCCTCTTAAATAAATATTGGAAGAAAATAAAAATAATAAGGCGGCACCGGCTCCGTATTTAAGCATCCCCCATTTGCTTTCCGATTGCATCTCCCTGCTTTCCGAATCTGTTTCTATTTCAGCCGTTTTTAAGGCGTAAAAAGCGTCCACGAGGTAATCGACCACCTCCCGGTCGGTTTCGATTTCGTACCCGGCTTCTTTCAGCGCATAGTAAGGTTGACCGGCAGCCATTCCTGTTCTTATTTGTTCCCGCAGCTTGCTCCAGTCTTCCCGCATAGCCTTGGTGGTAAGCAGATCGAGCATTTCGGTGGTAAAAGGCACATCCAGCTCCTCTGTGAGCAAATCCAGCTTTTCAACCACCTGCGGGTGCGAAAAGCCTTGCTCCAACAGCAAACAGGCTGTATCGAATACCTCTACTTTTTCTGCTG
>JBGSNV010000269.1:0-16363 GCA_041739485.1 Chitinophagaceae bacterium
ATTCCTACTATTCTTTCAGGAACTATTTTGCGGTTCAAGCCGTTGGTTTTTGGTGGGATTGCTTGTTGGGTGCTTAGTTTAGTGGCTTCTTTTTTACCATTGCTGTATAATTTATTGCTGGTCAGTTTGGCTGTCATCATCGCCTGGATTATACCCGGCTACCAACTTGCGCAGCGTTACCGGGTACAAAAAATGCAAAGTTTATAAAATGGCAAAAGAAAATATACTGAGTGAAAAAGAAAGCTTGCGGATCATACAGGATATGATTCAGAAAGCAAAGGCCGGGGCACATTACGAACGCGGTCATGGCCCAATCCTGTGGGGCTCTGTTATTGGGTTTGCTGGATTGATGTCTTTTCTTGAACAGTATTTTGAGTGGGATATTGGTTTTGACTGGTGGCTGCTTACTTTAATCGCGCTGATACCTCAGGTATTTATTGTATTGAATGAAAGGAAAAATAAGCAGGTAAGAACCCACGAAGCCCGGGCCATAGATATGGTGTGGACCGTATTTGGACTGAGTATTTTTGCTTTGGTGTTTTATTACAATCTTGTACCTCAAACCACGATGCGGTTGCTTGCCGCTCAGGATATCAAAATTTGGGAACAACAAGGGGTCAATGGTCCGTTGGTACCCTTACAATACTTTGTACCAAGCGTTGCATCTTTACATCTGATGATCTATGCCTTTCCAACCTTGGTTACCGGTATCGTTATCAAATGCCGGTCCATGTTATTCGGTGCTTTTATTTGTTATTTGCTTTTTATTCTGTCTATGTTTACACCGAGCATGTGGGATATGTTATTGTTGGGTATTGCTGGTGTTTTTAATTGGTTGATACCCGGTATTATTTTACGCAACCAATATCTGCATTCGCTTAAAAAGAAGCATGTTTAAAGAACTCGATCCCATATTGCATTCGCAGCTGCGGTTGGCAACAGTTTCCCTGTTGATTAGTGTCAAAGAGGCAGAGTTTACATTTATTAAAGAAAAAACAAATGCTACTGCAGGCAACCTGAGTGTGCAACTCAATAAATTAAAAGATGCGGGATATATAGAGATCACCAAACATTTTAAAGACAATTATCCGCAAACGCTTTGTAGAATTACCTCTAAGGGGCTGGATGCTTTCGAAAAATATGTGGCTAATCTGCAGAGCTATATCAACGGAACCGAATCCTCCTGAACACTACCTTCTTTCCCGATTGAGTACCAAACCAACGCGTAGCTGAAAACTAAAATAGGCATCATTGTTTCTGGTATCTCCCCGGGGTCTTGTATTACGGGGTGGATTGATACTGCTACTTCGGTTGTATAACCGACTGGCGAGATTCGCTTGCCCTACCGGTAAATACTTGTAAAATAAACTTGGATCCACCCAATCACCCTGACTTACATCATCAAGATAATCGGAGGTAGTGGTACGACGAATAATTTCACCGCGTATAAAAAAGGCCTGACTTAATTCATACCTTAAGCCTACTCCATAGGGAATAATCAACGCAGTGGTACTATAGGGCGCTCTGTCCGGATACTCATCAAATCCCTGCCCTTCTAAACGTAAAGGCCGTAGCTCAACCCAACGATCATCCACATAGGCTTGTGGCCGGTATCCCATTACCCCAATACCAATTGTTAAGTAGGGGGATAATCTTGGCATATACCGATCGTTGATCTGATAATCTTTCAAAAATAGCGGGTGAAGCTCTACACCAACAAAAGCTTCAGTAATCGGGCTTCTAAAATTCAGATTCCTTTCAAACCTTCCTTTGGCACTGAATTCTGTAGCTCCTTTCAACAGGCTGTCGTGCCCTTCTATCCTACCTACATTAAAATCGAGTCGCAAGGCAAACCAGTCTTTATGAGTAGCAGTGACGGATACTCCGCCAGTAAGATGTGTATTTCTTAAAGTTACAGCCGAAAGTCCATCTTTAGAGCTCTTACTGCCCCCAATATCAGTTACAGCATTCATGCCTCCAATGTTAAGCGAGGCGTCCAATACCCAACTTGGTTCATAATATCCATTATTATAAAAGTAATAACCCTGAGCCTTTAAATCGGATTTACTCCCCAAAAGGATGCTTACAGTTATAAAAGTAAGAACGTGAATATGTGAGCGTCGGATCTTCATTTAGTATGCAAAATAAAGTTTTTTTTTAAATGAGGCTCATTCCATACAAGCATAACAATAAATTCTTTATGAATTTTTCTTTTTTTGCTGTGTAGAATAATATTTGCAATAGTCTTTAAGACTACAGATTTCGCATTTTGGCTGCCTCGCAGTACAAATATACCTGCCATGTAAAATCAACCAATGGTGGGCTTTGTATATAAGTTCTTCCGGAATATATTGGATCAGTTGTTTTTCTGCGGCAAGCGGGGTTGTCGCTTTCAGGGTGAGACCAATTCTTGCACTTACACGGAATACATGGGTATCAACGGCCATGTTGGGTTGATCATCAATAACACTCGTAATAACGTTGGCTGTTTTACGGCCTACTCCGGGTAGCTTAATCAAGGCATCTACCGTCATAGGAACCTCTCCGTTAAAGTCATTCATCAACATATTCGCCATCCCTATGAGATGTTTGGTTTTGTTATTCGGGTAACTGATGCTTCTGATCAACGGAAAAAGTTCATCAAATGTAGCCTGTGCCATTGTTTGAGGGTCCGGATAGCGGGCAAAGATTGCCGGGGTTGTCATATTTACCCTTTTATCTGTGCACTGAGCAGATAAAATAACCGCAACCAATAACTCAAAAGGATTTTGGTAAGTCAGTTCAGTTTCAGCAATCGGTACATGCTCCTGAAACCATGCGATGACCGCTTCGTAGCGTTGCTTTCGAGTCATGTTCAGTTACTACTGTATTCGCGCCGGAGGTTTGAATGCAGTCAGATTAAGTTTATGGTTAATGGGGCAAACTATTTAACGGATTCCTTTACGCCTTTAGCAGCATAAGCCATCAATTTATCAATAGCCTTGGAACGGGGGGCACTCATTGACTGATCAAGAAACTTGGTAGCCTCTTCAATTACAGAAAGCTTTTGCTGTAAGGTCCAGTCACTTTCAAGTTGCTTCTTCAACTCACTTTTCGTGGTTTCAGGCATTTCATCATAATGAAATTGCAATAAATCTTCTGGTGTAAAAACTGGCATATGATTAATTTTTATTGGATTTCTAAATCGTTCTGTTCCTTTAACGGACGGCGTAAATTTTTTATTGCCCGAAGTTATACACATTTATCCCATTTTGGGAAAAATGCTGAAACCCTTTACCGGCTTAGGTCTATGCGTCATTTTTAAGGGTGTAAATTCATTTTTGGATTCTGGAAATGGGAGAAAAGCACCCATTCTCTGATAGGTCATTCCCAAATTTGGAAGGGCTGTAACCCTTTAGAATCAAGGTATTTTGCATAGTGTTAACAAACCGGGATTTTAAATACGCCCGAATTTGTCTTTGGGAATGTCTATTTGGGATTTTCTATAATAAAAACCTCTTCATTAGGTCTTTTCATAAAATATTTTTCTCTCGCAAACTTTTCCAGCATCATTGGATCCTTATCGAGGAGATCGATGTTTTGCCGGGTCTCTGTTATTTGCTCCTCGTAGTATTCAATTTTTTCTTCGAGCTTCTGTAACTCGGCTGCTCTTTTTTGTTGGGTAAAAACATCTTTTTCATCAAAAAACAACATCCATACCACAAAGGCCCCAAGGGCAATCAGGTAATGCAGCTTAAATCGGAAAAGAAAACTACGGTGCATGGTACAAAGATTGTAAAAAGTAAAGATAAGACCAACCGGCGTTTTTACACATTTCCATCTTTGCGGTTGGAAATACAACCTCAGGGATAAAAATCAAACTTTATACTTATTCCCCGGATTCAGGAGTTTCGTTCAGTTCTTTTTTTAATTGTTGCCAGGTTTCCGGGGAAAGCAAGGGTTCAAAAGTCTTGTTGTTTTCCGGGGGATAGCGCTTTTTGATTTCATCGGATCGATCCTGACCCGAAGGATGGGTACTCATCCACAATAAAAAGGCAGGCGTATCTGCATCATCGAGTTTTTCAAGAAAATCTGCAAAAGGGGTAATGTCCCACTGTGCCTGATTGAGGTAGGCCGCGGCGGTTAGGTCGGCCTCTTTTTCCATAGATCGGTCATAGGATGCAGAACTGAGTTCTTTCAGGATGGCAGTCAGCTTTTCCCCTGCACCTCCGGAGGCTGCAGATAACAATACAGCTGTGCCCATTTCGCGGATAAGCCGGCGCATGACATGCCGTTTTTGCAAATGCGCTAATTCGTGCGCCAATACCCCTGCTAAGGCAGATTCGTTCTCCGTTGCCTCTATCAGTCCGGAGTACACCACAATATGATTACCGGGCAAGGCAAACGCATTCACTTCTTCTTCATAAAATAAAGAGAGGGTAACGGTCTTCCGATCAATATCATTAACCTCACACAAATAGGTAAGCAGGCTATCTACCGGGCGGATGATTTCTTCCTTTTCACAAGCCGTTTTATCTTTATTCAGGATCTCTTTTAACAGCTCGCCCAGTTTTTCTTCGGTTTGTTTGCGTACCTGATTCACCCGTAGCAGGCTGATCCAGTCCACTTGTTTTGCAAACAGAAATATACCAAAAAATAAAACCAAGGTGGCAACCAGTTCTAGGCCAACTTTTTTCATGATCCGGCATTTTGAGGTTTACAAATCACTTCTGCAAGACTACCCACTACCCACCAGGAGATATGATTGCCTTTCCTGGTTTGAATAGCTGTATAAACCGTTGCAATAAATTCGATCAGGTTGAAAAGCAGAACGGTGAGGATATAGCCGAAGTAGGCATTGCTGATTGCTTTCTCATCAAAAAAAATGGAAAAGGTCCACCAAAAGGCCACGCTGTTCATCAACAGCAGCGAAACCTGAGACAATAGGGCCTGTGTACAATGCCAGCGAACAAAATAGCTTTTGTTGCGGTTGGCGGTATAGAAAATCAACGTGGCAACCAGGTTGAGTATTGGTAAGGGTAAGCCGGCAATCAGGGCTACAAGCGACATCAGGTAGCTGTTGGAGGCCTGCTCGCTTTCCTCATCGCGGGGAGGGTACGAAAAAGATTTTTGATGCATCATAAGCCTTTGAAAATATTCCAGATCCAGTTGGCTGTTACCAACAGAATGAGTGGGATGGCGATTTTTCTTTGCCGGATTCCTTGTTCCGTTTTTTTGTAGGCCCGGTAAAAGCTATCGCTTTTGGCAAGCAGATCTTTGCCTATCCAAGCCGGCACAACGATCAATAAGACCGCCAAAATCAATCCAAGCGGGTTGGTTGCAATTGCTTCTGGAATATGTCCGGCAAAGAGATGCTGAAGCGAACGGGTACTGCCACAGGAAGGGCAGGGAATTCCGGAAACCTTTTTTATAAGACATACGGTTCCGGTACTTTCCTGCATTCCGGGAAGATGTTGAGATAACAAAAGCCAACCCCAACCGGCAGCGGTTAGTAACAATACCAACCCGTAAAACTGCAGGTGGGGGGACTGTTTTTTCATTAATATAACAACCTTTGGAGGTTTTCCAGATTTTTTTGTTTGGTAGCTGGCATAATTAAAAACCAGTCTACAATGGCCCAGATTCCCAATCCACCACAGGTCAGTAATTTCCCAATTCCCAAACCGGTATCTCCAATCAGGAACCGGTCTATACCCAACGTGCCTGCCAAAATGGAAACGATCAGGATGAGGGTAGGATCTTTGGGATTAATAGCCTGTAAGGAAAGCATTTTTGAATCGTCTACCTCAAGCAGCCGGTTGCGGATCCCGTCCAGTTGATAAGGTTCGTAAAACTTACTGTTCGTCATCAAATACATATCTACCCTTTGAGATTCCATGGTGATTTACTTTTGGTGTTATATAAAGAAAATTAAAAATAGGCATACTCCTTTAACAAAGAGTATGCCTGGTGATTTTATTGGGATAAACGGTTGATTTTACCGTTTGTAACCTTCATTTATCTGCCGAATTTCAAGCTTTTGCCCGGGAACAAGCCATTTTCTTCCAGCATTTCTTCAATGCGGATCAATTGGTTGTACTTGGCAATCCGGTCAGTACGGCTTGCACTTCCGGTTTTAATCTGTCCGCAATTCAGCGCTACAGCGAGATCCGCAATTGTGGTGTCTTCTGTTTCGCCGCTGCGGTGGCTCATGATGGTGTTGTATCCGGCCCGCTGCGCCATGGTAACCGCATTGATGGTCTCGGTAAGACTTCCGATCTGATTCACCTTTACCAGCAAACCATTGGCAACGCCTTGTTCAATACCCTGCGACAAACGGGTAACATTGGTAACAAACAGATCATCGCCCACCAATTGTACTTTTTTACCGATGCTGTCGGTCAGCATTTTCCAGCCGTCCCAGTCATCTTCAGCCATACCATCTTCGATGCTTACAATCGGATATTGATTGGCCCAGTTGGTCCAGTAGGCAACCATTTCTTCGCTTGTAAGTTCCCGATTATCACTTTTATGAAAAACGTACCGGTTCTTATCGGCATTCCACATTTCGCTAACAGCAGGGTCGAGTGCAATGGCAATCTGCTCTCCTGCTTTGTATCCTGCAGCTTCAATCGCTATCAATACGGTTTCAATGGCTTCTTCGTTGCTTTGAATATTGGGAGCAAATCCACCCTCGTCACCCACATTGGTGCTATAACCTTTTTTCTTCAAAACGGTCTTTAAGGCATGAAACACTTCCGTACCCCATCGCAATCCTTCACTGAAGCTGCTTGCGCCAACAGGCATTACCATAAATTCCTGAAAATCGATTTTGTTGTCGGCATGCGATCCGCCATTGATGATGTTCATCATAGGAACGGGCAAGGTACGAGCATTGGTTCCGCCAATATAGCGGTACAAAGGCAATCCCGATTCTTCGGCAGCAGCTTTGGCAACGGCAAGACTTACAGCAAGAATGGCATTGGCTCCCAGTTTGCTTTTATTCGGTGTACCATCGAGTTGAATCATAGCATTATCAATACCAGCCTGGTCGCTTACATCCCATCCGGCTATTTCATTGGCAATCTGTTCGTTGACGTTTTCTACTGCTTTTAAAACCCCTTTCCCCAGATACACGTTTTTATCTCCATCACGCAGTTCTACAGCTTCGTGGATTCCGGTACTTGCTCCGGAAGGCACAGCGGCACGTCCAAAAGCTCCTTCGTCGGTAAGTACATCTACTTCTACAGTGGGGTTGCCACGGCTGTCTAATATTTGCCGGGCCATAATACTTGCAATGTAAGGCATAAACTTATTTTTTGTTGTTGGTGTAAATGACCCGATGAAACCGTGGGCCGTCTTTGTTTAATGTTGAGTGTAAAAATAGGTCATTGCATGCTTTTAAGAAATGATATATCTTTCTTTTTTGCGTGCTAACCATTATTTAACTCCCGGAAACGGTAAGACTTCGGAATATTTCCTCCATACTGCCTCCGGTAATTTGTAAACTGCTTATGTTGAGATTTTGGGTAGCTGCCAGTTCCAGAACCTGCCGCCGAAGTGCATCGAGGTCCTCTGTTTGCAAAATCCAGTGATTGGTTGCGGTTTTTTCAACCTTTAAAACCGCAGGCAACCGGCTGAGCCATTCAGATTCAAGCGCTTCTTCAAAACCGACCTTGAGTGCTTTTTGGTTGCTGCCTTTTTGTCTCAGATTTTCCAGACTGTCATCTGCTACAATATTGCCTTTGTTGATGATGATGACCCGGCTGCACATGGCTTCTACTTCCTGCATGATGTGGGTACTGAGCAATACTGTTTTTTCCTTACCAAGTTCCCGGATCAGTTCGCGGATTTCTACCAGTTGGTTGGGGTCGAGCCCGCTTGTGGGTTCATCCAGAATCAGGACTTTGGGTTCGTGCAGTAATGCTGCAGCGAGCCCTACCCGTTGTTTGTAGCCCTTGCTGAGTTGCCCGATCTTTTTATTGGCTTCGGGCGTCAGACCTACGGAAGCGATGCCGTTTGCCACCCTTTCTTTTACAGAGAGGTGTTTGTTTTTTTCCGGTGCCGGATACATGCTTGCCGTAAATTCAAGGTATTCCCGCACATACATATCGTAGTACAGAGGATTGCTTTCGGGCAGGTAACCAATGGTTTTTTTTACAGTAAGGGGTTGATCTTTTACCGGAAATCCGCAAACCTCTATTTCTCCGGAATCCGGCTCCAGAAAACCGGTAATCATTTTCATGGTTGTGCTTTTACCGGCACCATTAGGTCCCAGAAAACCTACAATACCCGGTTCGGTCACCGAAAGCGAAATGGCGTTAACGGCAGTTTGTTCGCCGTATTTTTTGGTAAGATTGGAAACAATGATCGACATAGCGGCAAGGTAAGGCTTGCTGACGATTCAGGTATAAAAGCGATGGCAGGAAAGTTGACTGTGAACCAAATAGGCTATCATCGCCGCAGGCTTTATTTTATGGAAGGATCTCCCATGCACAAGCCTGCGGACGATAAAAAAACCTGTAAAAGAATACATTAAAACGGCAGATCGTTGTCGTCACTACCGGCAGGACTGCTGAATTCGGGTGGAAACGGATCCTGAGAAACCGGCTCTCCGCCCTGTATGCTACCTCCGGAAGGTTCTACTTTCCAGGCTTTTACATCGTTGTACCAACGACCGTTATACTCCCGGGCATCGAGGTCAAAACTTACTTTCAGTTTGGTGCCCATTGGGTAATCAGAGAAATTGACCTTGTCTCCCCAAACGGTAAATAAAGCTTTCTTGGGATATTGTCCCGGCACTTCTATCAGAAAATCCTGTTTTTTCCATGGATTGCCGGTTTTTGTGGTGCCTCCCTGCGGTTCCATTACCTGCACCAGGGTTCCTTCGAGTTCCATATTATGTTAATTTTAAGTTGGCGGTAAAGGTAAGCACCACCTGCCAGAAATACCAGTGTTTGCCCATTTATTTCCCAATCGGAAAAGCGCTACGAACCCGGTATTGCTATTTGGCTCATCCTTGCTTTATTTCCGGTATCCGGTTTTCTGTCAACCGCAGGATTTCCTGCCAGTCCTTCGGTGCCAACCAACGAAGCCCAGGTTGTTTTTTAAACCAGGTTACCTGTCTTTTGGCGTATTGCCGGGTATGAATTTTTATTTGATCTACCGCTTCTGCCAGCGTACATTTTTGATCTATAAAATCGAAAATCTCCTGATAACCAACGGTTTGTAAGGCATTCAGATGGCGTTTTGGAATCAGGCTTTTTACTTCTTCAAGCAACCCGGCTTCCATCATGGCATCTACTCGTTTTTCTATGCGATTTACAAGTAGGGGTCTTGGTACATCGAGGGCAAATATCAAGGTATCAAACGGTCTTTCGGCAAATTGCTGCTGTTGATAATAGCGGATCGGATGTCCGGTATGCCAGATAACTTCCAATGCCCGCATCAGGCGTTGTGGATTTTGCCATTCACCGGAGTGGGCGAAATCAGGATCAAGGGTCTGTAATTCATTTTGTATGCCTGCCAATCCTTCTTTTTGGTACAGGGTCTTGACTTTTTCCCGCATTTCTTCGGGTATTTCCGGAATGGAGTCGAGTCCTTCTGTCAGCGCTTTCAGATACAATCCGGTTCCGCCTACCGCCACCACCACCGGATATATTGCAAATAGCTTTTCGAGCACCTGCAAGCCATAGGTTGCAAATAAGGCAGCATCTAGCGGTTGCTCAATGCTGTGTGAATCAATAAAATGATGCGGTATACCGGCTCTTTCGGATAGTGAGGGGCTTGCAGTTCCAATATGCATTTCCCGGAAACACTGCCGGCTGTCGAAGGAGAGGATCTCAGTTTTCAGCGCCTGCGCAAGTTGTACGGCAACCCCTGTTTTTCCTGAGGCTGTAGGACCTGCCACCACCAAAAGAAGCGGCTTTTGGCTGTTGCTTATCGGCTTTTTATCCTCCATCCCTTTTTGCTCCCGGGTTATGACAAATCTTCGGTATCGGGTTCTTCTTCTGCGTCCCCTTCTTCTCCAAAACCTTCAGAGGCTTCGGTTAAATCATATTTTTCCTCTACATCAGCAAATTTAGGACCGAGTAAACCCCGGGTGCCATATTGCTGAGGGCCTATGCCTTCTTTGCGGGTAATAAAAGGGTAGGTAATCCGGCTACTTTCTTCTTTAGAAACACTGATTAACTCCACCAGAAAACTCCAGTTTTTTACAAAATCGTAAATAAAAATAAAACGTTGATTGGTATCTCTGATTTCAGAAGCAATAGGGGTATCCTGCATCAAGAGCGGCGCTACCTTGTATTCTTTGTCTTCATATTGTTCCAGACTGATTTCGCGCCCCCGCAGCCAATTATCGTTGCTCCGGTAAAAAGTTGCCTGATGCTTGCTGTCGAAATCCCAGGAGGTCAGAATAGTCGTGTATAAATCGTAAAAATTTTGAGTATGTCTAATCAGGATGTCTCTGTAAATACTTTCATCCTCTTCGTAATAAACCCTGAATTTTAAAATAGCCATATGCTTTTATGTATAAAACAGTTCTTTCTTATCAAAAAAAGGCCTGTACATGATAAATGGGGAAAGTTGCAAAGAAAACACTTTTCACACAATTGGTTTCAATTGCATTTCAGCTGCTTTTTCTTTGAGAAATTGCAGGGCTGCTTCCCGGTCATTGGGAATCACTCCATCGAGGATAACGTCTTTTAGTGCAGTTTTAAGTAGCCCAACTTCCTGACTGGGCGGTAAATTAAACAGCTTCATGATTTCCACGCCGTCTACCGGCGGTTGCCAGTTTCTGATCTGATCTTTTTGTTCCACTTCAGCACAACGTATTTTTACCATTTCGAAATTATCGCGGTAACGGCGTACTTTCATTTTGTTCTTAGATGTTATATCGGCAGAACAGAGCGTCATCAGGTCTTCAAAATCATCTCCGGCATCAAAAAGAATCCGGCGAATCGCACTGTCGGTAATGTTTTCTTTCGTAAGCGAAATCGGTCGCAGGTGCAGTTCTACCAATTTCCTTACATACCTCATTTTTTCATTTTGTGGTAGTTTGAGCTGCGCAAAAATTTTGGGGACCATACGCCCACCCACCACTTCATGCCCGTGGAAAGTCCATCCAAATCCTTCTTCAAACCTCTTTGTCCGGGGTTTACCAATATCGTGCAGGATAGCTGCCCAACGCAGCCACAAATCATCGGTATGCTCACTGATATTGTCGAGCACCTGCAGCGTATGGTAAAAATTATCCTTATGGCCGTGGCCATCAATGTATTCGGCTCCGGCAAGTTCTACCATTTGCGGGAAAATAATCCCGAGTAAACCGGTATGATACAACAGATCAAATCCAACGGAGGGCTTGGGACTTAATACAATTTTATTTAATTCATCGGCTATTCTTTCGCCTGATACAATATTAATCCGTTCTTTTTGCGTTTTGATGCTTTCGAGCGTAACAGGATGGATCATAAATCCGAGTTGGGAGGCAAACCGGATGGCCCGCATCATCCGCAGCGGATCGTCGCTAAAAGTGAGACCCGGATCAAGCGGGGTTATCAGGATCCCTTCTTTCAGGTGTTTTACACCTTGAAACGGATCGAGCAATTGTCCGAAATTCTCCTCATTGAGACTAATTGCAAGGGCATTGATGGTAAAATCCCGGCGTTTTTGGTCATCTTCAAGTGTACCGGGTTCAATATCCGGCTTCCGGCTGTCGCTGCGGTAGCTTTCTTTTCTTGCCCCCACAAACTCCAGCGTTATATCAGGCAATTTGATTTGGGCAGTACCAAAATTTTTGAAAAAACTAACCGGTGGTTTGGGACGAAAAGATTCGGCTACGGCATGAGCAAGCGCAATCCCATCCCCAATACATACCACATCAATTTCTGCTGTGGGACGTTCTATGAGTTTATCACGCACAAAGCCACCAATCATCCAGGCAGGTGTTTTCAGTTCGGCCGCTTGTTGTGCCATTCTGCGTACAATCAAGGCTTCGTAGGAAGAAAGCGAAATATCCATCGCTGCAAAGATGAGAAAGAAAAAAGGAATCGAAAAATGTGACCTAAAGAAGCCCGATGGTTTAAAAGGAAAAGGGCTGCTTCTTTTTTTAAAAATAAAACCCATGAAACCGGATCTTCCCTTTACTGAGCACCATAGTGGGGGCCGGCATTTTAAAAGCGTTGAGGGCATAAAATAGTGTACGCACCCATTTTTTATTGGTTTTGATCTTTGTAAAGTCGATGTCGGGGGCCAGATACCATTGCCGGACTCTTGGAATATCTGTACGGTCAATCAGGGTGGTTGTTTCCGGGTTTTCCCAGGTATTTTCGGTGCCGCCAAACATGCCTTGTGCTCCATAGCCTACCGAAATATTCAGCCATGCGGGTAGTTTGGTTTCGGGCAAAAAAGATTTGAGGTTCGCCGATAGCCAGTAGGTTTGTCCATTGTAATCTTTGAGCATTCTTTCGGGCAGACTTGCCCCATACAAATCGTCGCTACGTTCATTCAGCATGGATTCGGAATATTGCATGCGGTGAAAGGAATACTTAAAGGAAATCCGTTGTTCTTTCCATCCCAGTTGTTGTCCCACAAAAAGTCCGCTACCCACAAAATTTGCCCCAAAATCGCCCCAGCTCCATCCCCATTCTTCTGAAAACCCATCGAGGATTTCGATGACCGTGAGAAAAGTGAACCCGCTTATTCCGGCAAGAAGTAACTGCTTTTTTTCGGGCAATCCTGCCCAGCGCCAACCTGTAAAACTTGCCCGGCTTAGTTGGTAAGCGCTCCAGGTGTGGCCTACTTTATCTACCTGCATCCATTCCGGAAAATCGTTGAAGGTTCGGAACTTACCCCGGGGATAATCGGCATACCAGGCCTGATTTAGTACCAGCAGGGAGCCCGCATAAAGTCCGCCATGAATGCCTGCCATGGCAAGGGTTCTTTTCTTTTGCCGGGCCAAAGAATCACTGAAAAGGGGAGAAAAGCCTTCTTGTATCTTGTTCGAATCTGCCACAGGCAGTATTATGGACGTAGTATCGGTGGTGTCAGCAGCAAATGCAATGTTTTCTGATCTGCCGGTGATATCGGAAATAAAATTATCCAAATCTTTAGGCTGTGTTTTGCCCATAAAAGGCAAAGAAATCATTCCCAATAATCCCGTAAATAGTTTTAAAAGCCAGCGGTTTTTCATAACTGATTACAAACCTAAGCCTTTTTTCGGATCAGGGAATTTTGATGAGCACTTGATTGCATCAAATATGCGCTTATCTTAGCCTTCCACAAAAACTTCAAATAATATGGATGCAGCGATTCGCGCCAAGGTTGATCAATGGCTTCAGGGCAATTATGATGATGCCACCAAAACTGAAATTCAGCATTTGCTCGAAAATAATCCCGATGAACTGACCGAAGGATTTTACAAAAGTTTAGAATTTGGCACCGGTGGACTCCGGGGAATTATGGGTATTGGTACCAACCGAATGAATAAATATACCGTGGGTATGGCCACACAGGGGTATGCCAATTACCTCATTCAACAGTTTGGAAGCGATGCCAAAGTGGCGATTGCCCATGACAGCCGGAACAACAGTCGTTTTTTTGCAGAAACCGTTGCCGGCGTAATGGCGGCTAATGGCATCAAGGTCTTTTTGTTTGAAAGTTTGCGGCCAACACCCGAATTGAGTTTTGCAATCCGCCTTTTGGGTTGCAAGGGTGGCGTGGTATGTACCGCAAGCCACAACCCGAAAGAATACAACGGCTACAAAGCCTATTGGGAAGATGGCGGACAATTGGTTCCCCCGCACGATAAAAATGTGATTGCCGAAGTGGATAAGATCGCCTCCGTGGATGATGTGAAATGGAGTGGTGGTGAAGCCAATATTACCCTTATTGGTAAAGATGTAGATGGGCCGTACATCCAAATGCTTAAAGAGCTCAGTGTTTTCCCCGATGTTATTGCCCGGCAAAAAGACCTGAAGATCGTATTTACTTCTATCCATGGTACCGGTATTACCCTGGTACCAGCTGCTTTGGAAGCTTTTGGCTTTGAAAATGTACATATAGTGGAAGAGCAGGCTACGCCCGATGGGAACTTCCCCACTGTGCACAGCCCAAACCCCGAAGAAAAAGACGCTATGAATCTCGGTTTGGAACTGGCAAAAAAACTGGACGCTGATATTTTATTGGGTACCGATCCGGATGCGGATCGTGTGGGTATAGGTGTAAAAGATACTGATGGCAACTGGGTACTGATGAATGGAAACCAAACCGCTGTACTTGCTTTTAATTATATGCTGGAGGCCCGTAAAAATAAGGGCATTACGCAACACAATGATATGGTTGTTAAGACCATTGTAACCACCGATATGATTAATCGGTTTGCAGAGGCTTACGGTGTGAAATGCTATGATGTACTGACCGGGTTTAAATATATAGCCGAGCTGATCCGAGAAAAGGAAGGAGCGGAAAATTATATCATTGGTGGCGAGGAAAGCTATGGTTTGATGATCGGCGACCGGGTGCGTGATAAGGATGCGGTAAGCGCTGTGGCCATGCTTTGCGAAATGGCAGCCTATGAAAAGGATCAGGGGAAAAGCCTGTATGAGAAACTGGTAGAACTGTATGTTCAATTTGGTTGTTTTCAGGAACATCTGATCTCTATTACCAAAAAGGGGATGAACGGACAAAAGGAAATTGCAGAAATGATGGAGCGCTTCCGCAGCAATCCACCAAAAGTACTCGGGGCAGTGCCCGTGAGCACCTTGCTCGATTACCAATTGCAGCAGGGAACCAACCTTGGGGATGGTTCTAAATTTGCCATTGATCTTCCTAAAAGCAATGTGCTTCAGTTTGTGCTTGAAGATGGAAGTAAAATCAGTGCGCGGCCAAGTGGTACCGAGCCGAAGATCAAATTTTACTTTAGCGTAAATGCCGAACTCTTGACCGCTTCAGATTATCCCAAAGTCAAGGCGGGCCTCGATGCCCGGATTCAGTCCATTATTGGAGATATGAATTTGTAAAGTTTCAGATACATTTTTTAAAAGCCTGTGGGAAACTGCAGGCTTTTTTTAGGTGTGTTTGGAAGGGAAATAGGTTTGTGTAAGGGGTATGTTTTATTAAACCTTTTGTAAGCGACTTTCCCAACAAGGATACTGGATGTTGTTTGCCAGAAAGTAGTTAGGTAGCGTGAATGAATAAGTAGGTTGGTTTGTGATAGGAGGCTTGTGTTTGCTGTAATTAGCCTTTAAGGTTATTCCTTATCTCCGCTACCCATGCTTCCTCTACTCCTACAAGTTTTGCAATTTTTGCATTATCATGATCGGTATTTGTTATCAGCCTTTCAGTGAACTCCTTGTTGGCTTCGGTTCGCTCTTCCATTTTTCCTTCAAATTTTGCCGTTTCAATCATGCTTTTAGTAACGATTATATTTTTCATATAATCCTGATATTCAATCTTTTCTTCTGCGTTCATGGCATCTATTTTTAGTTTTGCTTCCACTTTATCCAAACCTTTTGCAGTATATGGCTCCGGAAGCTGATTGTTTTTTAAATAGTAAATCCACTCATCGAGCGAATCTTTCGCTATATCATCAAAGTTATTCACTTTTATGATGTAATACTCTGGAAAAACCTGATGGATATGTTCTTTTTGCAATTTTTTCTGTTGAGTGGAGCTTAAATTCAGTAGGTCGCTGTGGTGAAGGCCGTGAAATGTCGTTCTGCCGTAATACACGTAATCGCTGCCTTGCCCAAGATCAAAATACACGATATTGATGCTGTAAACCTTTTTTACATGCTCATACAGACTGCCTTCGGTGAGGTAATCGGTAATAAGTTTTGATGTGCCAAATAGCACATGCGCTGTAAAAAGTCGAGTTCGGGATAAAACTGCAATTCAATAGCAAGCAACTCGCCTTTGTGATTTTCGCAAAGCAGATTAAATTTATTGTATTTGCTGTCGGCCCTGGCCTTGTTCGTCTCCGATTCGGGAATGCTTTTAATAATTACATCTTCCTCAAGCAGTTCGCTGATAAATCCTTCAAGGATATTGAAATTTGCTTTTTGTCGGAGCAGGCGTTTTATGGCCCAATCAAAGCTAATAAGTGGGCGATTGGCAGATAAAGGCATAACATAAATGTATGCCATTTAAATGGACTATCAAACAGCTATAAACTTGATGCTTTATCCAAAACAGGTCGGAAATAAAAATGGATACCTCCGTTTGGTGATATCCATTTATCAGACAATTCCGGTACTATGTAATTCCGTGATTCTTATTTCCCAAAAAAACTTGCTGGTACCCCTTTATTGATTTCGTAGGTCTGATAAGTGATCTCCACATAACCTTTTTTGTTACTCAACCGGTTGGCATCCGGCTTTTC
>JBGSNV010000287.1:0-11880 GCA_041739485.1 Chitinophagaceae bacterium
TGCAGCATAGGCATTCCCCTGCACCCCATACAACCCCTTGGAATTCATCATTCCATCTGTGAACCATCCAACCCTAATCTACAAACAAAAATTGGGCAATGTCCAAATATTTTGCAACCAAAAAGGAATACCATAAAGAAAGCCATCTCCGCGTGAACAAACACTTTTGATTCCGATGCTATCGGAATTGGAATTTCACCCTTGACTTTTGGCCATATTTTTTTTGCACCTTATCATATCAAGCCTGTATATTTGAAAAACCAATCTTAAACGGACAGGAATAGAAACCACAAAGCAGAACGACGACGAAGCACTAAGGATTTTAAGCAAGATCATTTCAGCATGTAAGTAGGTTAAGGCAAATGAAATACCGGTTGGTAAAAAAATGATATTGTCTCAACGACCACGCGGAAATCATGACAATAAAAGATTGATAATCAATTATAACACTTTTAAAAAAAGGGTAGTGTAATAGCGCGAATCAACGCAGTATGTGCTATTCAGTTTAACAATCTTCTAATTTAAAAACTCCTTTAAAAATGAAAAAAATAGTAATAAAATTCATCTCGCCTTTTCTTTTCCTTTTATTTGTTCTAACAAAGTCTTCCTATTCTCAAGCTTCAATTCTTGAAAATCCCAATGTAGATCCCGAAATGATTCAAAAAGATTTTAGAACTTGGTGGAATTATAATTACCTGAATATCAAGCTTTCTGAAACCTATATTCCACTTGACACAGCTTCGAAAATTATTAGTAAACAGTTTTTTCTAGAATTACTTTCTTCAGGAGAATATATTGCTTTACGACTAACAGGTAAAAACTCAGAATTGAAATATAAGCTTTATAAATTAAGCCCTTTAGTAGACAAGGATATAAAAACTCAAGTAAAACAATTTGCAGAAGATGGGTATCAAAAATATAATATGGAAGGTACGGAAGTACCCGATTTTAACTTTATAGATTTAAATGGCCAAGTATTCAACAAAGAGACAATAAAAGGAAAAATAGTCGTTTTAAAATGCTGCTTTATACATTGCTTACCTTGTGTTCAAGAAATGCCGGCTCTCAACGAAGTGGTTAAACAATATAAGAAGCGAAAAGATGTACTTTTTATAAGCTTAGCCTATGATTCAAAAGAAAATCTGGAAAATTTTCTAACTAAAACAAAATTTGATTACGTAGTAATCCCAGTACAACAAAAATACATGGAAGAAACATTAAAAGTTACTCGATATCCGACGCACTATATAATTTCTAAAAATGGAGTAATTTCAAAAGTTGTAAATGATTATCATGATATGATTTCTACTTTAAAAAATGAAATCTCAAAATAAAACAGTACAGCAGCAAGCCGTTTACGTTTGCAGAACGCGTTTCTAAGCATTGTACCGGGGAAAGTTGAATAAAATCTAATACTCAAACTTATGGATCAGCAATATTTTGTGGGTAATAAGGAAGATCTGGAATTACTCCTTCATGCTATAGACAAGAATGACCCTTCTATTTGGAACGACTGGAAACGAAGTGGAAGTGTATCCCCAAATTTAGAGGGAATTGATTTAAGCAATAAGGTACTTCACGGGTTTAATTTTGAAAATACGAATTTGCAATCGGCGAATTTGAACAACTGTAAAATTACCTCAAATTTTAGTTTCTCAAATTTAAACCATTCAAACTTGAAAAATACTTTTTTGTGGCGATCGATATTTATTGAAACGACAATAATGGGTGCCACGATACATAATAGTGAGTTTTCAAACTCACGAATACAAGCATCGGATTTTTCCATTTCAGATATTAGAAACGCCAAATTCGATAGCTGTGACTTGGAAGACACGTGCTTTCTGGAGTGCGAAATACACTTTACTTCATTTCAAAATGCTTTTTTACTACAAACTAGCTTTAAAAAAAGCCATTGTTCTTCAACTAGCTTTATGAATGCAAATTTAAAACACGCAAACTTTAGTTGGGCAAGAATAATAGATTGTGATTTTACAAGTGCGATACTAAACAGTGTAAATTTATGCAACGCCACTTTAAAATATTGCAGAGTTTATGGAGTTGCTGCGTGGGATTTGAATTTAGACAATTGCAGGCAAGGCAACTTCATTGTATCAAAAGAAAATGAACCAGTAGTATCTGTTGATGATATTGATGTAAGCCAATTTATACATTTATTAATTAGTAATCATAAAATTAGAAATGTAATAAATACCACTACATCTAAAGTTGCGTTGATACTGGGGCGATTTTATAAAGAAAGAAAAATAATTTTAGATCATCTTCACGGAGAATTAAGGAAAAAAGGCATGGTGCCTATCATATTTGATTTTGACCCTTCCCAAAATCGTGATTTAACAGAAACAGTCCAAATACTAGCTAGTATGTCAAAATTTGTTATTGCAGATATAACAGATGCTAAAAGCATTCCACAAGAGCTGTCTCATATAGTTCCCTTCTTTCCTTCAATCCCAGTACAACCGATCTTATTAGCAACCGAGAAGGCGGAATATTCAATGTTTGAGCACTGGCTGAAATTTAATTCTGTACTTCCAATTTTTTATTACGAGGATAAAGATCATTTGATTGATAGCATGGAAAAGTTCATCTTGCAACCCATCGAAGATTTTAAGGATCAGGAAGCTAATGCTTCTAAGGCAAAAAAGCAGGTTAGAAAACTAGAAGAACTAAAAAGAAATGATCCCGTCGAGTACCAGAAACTGAAGGAAAAAGGGTATATACTTTAAATGTCTATAAGTCTTATTTCATTTAAGCATAAAAATTAGTAATGCCACCTGATAAAAAAAGTATTTACAAAAGCAGGGCTGGACAATGTAACATCAGCTATATGCTAATTTAAGCAGTTGTTCGAGCTCGACGGTCAATGTTCAATTTTCATTTCTAGCTTCAACTTTATATTTTCAATTTGGGTATTTGTTTCAGGCTGAACAAGCTATTAATTCCACAACTTCGCCACGCCTCGTACGCCATCGGTCAGCCTATATGCGACCACCATACAATCTAGCAATCCCCATTTCTTACATCTTCAATTCCACCAATTATAAATTTTCGAACTTGCTGTAACTGACTGATCTTAACATCAATTTCCTTAATCTTCAATTCTAAAATTTTTACTTTCTTCTCAACGGACAGTTTTTTGCTATACCAACTGTCTAAAAGCGTTTTTATCTCTGAAAGACTGAACCCGATTTCTTTCGCCTCCCTGATAAGTTCTATCTTCTCCAGGAGACTCTCATCGTAGTGCTTATAATTGTTTGTCTTTACCTTTTCATCGTTCATTCCTTTGAACAAACCAAAGTTTTCGTAATATCTTAAAGTATGAATAGACAGCCCGGTCCGCTTTGACAACTCGTTTATTAACATTGTGCGCAAATTATTGTTGAAAAATAAATATATAGTATAGAGTATACTACATACTTGTAAGTTACAAATTTAAAACTTTCCTTTGTCTTTCATTCGAAATTATTAATACTGTGAAAGGAAAAGTCTTAGCGGGATACCACAACACATGGGTACAAGCATACTGCTGTTAGCCTTAGGAGATTTACTTATAAGCCTTCTTACGATTCCCTCTGTAAAGCGCGCTTGGGACAAATCACTTAGAGACCTTTTCATTAAAAAATAACGTCATGAACAAATTAACAGACTTAAAATTTCTCTTTACTGCGGTAGCTATACTGGAGTTTTTCTACTTCGCAAATGCAATGCTTCCTCCTTCAATCATACCAGTGGCTACAGGATGGAATCTGAATGCAGATGGCAACTGGATTGTCAAGATACTAGGCTTATCCCTTGGAGTTATGGGCTATATGGCCTGGATATTTAGAAAAAATCCACATTTGGGCATTGCAAAGGGGCTTGCCGCTTATCAAATAGCAAGCGCAACAATGGATTGGGTAATGTGGCTTGCCTTAAAAGAGGAAGGAATTTTTGGCAATGCCTTCGCCCAAATAACCGTGGTTGTAGCAATTGCTTCGCATTACTTTTTAGGCGTTCTTTTGGTTATTGGTATTAAAAAAAGCGGTAAAAATGGATAAAATCGTTACCTATTTTGCAGGTGAAAAATTGCAATGTACTATTGGGATATTACCTGGACTTACAGGCTTTGCACTGTCTATTTATTTTATTTTCCTGAACAAACCCATATTAAAGGGAATTTCTTTTGCCTTTCTTCCGCTTTCAATACTGCTTTTAGCTATTTGCGTTGGCATTGTAATACGAACACCGCAAGACCTGAAAAGAGTAAGTTCATATTATGAAAATGAACCCAACAAAATGCAAACGGAAGAATTGCCAAGGATGGAAAAGGTGATGAAAACATTTCCAATAATTAAAATGGCAGAGATTGGTTTCATCATTGTTGGTATTATTTTAGCCCTGTTTTTTTGGAAATATGACTTGATAAAAGGTATTGGGATCGGGCTAATAATACAAGGCTTTATGTTGTACGCTTTTGACCATTTTGCTGAATCAAGGGGAAAGATTTATTGGGAGTTCCTCAATACGCTATGAGTTTATTAGAGTACAAAAAAAGCCCGAACCACCAACAAGCAGTTTTTGCAAACAGAATAGGAGTCAGAAAGAGATATCGTCTTTTTTTGAAGCTCCAATATCTTCCCTGAGAAATGGAAGGGAGTCTCCCTTTTTCCTAAAGAGGAAATGTAAGTTTATAGATGAGTTTTTAGAGGTATGAGGACCTCCAAAAATATCAATAGGCTTTTCAATTTATACAACCCATTGAATGACATTTTTGTTGTTCACCTATTTTATCCATAGCGGGTTGCTCTCCGGCAGAGCACGATTCCGTTTTATAGGCAGTCCAAAGTTGCAATTACAAAAATGACAAACCATAAAGATTAAAAAGAAAAACACCCTCCAAAATGCCTATTAAAATCCTGAGTCTATTTTCCAGCCTCCATTTTGTCTATTACTCCTATTTTATTTATTGAAGGGAGGGTTTTGTGTGGCAATTTAATGCCTGCTTCCTATCTGTTGGGATTGTTTCTCAACGGCTTGCCTGCTCACCTATCGGTTGGGATTTAATCAGTTGGGTTTTATCGCAACGTCCTGCGTGCTCCCTATCGGTCTCAAGCAGAGACGATTAATTGCCAATCTCCCAATCGCCACCCCCTTTTCCACATCCGATAGCTATCGAAATCACCTTTCACTTTCCCACCAACAATTACCTGCCTACTTATCTATCTGACTTTTGCGGAGAGGCGCCCCTCTCCTTGCGGGGAGGGGAAGGGGGTGGGGCTCTTGCCTGCTATCTATCTTACTTTTGCGAAGGGGCACCCTTTCCGCCCTAAGGGTCAGATTTGGGGCCGGGGGTGAGGGACTTCTTCACCTCTGCCCTTACGTCCAACACTTCTCCCCTTTTGGCATGTGCGCCCCGCATCAATATGTCTTCGCCAAAACGGTTTTTAACGCTGTCGATGGCCTGATACAGGTTGATCATTTCTTCGGTGTCGTCCCAGAGATGAATCTGATAATTGCCGGGAATCAGATGACTGAAACGGATGCCTATCAACCGAACCAACAACCGCCGGTCGTAGAGTTTGGTAAAGAGTTCTTTTACTTTTTTAAGCAAAATATGATCGGCACTTGTGTAGGGAATCACCATTTGTTTGGTGAGCGTATTGAAATCGCTGTATCGGATTTTTACCGTCACACAACCGGTCAGGCGGTGCTGCTGCCTGAGGTCAAAAGCAGTTTGCTCCACCATGCGGGCAAGATTGCGGTGCAAAAAGTCCACGTCAATGGTATCGGTCTCGAAAGTGGATTCGGTCCCCATACTTTTCTGCTCTACATAAGGTACCACCGGGGTATCATCGAGACCCTGCGAACGCCGCCACAGTTCAATACCATTTTTACCCAATAGGTTTTGCAGGTATTCCATAGGAATCTGACTGAGGGTACCAATTGTTTCCACCCCCATTTGCCGCAACAAAGTGCCAGTCTTATCCCCCACCGAGGGCATTTTTTCGATAGAGAGCGGATGCAGGAATGGCTTTTCCTGCCCCTTTGGTACAGAGAGCGTGCCACAGGGCTTGGCCTCGCCGGTAGCGACTTTGCTGATGAGCTTGTTCCGCGAAAGCCCGTAACTGATGGGCAATCCGCTTTCGCTCATGATGGTATGCCGCAATTCAGCAATGTATTGTTCGCTGTGGAAAAAACGATCCATCCCGCTCATATCTATGTAAAACTCATCGATGCTGCTTTTTTCGTACAGCGGCACTTTATCAGCAATGATATCGGTCACGAGCCGGCTGTATTTGCTATAGTCTTCCATATCACCGCTTACAATGAGCGCATGCGGACAAAGCCTTTTGGCCAACTTGATGCTCATGGCACTGCGCACCCCATATCGCCGGGCTTCGTAGCTGCAGGAAGCAACCACCCCGCGGTCGCCCCGCCCGCCAACAATTACGGGCTTACCTTTGAGCGCTGCATTTTTCAGCACTTCCACACTTACAAAAAACGAATCGAGATCGAGGTGGGCAATAGTACGCGCCGGATCGCTGCCCTCCCCAAAGGGAAAGGCCGGACTGTTGGGCAAAATAATGCCGCCTGTGGATATGGTTGCGTGCTTTTTAGCCATCAAGTGTACTCCCGGTAGGAGAGTACAAAATTACTAATCTTTTTAGCGAATAAAAGCCATTTGTTGAGGGAGGCTTTTTGGTGGTGCGGGAGACAAGGACCACGGAAGAGAAACGTACCACGGCGCACAAACCACGGGGCGGGCAAACTCCCAACCCAATCCTACCGTTTGGTGTCACCACCGAACGGAACCCAAACGACACAAACGCCACAGAACCTGACCTCCAACTCCCAATTATCTCCCGCTTTTAGTAATAAAAGCCAATACGTCACTCCCTTTTCTAAAATAATTAATTTTCAGGAACTTTACTTCGTCAGTTTTCAAAGAAAAAATCAATCTATTTACTTAAAATGAAATAAATCATTGGATGAACCTGACACATAAGATACCATTTGAATCGATTGCTTTTGCCGAAATGGTTAAACCGCGCATTCTTCAATATGACCGGAAGGCCGAGATTGTTTTATTCGGCAGCAGGGCAAGAGGGGATGCGGAAGTAGAAAGTGATTGGGACTTATTGGTACTGACAGAGGATAAGGATGTTGAAAAGTTGAATAAGAAATTACTGAAAGATTTGCTGTATCAGGTCGAAATGCCCAACAACTTGGTTATTTCACTACTTGTACGCAACAAAGAAGACTGGGAAAAACATTATGCAGTAACCCCTCTGTATGATAGCATCCGGAAAGAAGGTATTTTATTATAAAAGAAAAAGAGTGGACGATAAAATAAAAGACTATATCCAATACAAGTTGAATAAGGCAGCAATGGCGCTTAAGGAAGCAAATTTGCTTTATGAAAACCAAATGTATGAACAGCAATAAGTCGCCTTTATTATGCGGCTTTTTATGCATCCAATGCTTTATTAACAAGCATAAATTTAAATCCAAAAACACATACAGGAACCAAGGCCTTAATGAATAAAGGATACTTTTTAACTGGAAAACTTAATGGGGAGTATGCCGAATTATATGGAGTACTCATGGCAAAAAGACATGAAGCAGATTGTGAAAATTTTGCCTTTATAAATCCGGAACAACTTCCTGATTTAATGAAGCATACTCAAAAAATGGTTCAGGAGATAAACAAAATTATTTATCCTGATTGAATTGATTTTTTTATTCCTATTGGTAGGTGTTCAGAAAAGCGGAACACCATCAGATGTAAACCTACCATTTGATGTCCCCACCGACAGGAAATTAAAACCCTAACGGCAATGGTGTCCTCACCGAACGGAACCAAAACACCACCGTTTGGTGTACACCGAACGGAAAGCAAAGACCCCCAATTCAATCTCACCCCTTCTTCCGCGTCAGCCACCAACCAAGCCAAAGACCGGTGAGACCAAATGCGGTGAGGCTGTCGAGGAGTTCGGTCCAGATGCCTGGGGTTTTGTACCAGATAAAACCAGGATAGGGATAAAAACAAAAGGCCATGAAGCCCACCATCAAACTTGTAAAAAGAATATTGCCCAAATTGGCCACTTTTAATTTGGCTACGAGGGCTACCAGAAAGAATCCAAGCAGGATATTCGTTCCCAATCCTCTTAACAGATTGGAGGTCATGTTGGTTTCATTTTGGGGATGATACAAAATAGAGGCATAGGGTTTCCCCTGATTTTCTTTCATTTGTTGTTCATACTCCTCCATAGGAGATCCCGGAGGTAAATTGGGCAAATAATACTGCCCTTCCTTCGACAGATTTTCTGATAGCACCTGCAAAATGGCATCCTGATTGGGTGTATACTCTTCCTGCACGGCATGTAGCCCAAGTGCTGTATGAGATAGAGTTTGCCAGGTCATTAAAAGGATTCCAGCCACAATACCGGCGATAATTCGTTGAGTCATATGGTGAATTTTTACCCTAAAACTCTACAAAAAAAACGGCAAAAACAAACAAAATGATAATAAATATTTATTTGTCGGCCAATGCTACCGCTTTCACCGCTTCTGCTACGCGGAAAGAAACCACCGGATCTAGGGTGGCTGGAATGATATGCTCTCTGGTAGGATTGGGCATACAATCTGCAATGGCATGCGCTGCAGCAAGCTTCATGCCTGCAGTAATGCGCGGTGCCCTTGCATCGAGGGCTCCCCGGAAGATACCCGGAAAACCAAGTACATTGTTAATCTGATTAGGCAGATCGCTGCGACCGGTTCCCACAATAGCAGCTCCTCCTGCCTTGGCCTCTTCGGGCATGATTTCAGGAATCGGATTGGCCAATGCAAAAATAATCGGATCCGGAGCCATCGTCCTTACATCGGCTGCGGTCAACAGATTACCCCGGCTAACTCCGATAAATACATCCGCATCTACGAGCGCATCTTTCAGACTTCCACTCATATTCCCAATATTGGTATAACTCAGCAATTCGAGTTTTTCCACGTTTAAATCGGTACGACTTTGGGAAACAATGCCCTGACTATCGCAGGCAATCACATTTTTTACCGAAATACAGGCCTGCACATCTTCCGTGTACCCATGACAGCGCAGCATACGGGTAATCGCAGTTCCGGCAGCACCAGCACCATTCACCACCACTTTCAGTTGAAATAGTGATTTTTTCAATACTTTGCTTGCATTGATGAGTGCCGCTAAAACCACGATAGCGGTGCCATCCTGATCATCGTGAAACACCGGAATTCCGATATCCTGCAAACGGCGTTCAATTTCAAAACATCTTGGGGCAGCAATATCTTCCAAATTCACGCCACCCAAACCAGGCGCAAGCAGTTGTACTGTACGTACAATTTCATCGGTATCCTGTGTATCTAGGCAAATGGGGAAGGCATCTATTTCGGCAAATTTCCGGAAGAGCATCGCCTTTCCTTCCATCACCGGCAGCGCGGCTCTTGGTCCAATATTGCCCAAACCTAACACTGCTGTTCCATCGGTCACAATAGCTACAGTATTGCCTTTCATGGTATAATCATACACTTTCTCCGGATCGGCGGCAATCGCTTCGCAGGGTGCTGCCACACCAGGTGAATACACCAACGAAAGGTCTTCTACCGTACGGACATCCATTTTATTGCGAACACTAATTTTTCCCCGGAGGGCTTTATGCAGATGGAGCGATTCTTCAAATACTGACATGCCAGGTATGTATTTTGTTTATTGGGAACGTAAAGGTAGGTAAGCAGTTCGCCTGCCTGAAAAAATTAACGTTCAGGCGGTGCAAAAATAAGGCAGCCCTATAATACCGGTACCCATCCGGGCTGATATTGGCGCTGCCAGTAGGTCATCGCTTCCTGGTCGTTTAATATGCGACCATCTTTAGGATCGGTTTGTAAAATGCGCCCGGTGCGCTGTGCAATATTGGCCAAATGACAATACATCACACTGATATGTCCTTCACTCACCGGTGCGGTTATTTTTTCATTGCCTCTGATGGCTTCAGCAAAATTCTGCAAATGATACAAATCAAGATTGCCGTTGGCACTCACCGGGTTATTCGGATCGGGAACCGCTTCGGATTTTATTTCTTTCACCAATTTGTTTTTGTCGTCGAAAATCGCGTAATCCCCGCCGCCATAATTAACGAGCGTTCCTGCCTCGCCATAAATAGCAAATCCGCGTCCTGATTTTTCGAGTGGAAAATTATTGCAACTCCGGCCTTCCCAGGTAATTACCTGATTGCTGTCAAACTCAAAACTTACGGTTTGCGTATCGGGCGTTTGCCAGTCATCTTTAAAGGCATAGCGTCCCCTTGAAGAAATGACCTTAGATGGAAAATCGAGTCCCATCAGCCAGCGGCAGCAGTCGAGTTCATGCGTGGCGTTGTTGCAGGTTTCGGCGGTTCCCCAATGCCAGATCCAATGCCAGTTGTAGTGTACAATATTGTCTTTGTAAGCGGTACGCGGAGCGGGCCCTTGCCACAAATCCCAATCGAGCGAATCAGGAACCGGCACTGTTTTACCGATGCCCATACTTTTGCGGTTGTTGTTGTACCAGGCTTTGCCAAAATAAGGCCGTCCAATAATGCCTGCTTTGATCTCCTTAGCCGCTTGCTGCAAGGTAGGCATCGACCGGCGCTGGTTGCCCATTTGGATCATCCGCTTATATTGATTAGAAGCCCTGATCAGCATTTCTCCTTCGGCGGGATTGTGGCTGCATGGTTTTTCTACATACACATGCTTGCCATTGGCCACGCCCATCAGCGAGGCAGGGGCGTGCCAGTGATCGGGGGCGCCAATCACGAGTCCGTCAAAATCTTTTTGTAAAACGAGTTTTCGAATATCCCGGATCAATTGTGGCTTTCTTTTGGCCTCCTTCAATGCATCAAAACCATTGGCAATCGCTTTTTCTTCAATATCGCAGATATAAGCTACTTCTACATTGGGAAGATTGGCGAAATGTTTGGCGAGATAAGAACCGCGGCTATTAAGCCCCATCACACCCAATATCACTTTGTTGGAAGGTGCCATTTTGCCAAAGACCGGAAAATTAAGTATCGTCAAACCGGCAGCCGTTACCCCGGCCTGTTGGATGAATTTGCGACGTTGCATAGCGGGAGAAATTTATATTTATAATTTTTTATTTATTACTTAGGATTGGAATGAAGCAACAGGATTCTACAATTCGCGGATTTTCAGGCTACGGAAATGTACCGCGTCGCCATGATCCTGTAACAGGATATGCCCTTCTTCGGCTTCGCCAAAGTTTTCCCAGATCTTGTATTTGCTTATAGCTACCAGATTGCGGTATTCGGGAGAACCCCGCTTATATTCCAAGACCTTGATGCCGTTGAGGAAATGTTCCACCCGGTTGTCGGGGTACACCACCACCCTGCCGGTATTCCATTCGCCAATCGGTTTCAAAAAACGGGATTGCTTCTCAGCCGCTATCAGGTCGTACAGCGAGGCAAGGGTGCGGTTGCCGTCGCGGCCCAGTTTTGCATCCGGATGTCTTTCGTCGTCGAGGATCTGATACTCCAAACCAATGGCAGAACCCGGATTGTTTTCGGAAAGGGTGACAAAATATTTCACCCCGGAGTTGGCCCCTTCTGTCAGTTTAAAGTCGAAAGAAAGATCAAAGGCTTTGTATTTTTTACGGGTCACAATATCGCCTCCGTTTGTCGATTCACCTCCGTCAGATTTTTTTACCCGCATTTCGCCATCGCTGATCTCCCAGCCTTTTTCGGGGAAGTCTGGTTTGTAAGCGGCCTTCCACCCGGTAGCGGTTTTTCCATCAAACAAAAGCGACCAACCCATTTTTGCTTCGGTAGCTGAAAGACCGTTTGGGATGGTATTGACGGT
>JBGSNV010000335.1:0-3092 GCA_041739485.1 Chitinophagaceae bacterium
GCAGGCCACATCAGGTTTGCGGGGCGTGGGTCCGGCCGGTCCGGATGCCAGACACCCTCATTGTCCACCCTTGCAATTTCTGAAACCACAAACCCGGGATGCAGGGTGGTACAACTCACCCCCGTGCCCATTAATTCTACCTGTAAAGTCTGCCCAATAGAATGCACGGCCGCTTTGGAGGCTCCGTAGGCACCGAGGTTGGGGCCGGGAAGAAAGGCCCCCACGCTGCCTGTTAAACCAATCCTGCCCTTGTTTTTCTTTAAATGGGGCAGGGCATATTTTACCGTTAAGGCAAGCCCGGTAACATTGCCTTGCAATTGTCTGTTCCAATCTTTGGCCGTGAGGTTTTCTATACTCCCAAACACACCAAAACCTGCATTGGCCACCACCACATCCAACCGGCCGCAAGTGGCAATCATTTGTTCCACTGCCGTTTCAATGGAATTTTCATCGGTTACATCGCAGGGTATAGCAAGCGCTTCCCCACCCTTCTCCTTAATATCGTTGGCCACTTTATCGAGCAGATCTTTACGCCTCGCGGAAAGCACAGTTTTATATCCCAGCCTCGCCCATTCAAAGGCCATTGCCTTGCCAATGCCGGAGGAAGCGCCGGTTATCCAAACTACTTTTTCATGGTTCATTGTATGGTTTTTAGTTGGTGTGGTTATCGTTTGAGGTGAGGGATAGTGCGTAAGCTTTTTCGTTGCAACAGAGGCTTGGAGCTGCCACCCTCTTTACCTGCCCTTTGTTCCTATGCTGTTCGTTTTCCAAAATGCCTTAGCAACAAGCTCCCTTTTTAAAAAAACCCTTTGGAACGGGCGCTACATGAATGATTGCATGCTTTTCTTTAGCACACCTTTCCTATCCACCCACCAATCATTTGCCTACTATCCGGCTTCGACCCTTTAACCCCTGTTTAAGTATGAGAAAGGAAGCCAAAGGTGAATTTGTGTGAGTAATATGGTGATTTTGAGGGATATGGCAAAGGATGGGGGTAGTTTTTTTTTTGGGGGGGGTGCCCGCATAGCCCTGTGCTGAGTTTAGTCTGCCCATGGTTTTGGGATGGTAGCCTTTGTGCGCTGTAGTAGCTTGGGGGGAGTGCCGAACATGGTTTAGGTGTACGGTATGAAGGTTACGAGCAGGGCTTGCTGCTTTGCTGGTATTTTATAATGTCAAGTCCGGATGGAAAAAACGCAGCCCAATTGAAAAACTGAAAAAGAAGTTAACTACAAAAAATTGATCGTTGAACGAATCGAAATGTTGATGATGTTTGCACATAGTTGATTATAAAATATCAAGCCCTGCTTTTTGCAAATACTTTTGTTAGGCATTCGTTGTTCTCAAGATTCTTAAACAAAATTTGCCGACTGTAAATGACGCAGAGAAACTTCAAGATATTTTGGATTAGAAAACAATGTTCGCTTTCGGTCACTCCATTTTTCCAAGCTTTTTGAAATTATCTGTTTGTCTAATGAATTTTCTTTAATTGATATATAATCTATAGATGACAACAACTCCAAGGCAAAGTCTGAATAAAAGCCTCTTAAAAAACCGATAGTCTTATTTGCTATTTCCAACAGCTCGCTGTTCTTTTCGACATGATTTTTGACTGTCTCGAATGCGTCTGCGACTAAGGTCAGAGGTTCAAATGGTTTTTTATTCATGTCACTATAACCCATTAGATAGCTACCGTTAATTGCATTTAACACAAATCGGACTTTACCAGAATATGGACCATAAAAGTTTGGTTCGAAATCCAATTTGAAATATTTCTTTGCACCGAATTTTTGCAAAAAATAACAAATTTTCTCACTCGAAAATTCTGAAACATATTCGCCATTTTTAACAAGGTCATACAAAACATATAATAACAAAGCTCTGGCATCAGTAAGCTTTACTCTTTCCTTCATTAGTTGCTCTTGTATTTGCAAAGTTGGTTCGTAGACATAAATATCTATGTTTAAATGTCCAAGCTTTTGCACTATCATCTTTTTCACTATTTCCCAATTTAAGCCACCATTTCCGGCTCCAAGAGGTGGAATTGCAATACTCTGTATTTGCTTGTCATTTATTATTTCCACAAGATTTTCCAGACCATCCTTAATATATTGATATTCTGAAGGTTTTCTCCAGTTCGTCTTTGTTGGAAAATTAATAATAAGCCTCTCTCCTGTTGTTATGTTGCTGTCAAGTGTCACAAACATCTTTCCAACTTTCACTTCCTCGTTTTTGGATGCCTTTTCATAGGCTTTATAATTGTTAGGGTAAGCTTTTTTAAATTGCAAGGCAATACCTTTCCCCATGATACCCATTGTATTTACTGTGTTAACAAGTGCCTGAGCGTTACTTTCTAAGATATTACCTGTAATATATTGTATCATGTCTGTTTGTTAATAATAAGCGTGAGGTATTACTTTGATTTTACTTTCTTTAATTCCTAAATTTATCAACTCATTTTTAGAATTGTCATTATAACATCCAAAGCCTATTATATGCTCTGAAGCTACATCTCCAGATACTAAAAATTCAGCTTGCTTTTTTCTCTTTATATTTAAATTATCTTGTCCACCCCAATAAGAAGCTCGAACGGCATTCCAGTCTATAATTTCAGCTAAATCAGTAATTTTTGATTTATCGTAAAATGATGTTAAGTTATCTGTTGCGTGACCGTCTGAAAAATAATAATCTTCATGATGTTGAATTATTCTGGTAATTGAACATACCATGTAAACGATTTTTGAAGCAGGAGTAGACTTTAATACAAAATTACCTCCGTTCTGTATAACGTAAAGCATAGGCATTTTAACACCAAAATAAAATGGAATGAAGTCCCCTAGCGTAATTGTAGATGATGCATCCAAATCAAGGAAATCACCGTTGTCCACACTAATATGCTTGGCATCCCTGGTACTTATTAAACTGATGTCACCAATGGCTATATAATTTGGGTTATGATTCGGCGAATTCCTATGAGTTATGCCATGCCGCAATATGTGTTCGATATTGTCAATATGCGTCATGCGATAAACTTTAATTTCTGCCAAATCCATTCAATCTCTATTTGAAGTTTCAAATATAACAATTTCAAAGTT
>JBGSNV010000366.1:0-8012 GCA_041739485.1 Chitinophagaceae bacterium
ATTGAGCCGCGTAGCCAACTGTTCAATGCTATAAGGGGAGTTTGAATTGGTTTTACCGTTTTTACCCTCGGCAGCGGTTCGTTTGGCCGCTTTCAGAACTAATTCATTTACAGGCTTTTCGGTTGGTTGCTCTTTTTTGGAGATTGATTTTTCGGTTGTTTTCGACTTTGCCATAACACACACTTTTACCCGCTTTTGTATAAGCAGGATTTTATTGAAAACCAATTAAATTGATTTTTTGGATTTTTCCTGAAATATTTTTCAAAAAGTCACTTGAGAAAGTTACCACATTTATAAATATAAATCTGGTTTTTTTGAAAGGATTGCGAAGTTAACTATAACCCACCATAAATGAACGGCTGATTTTAGGGAAGATTTGGTTAAAACCAATTTACCTTTTTCAAAGGATTTACCTTTGCGGCTCATGGAAGAAAAAGACATCATTGCTTCGGGCAAAAAAACGATACAGCTTGAGACGGAAAGTGTGGCCGGACTAGCCGGTTCCATTGATCAGCAGTTTTTTAAAGCAGTACAGGCTATTGCCAAAGGAGGTGGCCGGGTGGTAGTCAGCGGGATTGGTAAAAGTGCCATCATTGCCCAAAAAATTGTAGCCACTTTCAACAGCACCGGGACACCGGGGCTGTATATGCATGCCGCCGACGCTATCCACGGCGACCTCGGTATGGTTCAGGAAATGGATGTGATCATCGTCATCAGCAAAAGCGGCAACAGTCCGGAGATTAAGGTATTGGTGCCACTGCTCAAGCGTTTCGGCAATACGCTGATCGGGATGGTGGGCAATCTCGAAAGCTACCTTGCCCTTCATTCGGATATTGTATTGAATACTTCGGTGAGCAAAGAAGCCTGTCCCAATAACCTCGCTCCCACAAGCAGCACCACTGCACAGATGGTAATGGGAGATGCGCTTGCGGTATGCCTTATGGAATTAAATGGTTTTTCCGGAGAAGATTTCGCCAAATACCATCCCGGCGGAACACTCGGCAAAAAGCTTTACCTGCGGGTGGGTGATTTGATTGCCGGCAGCCCGGTACCGGCCGTTCTCCCGGATACCCCGCTTCCTGAAACGGTGATTGAAATGACGAGTAAACTCCTTGGTGCCACTGCAGTAGTGAATGCCGATGGTAGTCTGTACGGCATCATCACCGATGGTGACCTCCGGCGGATGTTATCGCGCAGACAGGCCATAGCCGGGGTAAAAGCAAGCGATATCTGCAGCCGCGATCCCTTTAGCATTGAGCCCGGGGCACTTGCCGTTCAGGCACTTGATATCATGCGGGAGCAGGATATTACCCATTTGGTAGTCATCGAAAATAATATCTACAAGGGTATTCTGCATCTGCACGATCTCGTAAAAGAAGGGCTTATTTAGCCTTTTGAATTAAAGCCATTTTTCAGGGGGCAACCCGTTACCTTTGCACCGAACAGAAAAGACCACAATTCCTATGAATAAAAATTACTATGTGGCCATCATGGCAGGCGGCATTGGAAGCCGTTTTTGGCCCGAAAGCCGGGCACGGTTGCCCAAGCAGTTTCTTGATATACTGAATACCGGACAATCCCTCATACAATCCACCTTTCATCGTTTCGCAGCCTTTATTCCGGTTGAAAATATTTTTGTAGTAACCTCGGCAGAATATGCAGGTTTGGTGGAAGAACATCTGCCGATGATGAATCCCGGGAATATCCTGCGTGAACCAAGCCGGAAAAACACTGCCCCCTGTGTTGCCTATATGGCTTTCAAGCTCGCCTTACGCAATCCGGAGGCCAGTTTTATTGTAGCTCCGGCCGACCACCTGATCCTTGATCCTGCCGGCTTTCAGGCTATTACGATGAGAGGGCTGGATTTTGTACAAAATCACTCCTGTTTGCTGACGCTTGGTATCCAACCCACTTATCCCAATACCGGCTATGGCTATATTCAATACAATCACGAAGAAGTAGCTGAAGGCATTTATAAGGTAAAAACTTTCACAGAAAAACCAAACCTGGAATTGGCGAAAACCTTTTTGGCAAGCGGTGATTTTCTCTGGAATGCAGGAATATTTATCTGGAAAGTAAAAGACATTTTGCATGCATTTGAAAAGCACATGTCGGAGATGTATGAAGTATTTCTGGGGGAACAGCACAAGTTTGATACCGTAGAGGAACAGGCTGCGCTTGAATCTATTTATCCGCAATGCAGCAGCACTTCTATTGATTATGGCATCATGGAAAAGGCTGATAATGTAAAAATCATTCCGGCTTCCTTTGGCTGGAGTGATCTTGGTACCTGGAATGCAGCCTACGAAAACATGGAAAAAGATTACCTGGGCAATGCGGTAAAGGGAGATAATGTAGTGGTGATTGATGCTACGAGGAATATGGTACATGCTCCGCATCAAAAATTATTGCTTTTGCAGGGACTCGATGATTTTGTAGTAGTAGACACTCCGGATGCCCTGCTGATCTGTAAAAAAGAAAAGGAACAGGAGATCAAAGACTATATGGCGGAAATCAAGCGAAACAAAGGGGATAAATTCCTGTAAGCCGCATCCCATATATTTTTGTTGCAATTTGTCAATTAGGGTTTTTGTAACAGAATAATGCCGATTTTTAGCCATTATTGAGGATATTATAGTCCAACAATCATTCAAAAATTACTCAGACTATGAAGAAATTGATTTTATCTGCCTTTTTAGTAACGTCCTTCGCTTTGGGAGCGATGGCACAGCGATATGCAATCATTGATACCCGTTATATATTGGATAAAATGCCGGAATATAAAATGGCACAGGCTCAACTCGATGCCACTGCTGCAAACTGGCAAAAAGAGATAGATACCATGCAGGTCGGGCTCAATGCCATGTACCGCAACTTTGAAGCAGAACAAATAATGCTGAGCCCAGAACTGAAGAAAAAGCGCGAAGATGAACTTTTCAACAAGGAAAAGGCCGTTCGTGACTTGCAAAGAAAACGTTTTGGGTTTGAAGGCGATTTGTTTGCGGAACGTCAAAAACTGATCAAGCCAATACAGGATAAAGTATATACTGCGATTCAAAAGCTTGCTGTAGCAAGATCCTACGATTTTATTTTGGATAAAAGTGAAGGCATTACTGTTATATTTGCCGACCCGAAATTGGATAAGAGCGAAGATGTGCTCCGGGAATTAGGGGTAAAGGCTGATTAGTAATTAAAAAAAAACCTAAAAAAGCAAAAAAAGAACATGAAAAAAGTAATGATGAGCGCAGTGCTCGTAGTGGCTATGTGGATGGCAGGTACCTCTGATATTTCTGCACAGGCTATGAAAATTGGATATTTTGACCTTGAGACTGTTGTTTCTCTGATGCCAGGAACAGAAAAAATTGACTCTCTTTTGCAGGCGTTTATGCGGGACTCCGTAAATGCTGAGTACGAATTCAGGGCTGAGGAATTCAACAGAAATGACAGCATTTTAAAGGCAGATAGTGCTAAAATTCCGGGCAAATTGTATAATGAACGTAAGCAGAAGTTGTTTCAGGAATTTTACCTCTTGCAAAACTGGCAGGAGTACAGCCAGCAAATGTATCAGAACAAGCAACAGGAACTTGTAGCTCCTTATGCTCAAAAAGCGATTGAGGCCTTTAGAAAAGTTGTGGCCGAAGGAAAATACACCCATGTATTTAAATCGGATATCTTTTATGAAGCACCCCCAACCGATGATCTTGTGCCGGTTGTTGCTAAAAAGTTGGGGCTGAAAATTCCGGATCCTCCCAAACAATAATCAGGAATTATTAAAAAATAAAGTTAAGAAGGGCGTTTCCGGTTGGGGGACGCCCTTCTTCGTTTCCGTTCCATCAGGTTAAGTTCTCCTAAATCCGGATTGGATGGTTCAGTCCGTAGAAACCAATAGACATAGAAAAGGGCTGTCTCCTTTTATCAGAGACAGCCCTTTCTTTATATTCGTTATTTGTACAGATTAATGTTCCGCAGCTGCTTCCCCTTCATGACCTTCATGGTTTGCTGCTTCCTTCTTTTCAATGCGATAATGATCGTATTCAGCCGAACCACTTTTCCAGAAATAAAAGGCAGCGAGGGTTATGGCTACAAATACCACAGCGATGATCAAAATACCCATTCCATTGGTATTCTTACCAAATCCGGGATTGTCATGGGAGATGTGCTCGTTATTTTCCATAATGTTGTTTCTTTTTTGTTGATTGCTGCGCAAAACTATAGTAAAACGGGCATTTACGGTTTTAAAAAACGGAAAGTCTTTTAAATTATAAGGCCAATATTCCCGAATCCTTTATTTATTCTCTAAAAATTTGCGGCTGAGCTCGTCATAGATCAGGATTTTTTCATTGGATTTTCCATCCCGGTCAAATATGCGATCCCAGGTACTAAGCGGCTCCCAGATAAAAGTCCCTTTACCTTTACCATCCGGCAGATCAAAAGTGATTTTATTGACGAGTTCCTTTTTGGCAGAATATTCCACCACCACAAGGTCCTTGTTGTAGCGACGGATAAGATCGAGCATATTGTCGCGAAGATCATCCGCCGTACCATGCCATTTGGGATAATAGGAAAGACCGATGATATCAAAAGGCACCTGTCGCTTTTGCATTTCATCAATAAAAAAGACGGTTTCCTCATTTTGACCTCCAAGAGCTACATGAATCAGCATTACGGTCTTCGGAGCTACGGACTTGACTGCTGCAGTACCTGCCTGTATTAATTGCGCCAAATTATCGGGATTTTGAATATTGCCTTCAGGCCAAACCATGCCATGATTGATCTCATTACCAACCTGCACCATATCGGGCAGGGTGCCCTGCTCCTGCAAAGCCAGCATGGTTTGACGGGTAAAATCATAAAGGCTTTTTTTAATCCCGTTGAAATCCTGCCCTTTCCAAGCAGCGGGTTTGTATTGTTTACCCGGGTCGGCCCAGTAATCGCTGTAATGAAAGTCGAGCAGCAAACCCAATCCGGCATCTTTTACCCGTTTGGCCATTTTCAAAGTATTTGCGAGATCGCAAAAACCCTTGCCGGGGGAATAGCCGCTATCGAGGGCCGGATTGTTGAAAATACGCAGCCGCACATAATTGAATCCATGATCTTTCAGAATTTCAATCGCATCCTTTTCAACCCCCTTGTCAGAAAACCGGATACCATTGGCTTCCAGTTCGGGTAAAAAGGAGATATCGGCACCGATGACTTTGCCCGATTCCCGGGGAGCTGCTGCTTCGCCCTTGAGTTGGTAAACGGGATCGGTGGTTACCGATGCAATATTTTCAGGAGCAACCGTTACGATATCGGTATTACCGCTGTATAAAGAGGCAGCAGTAGCTTCGAAATGTATAGTACCGGCCTCTTTCAACGATTGTACAAGTACCTGCGCTTTGCCATTAAACAGGCTCCGTTCCCAGGCACCTTCCCTGCATTGATCCGGTTCGTGACTGCTTGGATCGCCATTGCCTACGCCAATGATGCGCCCCGGCCCTTTCAAGCTAAAGCGAATCCGATTATCGGCTCCGGCCACTTCCCGACCCTCCGCATCTACCACACTGATGTTGAGCACACTCACATCGCGGCCATCAGCAATCATGGTAGTTTTGTATGGCGTTACCACTACATCTACCGGAGGGCCAGTCGTTTCTATTTTGGTAGAAAAAACCCTCCCCTTTTTATAAGCTACAGCTTCGAGTTTGCCCGCTGCGTAGTTGACGGTCCAGTTCAGGTGTCCGTTTCGGGGCATCGTCTTTTTACCGAGGCTTTTCTCATTCAGAAATAATTCTACCTCATCGGCATTGGAATTAACCCAAACCTCGACCGGCTTTCCGGTTCTTGAAGGCCATACCGCTCTTGCTTCGGGCAGGTTCCAGCTGTTGGGCGAAATGTGCAAGACATCTTTATCGGTCCACCAACTTTGATAATAATAGTACAGGTTCTTGGGGAAGCCAGCCATATCCATGATGCCAAAATGCGAATTTATGTTAGGCCATTCAAAAGGCGTTGGTTCGCCTCGATAATCAAAACCGGTCCAGATAAAACCACCGAGCCAGTAATCGTTATCGGCTGCAAGCGTCCACCATTCCTCGGCGCGGCTTGCCCACCACGGAGCCGTCAGGTCCTGATCGGGCAGGTATCCGCGGATGCTGTCTTTTGCATAAATGCCTCTTGTGGTAACGGTACTACCCATTTCGGTACCAATGATCGGTTGGTTCGGGTGATCGCGATGATAATCAGCCACGGCGAACTGCCGGTAATTAAAACTCCGTACCGGAATTACTTCGTTGACACCGCGGTAATAATTACCCATATCCGCCGCATAAGTGCTTGTACGGGTAGGATCGAGTTGCCGCTGCTTAGCGAGCAGCGTTTGTGCAATTCTTTTACCAAAGCTGTTAGCCTGAATCATGCCCTCTTCGTTGCCAATCGACCACATAAATACCGAAGTATGGCTCCGGTCTCTTTTGATCAATCTTTCCAACTGATCCATGTACTCGGGACTGCTGTTCAGGAGTCGTTGTTCATCCATGACCAGCATACCGAGGCTGTCGCAGGCATCAAGCAGTTCGGGGGTTGGTGCATTATGGCTTGTGCGGTAAGCATTTACCCCCATATTTTTCAACAGACGTATGCGATAAAATTGCAATGCATCGGGTAAAGCACTCCCCACACCGGCGTGGTCCTGATGGCAATTAACCCCCAACAACTTTACATGTTTTCCATTCAAAAACACACCGTTGGGTTTGATATCGACACTCCGGATACCAAAACGAATCATTTGCTGATCGATCAACTGACCCCTCTCTCTTATTTCCACCACAACCCGGTGCAGATAAGGGTCTTCCAAACTCCAGAGTCTTGGATTATTAAGTACAATACTTTGTTTGGCAACCCCATTTTGCAAGGGATTGACCGAAACCGTTACCGTTTTAGCGGTTCCTGTTTTTACCCCTTCGCGGTTGGTCAGGTAAGCAGTACATTCGATCAGGGTTGGGCTTCCCGATGCATTAACAAGTTCGGTTTCCACAGTCAAAGAACCCTTATTTCCGCTAATATCGGCGTAAGCAAAAATGCCATTGGCTGCAATATGCACATTGGGATACTTGTTCAACCATACATGCCGGTATATCCCCGCGCCTTCGTAAAACCACCCTTCGTATTGGGTGGCGTCGGCACGCACAACAAGTACATTATCGCCGTCGTATCGGATATAATCTGTGATATCATATTCTACGCCTACATAACCGCTTTTGTTATTGCCGAGAAAAAAACCATTGATCCAGATATTGGCATCTCGAAAAATGCCATCAAACTGAATAGAGAATCGTTGTCCGGAATCGGATGCCGGAATGCGGAGGTGCTTGCGATACCATCCGATACTTGTTTCAGGAAAAAGCCCCCCTACCGGTTTGTAGCCATGTGCCATCACATCGAAATTATCGACGTTTACAAAGGGTAGTTCTACGGCCCAATCGTGTGGCAGGTTCAAAGTGCGCCAACTACTGTCTTTGAAGCCCGGATCAGCGGCTGTACCATTTGCTTTTCCACTTTTAGAAAAAATATTTGCGATGGTATAATTAAAATCTTTTTCTGCATTAGCGGCATGTCCGAAGTGAAATTTCCAGTCTTCATCGAGTAGAAGATGTTGCCGCGAAATGGATTGTGCCTGACAAAGTCCGGAATACAAAAAGGAGGAAACCAGCAGGATTGCAAGTAATCGAATCATGAATATTTTTTTACAAATTAAACGCTGCATAAAAAGGGCCCGGAGCAGGTAAATGCACTTAGTCAGCAAAAGCATCTAAGGCAGCGGTAGGTTTACCACTATTGTCGAAAGCCCCTTTGGTGTAGCCCTTCCAATTGGCATAGCATTGCGGCTCCCAGTACAGAACGCCAAGCCCTTTTTGGTTGTTTACTGATTTTACTTTCGCTATCAAATCGGTAATAAAAGCTTTAGCTGCCACAGGTTGATCCCAAGACATGCCTATTTCCACCACCATTACTTCTTTTTGGTATCTACTCAC
>JBGSNV010000376.1:0-3879 GCA_041739485.1 Chitinophagaceae bacterium
ATGGGCTTGTGGTATCCAACACCACTCTCGATCGCAGCAACCTGAGTGATGCCGGCAAAATAAGGAGCGGAGAAGCAGGCGCAGGCGGCCTGAGCGGGCTTCCGGTAAAAGACAAAGCCACCGAAATGATCCGACATGTGCATCAGCAATCTGCCGGCAGCATCCCGGTGATAGGGGTAGGAGGTATTTTTACAGCCAAAGATGCCCGCGAAAAAGTAGCTGCCGGTGCCGCGTTGGTTCAGGTGTGGACCGGTTTTGTGTATGAAGGGCCCGGAATTGCCAAAAAAATTACCCGAGGTTTGTAGCCCGATATTTTTAGCGGACCCAAGCCCCCTAAATTTGCAACCTTTAATCATCCTTCTGTATGGAATATTTATTTACAACCGAATCGCTGATCAGTTTTTTGGTACTGGTTATTCTTGAAATTGTTTTAGGCATTGACAATGTCATTTTTGTAAGCCTGATATTGAACCGGCTTCCTGAAGAGAAACGCAAGAAAGCAAGAACCTATTGGATGATATTGGGAATCACCACCCGAAGCATTCTGCTTATGGGACTTGGCTGGCTACTAAGTCAGAAAGGCAAATACCTCTTTTCGCTCGGAGAGAAAGGGTTTGATCTTGCAAGCCTTGTAATGCTTGCCGGCGGTTTGTTTTTAATTTATAAATCGGTGAAGGAAATCCACCACAAGCTCGAAGGGGAAGATCCTGAAGCCAATGGAGCTAAAAAACCGATGCTTGGTTTTGCACAGGCTATGGGCCAAATTGTATTGATTGATATGGTCTTTAGTTTCGACAGCATTATTACAGCCGGTGGCACGGCCAAGCATGTGGAGATCATGGTGGCAGCGGTGGTCATTGCCATGATCGTCATGTTTTTGTTTGCCCCTGCTATTGCAAGCTTTATTCAGAAGCACCCTACCCTGAAAATGCTGGCGCTCAGCTTTTTGGTGATGATTGGTTTGAGTTTGATTATCGAGGGTTGGGATAGTGAAGCCGCCCATCAATTACACATGAAGAATTACATCTATTTTGGCATGGCTTTCAGCTTTGCGGTAGAAATGTTGAATATGGTGATGCGCAAAAGGGCAACTAAACAACGAACTGTTCGCTTAAATGAACCCGTTTACAAAACACCCCAACAGCAGGAAGCAAAGGCTGCCGACGATTTGGTAAACTAAAGCTGACAAAGCAGGGCGGCTCCTACTACGCCTGCGGTCTCCGTACGCAGCCTTGTCGGTCCAAGGCTTACAGGCTGAAAACCGGCACGCAGGCTTGCCTCAATTTCCTCCGGGGTAAAATCGCCTTCGGGACCAATCAACAGCAAACTGTTGCCCGTTGTGTTTGGAACAAGACCGGCAAGCGGCGTTTTCACCTGATCTTCACAATGTGCTACATAACGATGATCGTATTGGGGTAAACTCAATACCTTCTCTACCGATTGTGGCGGCAGTATTCGCGGCAACCAAACCTGCCGGCTTTGCAACAAGGCACTCGTTGCGATACTCAGCAATCTTTCAAAACGAATATGTTGTTTTTCAGTTCGTTTGGTTTGCAGCAATAAAACTTCTGCCACCCCCATTTCGGTTACTTTTTCCAGAAACCATTCGAGGCGGTTTGTATTTTTTACGGGCGCAATGCCAATACTCACTTTGCGGGTAAGCGGAGACACAAAGGATTGTTCTCCGGTTATGGTAACCATACATTTCTTTTTACCCGCTTCAGTTATCGTCGCATCCCACAGCATGCCTTCCCCGTTGGTGAGTTGTAGCGATTGCCCTGGCTCCATGCGTAATACCTGCACGGCATGGCGGGCGCTTGCTTCATCCAATTCAATTTGCTCCCCCATATGGGCATTCATTTGAAAAAAAAACGGTACCTGCATGCGGCAAATATAACCCTGCTGCTACAATTGCAGGCCAAAAACGCAGCACCAGAAACGCAAATTACCAGGATAACTTACCTTAAACCGGCAGAGTAGGGAAGCCCGGATAAATATCTTTTTTTTAAAATGCTTGCATGGTTTCTACAAATAACCTAACTTTTTGCTTTCAAATTTTCATCTAAATATTTTAAAATGCTTCTACTGTACATTTTCTTAGTTGTTGCGGTCATTTTCATCCTTTTCATCATCAGTATTTACAACAGGCTTACCAAATCAAGAATTTTGGTAAAAGAAGGATGGAGTGGGATCGCCACTTTTTTACAACAAAGAACCGATCTGATTCCCAATCTTGTAGAAACCGTAAAGGGATATGCCTTGCATGAAAGCAAAACCCTGACCGATGTGGTAAAATGGCGTAACCGGGCAGTAGCGGCCAACACGGCCGGCGAACAAATAGAAGCAAGCAATGGTTTGAACCGTGCTTTGGTAGACTTTTTTGCGGTTGCCGAACAATACCCCGATCTGAAAGCCAATACCAATTTTTTAAGTTTGCAAAACGACCTCAAGGAAATAGAAACCAAACTCAATCAAAGCCGCCGTTATTATAATGGAACCGTCAGGGATTACAATCAATCCGTTGCTGTCTTCCCCAACAACCTGATAGCGGGCATGTTTCAATTTATAGAAGAACCTTTTTTCAAAGAAGAGCCCGGTGCCGGTGCCGTGCCCGAAGTTTCATTTACCTAACCTTTTTATCTTTAAATATTTTCAATGAAATCCCCATGAGCCGTCGCACACCCAGCACAAATGATCATTAGGGGATCCGAACGCTCGATCCGAATATTCGGATCGAATATTCGGTCCGAAACTTCGGACCCATATGACAAATAAAAACCAGTCTCTACAGCATAGAGACGCACAAAAAATGAACATATGAATATACGTGCGGCCTGTTTTTTTGGGGTCTTCAGCATCTTTATTTTGGGAAGCATACAGCAAGCTTTTTCCCAAACCAGTCAGGGATTGTTTGAATACATCACTCCGGCAGCGATGCAGCAAATTATTCGCGAAGAGGCTACTTTACTTGGAAAAGAGCGGAATCTCGACGGGGCTGATTTACAAACAAGATTAGCCGGAAATGTGGTATCTCTTACAAAACGATTTCAAAAGGAGGTGGAAAGAGATCCCGGTTTACCAAAATCACCCCCTAACGGCCTGACTGCAATGCAGAAAAAGAATTTTGAGTCCGCCATCCGGGCGAGAGTAGCAAAACTGCTGCGGGACAAAAACAGTTTTGCAGGCTGGCAGTTTTTACCCGATTACAACGACAGAATACTTTCCTTTCACTCAGATATTTCTGTAGCCAAAGATGGCTTGCTGAAAGTAAAAGAAACCATTACCATTTACAACGGAATGGGGGAAAGTTCCGATTATAACGATTACAATCCGGCAGGAAGTTATACCAACAACGATATTCAGCGGGGTATCGTTCGCGATTTTCCAACCAAATACCTGAATAAAAACGGATTCTGGCAAAATGTTGGTTTTAAGATGCTAGGAGTAACCCTAAATGGTAAAAAGGCCAACTATCAGGAAAACAGTCTTGACAACGGCACCCGCATTATGGTAGGAGATGCCGATATTTATTTACCTGAAGGCATATATACCTATGAAATTTCTTATGAAACCAACCAACAGTTGATTTTTCATGAGGATAAAGATGAACTGTATTGGAATGTAAATGGAAACGGATGGGTTTTTACGATCGATAGTGCCTCCTGCCTTATCCAATTTCCGGAAGAAGCCTCCATTTTTGAGAATGCCTGCTACACCGGCTTTCAGGGCAGTACAGAAAGAAACTGTTTCTCCCGGCAAATGGGACCAAACCGTATTTTGTTTTCCACCAGTGAACGGCTTGTACCGTATCAGGGACTTACCGTAGCTGCAGCCATTCCCAAGGGTATTTTACTCCCGCCATCGGAAAACAGTTTGATC
>JBGSNV010000380.1:0-26593 GCA_041739485.1 Chitinophagaceae bacterium
GTGAGTACAGATACGAGTTGCCTGATGCATATGGAGGGCTATGCCAAAAAAGCCGGTAAGCCCATTCAATGCCTGCATCTTGCCGATGTGCTTGCCTCGGGGTGGTAAGAAGCCTCACCCCCGCCATGGTTCGTGTCTCACGAACCATGGCGGGGGTGCCTCCCCGTAAGAGGCTGATGAATATCTACCTGGTGGGGGCGGATGAGTTGAACAGATACCCCACCCTGAAAGGGCATCATACGTTAGCCATGGTCGGAGGCCGTGGAGGTCGAATACCATGGAGGTCGAATGCCACGGAGGTCGAATGCCACGGAGGTAACACACGAACACCCACCGCCCTGAAAGGGCATCATACGTTAGCCATGGTCGCAGGCCATGGATACCATGGATACCATGGATACAATGAATAAAACATGTATGGTCGCAGGACATGGAGATAATATGGAGGCCGCAGGCCATGGAAATAATATATAATGCCGCAAACCGCGAAGGTTGCAGGCATCGGAAGGATTGCGAAGGAAAGGATGAAAAACAATCTCAATCATCTATCCAACACCCAAACAGACAAACCATAAACCATAAACAATTAACAAAAAACACTAAATAATAAATACTAAACAATAAACAACCATTACTAAATAACAAATAATACATCCGCCTATGTCTTACTGGTTAGTAAAATCGGAGCCCTTCAAATACAGTTGGGATCAGTTTGTAAAAGATAAAAAAACATTTTGGGACGGTGTACGCAATTATCAGGCCCGGAATAACCTTCGGGAAATGAAAAAAGGAGATGAAGTGTTGTTTTATCACAGCAACGAAGGTCTTGAAATTGTAGGCATCGCACAGGTGGTCAAAGAGCATTATCCGGATCCAACTACTGAGGAGGATAAATGGGTGGTGGTAGATCTGAAACCGGTAAAGCCTTTTAAAAAACAGGTTACCCTTGCAGCGATGAAAGCAGAGTCCCGTTTGGAAGGCCTTGCACTGATCCGGCAGGGTCGGTTAAGCGTTTGTCCGGTTACACCGGGTGAGTGGGCCGTTATTCTTGAAATGGGAGAAATGAACGAAGGATGAAAGGAATGATTAAAATCATTTTTTTGTAGCGGATAACCCTTTAGCTTTGACGTCAATATGAAGAAAAAACATATCGTGATTTTAACCGGTGCCGGTGTAAGTGCCGAGAGTGGCTTGCAAACATTCCGCGATGCCGGAGGGCTGTGGGAAGGTGCCAACGTGGAAGATGTGGCGACTCCGAGGGGATGGCGTAAAAATCCATCCATGGTTCTCGATTTCTATAACTACCGCAGACAGCAGGTTTTGAATGCCGAACCCAACCGGGCACATTTTGTGCTTGCCGACCTTGAAAAAGAGGCCAACGTGTCGATCATTACCCAAAATATAGACGATCTTCACGAAAGAGCCGGAAGTACCCGGGTGTTGCATTTGCACGGGCAAATCCTTGTGATGCGCAGCGAACACGACGAAATGTTGAAATACCCTTGTCACGGAGATATCAATATGGGGGATCTTGCCGAGGACGGTGCGCAATTGAGACCCGATATCGTATGGTTCGAAGAGCCGGTTTTGGTGATTGAAGAAGCTGCCAATATTGTAAGGACCGCCGATATATTTGTGGTGATTGGTACTTCTTTACAGGTTTATCCTGCGGCGGGTTTAATTGATTTTGTGCCTGCCGGGGCTCCTAAATTTTTAATTGATAAGGCAGCAGTCAATGTGTTTGGTTTAAAGGATCTCGAAGTAATTCAGAAACCGGCTACGGAAGGTGTTGATTTATTATTGCAAAAAATGCTGCTTTTGTAGGCATCATCAGACAGGAAAGCATTGCTGCCTGTTTTTAACGATTGCCAGCCATAATAAAGCCATCCTTTCGGGTGGCTTTAGTTTTTAGCCTAAAAGGGTAATCTGCATCAAAATATTGCTTACAAAAAAGGACCTTTCTATGCGAAAAGTCCTTTGCCTTTTTATTACGAGAAAGGATTACTGCTGTGGTAGAATTTTTTTTTCAGCCCGGAACCGGGGGCCGAATGGGAACAATAATTTTAAGATAAAGACTAAAAGCCAAATGGAACAACTTCAAGCCCGAACTGCTTCTTAGAGTGAACAAAAAGAGGATATTTTATTTTACCAGCCATGCTGGCAGCACAGTTCGTATTGTGCATTCGTGCTATTTGTCTTTCAGGAAGTCCGAAATGGTAATAATTATTGTTTCTCCAAATTTGGTCAGGTCTAAAAGATCTTTGTCGCCGGTTAATAAAAAATCGGAGCTTCCGTCAATGGATAATGAAAGCAAAAAATTGTCCTTAGGGTCTCTGCAAACTTCAATTTTACTTTGAACTTTTACAAAGTCCGCATATTGGCCAATGGTTTCAAGAATTTCTTCAAGATCCATGATAGAAAAGAAGCGCCTGAATTTTGGTCGTCTTGCAACTGCTAGAAATTCGTCTAATAATTCCTGGCTAAAAACTAAAATACCATTTCTTGAAAAGATAATATCGTCAAGTTTGTTAAAGTCCCTGGTGATGAGAAAGCTAATCCAAAGGTTAGTGTCAATAATTATTCTGCTAACTTTATTTTGCATAGCGTTTGCTTCTTACTAACTCAACCTCCTTGGTTATTTCGTCTATAGTTGGGGCTGATTTAGATTTCGAACGCAATTTTTTGAGAACTGTTGCAAAACCGGTTTTTGAGGTATCCCGAATAGCGATAAGATTCATGTCTGCCAAATCTTTTAAAAGTTTTGTAGCTTTTGGATTAAGTATGTCAACTTGAAATGTATTCATGAGATAAATTTATTAAAAAAAGGTCAATATCTGGCTTTTTTGAAGCTGGAAAGATGTCTTTTTGCATGAAGCACAACGATTGCTTATCAGCTTTTAAGCTTGGCAATCAGATCGATATACTGTTGCATCGAATTTTCGCTCGTTTTGCCTTTTTGCTCTGCCCAGGCATTGTGTTTTGCCTTGGCTACAAAATCAAACGGATTGGAAGGCCCTTCTGAAGGCGCATCTCCGTCTGTAGACTGCTTGTACAAACTGTACAACATCAGGAGGGTATCGTTCGATGGTTTGGCAGGTAATCCTTTGCTTTCGCTAACCGCCTGCTCAAATAATTCTTTTAATTCCATAATGGTATAATTGGAGGACAAATATATACCATCGACCCTGTTAACCATTTAATAAATCGCGGCAGAAATCCCCCTTATTCCCAGTTTTCTACTAATTCCCTGATCTCATCGTTAAAAATTTCTTTCAGTTCTTCTTCAAAAAAGAAGGCTTTTTCTCCGAAAGCCGGTTTCAGTTCATTGATCCAGACCGCATCGGGATCGTATTGTGCAAAAAAAGGTTTACCCACCCATTCGGGGTTCCTTCCCTGTAAAAACCGCAGAACAAAAACCTTTTCTCCATGAATTTCTGCAGTACCAAGTACTTGTACTTTGCCGGGGGTACAGCTCATGCTCGGCCCGCGTACCGTGCGGCAGACCCCGCTTACCGATTGATAAGCCTGTCGCCATATTTCCTGTGCTTCATTCAGCGATAACCCAAAGAAATGCTGTGCTCCGGTATCCCTTACGGCAAACATATAATAGGGAATCATATTCTGATTGACCTGCTCCCGCCACATCGCTGCCCATATTTTTGGATCATCATTGATGTAACGAAGGATCGGACTTTGGGTTCTGATCTGCGCTCCTGTACCCTTGATTCTTTTAACGGCTTCTTTTACGGCCACTGTGCTTAACTCAACCGGATGATTAAAATGCGCCATGATCGCCAGATTTTTACCACTTTTTACGATCTTTTCAAACAATTCGATCATCTCATCCGCATCGTCATCCGTCAGGAATTTGTAGGGCCAGTAACCCAGTGATTTGGTTCCGATCCGGATCGTTTGCACATTGTACAGATCTTCGTCGAGCAGTGCTTCCACATAGGTTCTGAAGAGTTTGGTCTTCATGATCATCGGGTCTCCACCCGTAAATAATACATCGGTTACTTCCCGGTGTTCTTTCAGGTATGCAACCAGTAAATCGGTTTCTTTCATCGCAAATTTGAGGTCGTCGATTCCCACAAATTGCGGCCATCTGAAACAGAAAGAGCAATAAGCATGACAGGTTTGTCCCTGACTTGGAAAAAACAGCAGGGTTTCGCGGTATTTATGTTGGATCCCTGTAAGTTTTGTTTCCCCAAGCATCGGTACATTTTTATCTTGTCCGGCAGGGTGGGGATTCAGTTCCATACGGATTTCATTGGCCACCAATTTGATCTCGTCTTTGGTAGCACCTGCATAAAGCGTTTGCTTCATCTTTTCATAATGATGGGGAAGCAACATTTCTTTTCGGGGAAAGGTTAATGTAAAAATCGGGTCATTGGGAATGTTGTCCCAATCAATCAGTTCGTCTACTACATAATTATTGGTTTTGAACGGGAGTACATGCCCAACCACTTCAATGGCTTCCAGCAAATCGGGAGTTAAGTTGGCAACCTGAGGAATAGCCCGGTAATTATGCAATGCAAACGAACGGTACTTGTGCGCCTGTTCAATACTTTGAAGGATTTCCTGCATCAATAGTCATTTGGTTTAATATGAATGAAAAATAAATATTTGGAGCAACTGCTAATGCATTCGCTGTTATTACAATTTTTTTGGAGTGTATTTACTATAAAACTCCTGCAAAACTTGCCCGATGTGCAAATCCCGAAATGAAAAAATTCAAATGCGGAGATTGCGGGAAAAATGGAAAACGCACCGGGGATTTTCTATAAATACCCTTTCATAAATACCTGCAATGCCTTTGTGAAATCAGGCAAACAATCTGTTGTAAATCAGAAGACAATCATCTTCAGACAGGCTTGTAAAGTTATCGATTATACCGGATTTTTCCAAAGGAACTATCTAATCCTGAACTTTTTGATAAAACAGGATCATGGCTATTTTGTTCGGTGCTTACAGCTGTAGATTAGATTTTAAAAGAATGTGACAGGATTACCGATTCCTGCTTAGTTTGCATGCCTGAATGGACTCTTATGAATTCTCAACCTAATGCTGCAAATACAGTACGGATGAGTCTTTGGGAATCCCAACATTCGGATTCATGCTTGTTCGGTCAGGCGTGCATATAACAAAATTAAAATTCCAGCGTAGGGGCTTAAAATTAAAAATGAATGTATGAAACGGATTATTTGTATTGGTTTCTTCTTTTTTTCCATTTTACAAAGCATCAATGCTCAAATAATATCAGGCCCTATGCTTGGTCCTGTTGAGCTTCGTGAAGCTAAAATTTGGGTAGCTGTAAAAAGCAAAAGTGATTGGTTGAAACTTACTTATGGAAAGGAGGGGGAGCCGCAGCAACTCGAAGCACATCCCGCCACGACCTCACAATACGAATTTACCACATGCACTTTTACTTTAGGCGGACTTGAGCCGGACACCCGTTACAGGTATACGGTAGAAGCAACCGATAGCAAGCAACAGAAAAAACAATTTACCGGATCCTTCCATACCAAGGTCTTATTTCAATGGCGCAAACCAGCGCCTGATTTCACCTTTTTGACCGGTAGCTGCAGCTATTTTAACCAACCCCAATACGATCGGCCCGGAAAGCCTTATGGCGGAGACAGCAGCATTTTTGCCACGATGGCAAAGGAAAATGCATCCTTCATGATGTGGCTCGGAGATAACTGGTACTCAAGAGAAGTCGATTTTTATGGCAATTGGGGATTATGGTACCGGCCCTGGCACGACCGTCAAAAGGAGGTATTACAGCCACTGCTTTCCAAAATGAGTCATCTCGCCATTTGGGACGACCACGATTTCGGTCCCAACGACTACGGGAAAAGCTATACCCTGAAACAAACAAGCCGGGAGGTGTTTAAAAGCTTCTGGATGAACCATTCCTATGGCGATGGCGAACAGGGCATTTTTACAAAATACCAACACAATGATGTTGACTTTTTTATGCTCGACGATCGTTGGTGGCGGGATAGCGAAGGCATGGCGGATAGTGTGAACGGTCAGCCCAATCCCGATAAAAGGATGTTTGGCAAGCAACAGATGGATTGGCTGAAAGAAGAATTGAGGATGAGCATAGGCAATGGGGCCATAGCATTCCGGGTGATTGTAACCGGTAGTCAGGTACTTAATCCGGTTAGCACATTTGATAAATTGGGGCGTTTTCCACTGGAGTATAACGAGCTGATTCAATTTATAAAGGAAGAAAAGATAGAAGGGGTTTTATTTTTAACCGGAGACAGGCATCATAGCGAGATCATTAAAGTACAACCTCCGGGGCTTTATCCCTTGTATGATATTACCTGTTCTCCGCTTTCAAGCGGTACCCATAGTTTTGGCGGCGCAGAAGCCAATAATCCTTACCGGGTAGCGGGGGTGGATAAATATCAGAACTATGGAAGGATATCGGTTTCGGGACCACGGAACCAAAGGATGCTTAAAGTGGAATTTGTTGGGGTAAAAGGGGAATTACTCGGGGATTATACTATTGAAGAGAACCGTTTAAAGTTTCCGGAATCCCGATAAGGCTTTGAAGGGTAATGGTGTGTTTACTGCCCCGTATTTTTGTATATTGCCGTTTGTATCCGTTTTACTATGCCTGTGGATTCTATTTTAATCACCCCTATTGAATACCTGAAAGGAGTTGGTCCGCAGCGAGCTGAATTGCTGCGTAAGGAATTGAATATTTCAACTTTTGGCGACTTGCTGCAACATTTTCCCTATCGGTATATAGATAAAACAAGGGTCTTCCCCATTTCAGCCATCATTCCCGGCATGGAAATGGTACAGGTGCGCGGAAGATTGATTGAGCTGGAAGAATCCGGACAGCAAAAAGGCAGGCGATTAAATGGGATACTTACAGACGAAACCGGACTGCTGGAATTGAGTTGGTTTCAGGGTATAGCCTGGGCTAAAAAAGGGTTGGAGAAAGGCGGAGAATACCTGGTGTATGGAAAGATAAGCTGGTTCAAAAGCCGCCCACAAATTGTTCACCCCGAAATTGAACCGGTGGATACAGAAAATATTTCGGGCAAAAACTATCTTGAACCGGTATATCCCACCACCGAAAGATTAAAACAACGATTTATAACCGGCAGGGCTATTGGCAAAATGGTGAGTGCGTTACTCGCTCAGTTGGGCCCGGCCGAACTACCCGAATTTCTTCCAGATTCCGTGCTTCGCAGGATGAGCCTGATGCCCCGTTTCGATGCATTGCGGCACATTCATTTTCCGCCACAGCAGGCCCTTGCCGATGCCGCATTGACCCGGTTAAAGTTTGAGGAATTGTTTATGCTGCAATTGCGGATGAACGAGGTGAAAATAAAAAGGCATCGCCAAAGCCGGGGTGTGGTTTTTAAAACGGTTGGGGAGCATTTCAATAATTTTTACCACAATCATTTGCCCTTTAAACTGACCAATGCGCAAAAAAAAGTGATCCGGGAAATAAGACAGGATACCGCAAAAGGGCATCAGATGAACCGTTTATTGCAGGGCGATGTAGGCAGTGGAAAAACCATTGTCGCACTTCTTTGCATGCTGCTTGCCATTGATAACGGGTACCAATGTTGTTTGATGGCTCCTACCGAAATCCTTGCCCGGCAACATTATGAGGGCATTCAGGAGTTGATTCAGCCGCTTGGTATGGAAGTTGGTTTTTTAAGTGGCAGCGTTAAAACCGCTCAGCGCCGGAAAGTATTGGCTGCCGCGGAGGAGGGAAAACTCCCGATTTTGATTGGTACGCATGCGCTCATCGAGGACAAAGTACAATTTGCCAATCTTGGTTTTGTGGTCATTGACGAACAACATCGTTTTGGTGTTGAACAACGTTCAAAGCTTTGGAAAAAAGCGGTGATTCCGCCGCATGTGCTTGTTATGACCGCTACACCGATCCCCCGTACCTTAAGTATGTCCCTGTTTGGGGATCTCGATTGCAGTGTGATGGACGAATTGCCTCCCGGCAGAAAACCGATAACGACCGTACACCGCTACGAAAGCAGCCGCCACAATGTGATGGAATTTGCCCGGCAGCAAATCAGCGAAGGCAGACAGGTTTATATCATTTTCCCATTGATTGAAGAAAGTGAAAAACTGGCCTATGAAAACCTGATGCGGGGTTATGAAAATGTAAAAGCGTTTTTCCCGGAACCTAAATACTGGATCAGTATGGTGCATGGGAAAATGGATATTGAAACCAAGAACACCAATATGGAGCGGTTTAAAAACGGGGATACGCAAATCCTTGTTTCCACTACAGTCATTGAGGTAGGGGTCAATGTGCCGAATGCGAGTCTGATGATTATTGAGAGTACCGAAAAGTTTGGCCTGAGCCAGTTACATCAGCTTCGAGGCAGGGTAGGTCGTGGTACCGATCAAAGTTTTTGTATTTTATTAACCGGCCCACGGTTAACAACCGACGCAAGAGAACGTATTAAGATTATGTGTGAAACCAATGATGGTTTCAAAATTGCGGAAAAAGACATGGAATTGCGGGGACCGGGTGATATTGAAGGGACCCGGCAAAGCGGGTTGTTGAACTTTAAACTCGCCTCTATCGTAAATGATAAAGATCTGATGGAGAAAGCGCAGGAAGTAGCTTTATCTCTGTTGGAACAGGATGTGGAATTGGTATTGCCGGAAAATCAATCATTAAGGAATTATTTGTTAAATCAAAAGGGGAAAACGGTGTGGAGCAAAATTTCGTAATAATTTGAGACGGTTTACCGGTAGAAACGAATAACTTTATAAATTAAATTTTGAATCATTGGTCAGGAATATAATTGGAACAATTATTGCATTATTGATGACATTGTCCCTCTCGGCGCAGGTTTTTGAGCTTACGGAGAATAAAGGACAATGGCATAAAGATGTAAAATATAAAGGGGAGTTATCGATGGGTGCCTTTTTCCTGAAACAAAACGGCTATCGGGTATTGCAACATCAGCCGGATGATTTTAAAAGAGCTATTGAGCAATTAACAGGTCATCCTCATTCCGAAAACATTAACGGTATTCAAAAATTTTCTCTTGAAACTCCCAATAAATCCGATATTGATTTTGAGAGAATCAACAACGGAGAAACGTCAAGCCCTGTCCGTAGCCATGCCTACGATGTGTTATTCAAAAACGCAAGTCCTGCTGTGCAGATCATGCCGGAACGGGAATTGCCCGGTTATGCCAATTATTTTTTAGGGGATGATCCTTCCAAATGGAAAGGCGGTGTAAAAAGCTACGGTGCCATCCAATACAATAACATGTACAAGGGGGTGGATGTAAGATATTATTCCGAAGATGGCTATTTGAAATTTGATATACTCGTTCGTCCGGGAGGTCGTTTGGAGGACATCGTTTTACAGTATGAAGGAGCCGAAGGAATCAGTGTTAAGGATGGCGAATTGATCATAAAAACCTCGGTAAATACCGTAAAGGAAAAAGCGCCGCTCGCCTATCAATTGGTAGATGGAAAACGAAGTGTCATTAAATGTAAATATGTAGTTTCCGGAAACGAAGTTCGTTTTCAGATTAAGGATTATGACCGTAATAGTTTGCTTGTCATTGACCCGACTCTTGTTTTTTCCACCCTATCTGGAAGTGGTACCGACAATTGGGGCTACACCGCTACTTTCGATGCAGCAGGGAATGCTTATGGCGGAGGTATTGGTTTTGGAAATGCTTTTCCTGTAACTGCAGGGGCATTTCAAAGTGCTTTTTCCGGCGGTGGAAATACCGGGGAAGGAGCAGGGTTCGATATCGTACTGATGAAATTGAATCCTACAGGAACCCAAAGGATTTTTAGTACTTATCTCGGAGGTACAGGTAATGAACAACCTCACAGTCTTATTGTAGATCGAACGGGCAGCCTCATTGTATCCGGAAGAACTACTTCCGCCAACTATCCGGTTACTTCAGGAGGATTATTTGGGAGCAGAGGAGGATGGGATATTATCGTTACCAAGTTCAATCCAAATGGAACCGGATTAATCGCTTCAGTAGTTTTGGGAGGAACGGCAAATGATGGTGTGAATATCAAACACAAAACGACTTCTCCCACCGGACCGTCGAGTTTGTTTCAAAACTATGGGGATGATGCAAGGAGTGAAGTACTCACCGACGCGCTTGGAAATATTTATATAGCCTCCTGTACCCGAAGCGACTCCTTTCCGGTTACCCCCGGGGTATTTCAAACTACCCGCAGAGGAAGTCAGGATGGATTGCTGATGAAATTTACCCCTAATCTTACCTTGACTTTTTCCACCCTATTTGGAGGAAATAGTGATGACGCAGGTTATGTACTTTCTCTGGAAAATAACGGGGATATCGTAGTCGGCGGTGGAACTGCAAGTACTGATTTTCCGGGGGATAAGTCAGGTACGGTAGGAGCAACTTATTTTGGAGGTATTGCAGATGGCTTTATTGCCAAATTTAATAGTACCGGAACGGCTATTTTAAAGAGCACTTATGTTGGAACATCCGGTGTAGATCAGATATATGGTATTCAGCGCGATCGATCGGGAAATATTTATGTGGTAGGAACAAGTACACCTGGCTCTTTCCCCGTTCGGAATGCTGCATTCAGCCAACCGGGTGGTAAACAATTTATAGCAAAAATTACTGAGGATCTATCTTCCTATGTTTACTCTACCATTTTCGGTCCCAATACTACTTTTCCCAATATATCGCCTATTGCTTTTCTGGTAGACCGATGCGAAAATGTTTATGTCAGTGGTTGGGGAGGTCAATTGGGAAGTGCCAATTCATATCCCAATTCGCTTACCTTCAATTTGCCGGTTACAAGTGATGCCATTCAGCCTACTACAGATGGTGCTGATTTTTACTTTTTTGTATTGGAGAAAGATGCGGCAAGCCAACTTTATGGGTCCTTTTTTGGTCAGCGGATTAATAGCGGAACTCCCGGCACTCCGGATCATGTGGACGGTGGAACAAGTCGCTTTGATCCCACCGGTGTGATTTACCAGGGTATCTGCGCCAACTGTAGTCCGGGGCAGTTTCCCACAACTCCCGGGGTGGTTGCTCCTACAAGACCGGCCAATGCAACCTGTAATTTAGCGGTAGTTAAAATCAATTTCGATCTCTCCGGGGTGATCGGTGGTATTAAATCATCCATTGATGGAGTGGAGGGTGATTCCGTAGCTTGTGTTCCAACAACAGTGAATTTCAGGGATACTATTGGTATTGCACAATCCTATGAATGGAGTTTTGGCGATGGAACGCCTGTAGTAACAACCTCTAATCCGCAGGTATCACATAATTATACAACCATTGGGAATTTTCGGGCCCGGTTAATTGCTATCGATAATAATCGATGTTTTCCGAGAGATACATCCTACGTAAATATCCGTGTACGACCAGACAGAGTTACTTTGGATGCCACCGCCGTCAAGTTGGATCCCTGTGATAGCAATGCTTACCGTTTTAATAATCTCAGTACACCCAATCCAATACAACCTTATACGGATTCCTCTTTCATTTGGAGGTTTGGCGACAATTCGGCCCCGGTGAGGGCCGGTCGGAATTCAGTAACGCATCAGTTTCCGGCAGCAGGTACTTACACCGTTACCCTCGTTTTAGTAGATACCAATTATTGCAATGCGCCCGATAGCTTTAGCTTCCAGTTGCGGGTGAGTCCTACAGTAATTGCTTCTTTTACTACCCCTGCCGTCGGATGTTCGCCTTATACAGCAGACTTCAATAATACCTCAGCAGGCGGACAGACTTTTTTCTGGGATTTTGGAAATGGCCAAACAAGTACGGCAATCAACCCTACGAATTTTTACCCCAACCCGGGTAGTTACCGGGTAAAATTGGTGGCGACGGATCCAAGTACCTGTAACCTTGTGGATTCATCCTTTTTTACCATCAATGTAGCCGTGAAACCTACCGCAGCTTTTGTATATACTCCCAATCCGCCGGAGGAAAATATTCTGGTAAACTATATCAATCAATCCACCAATCTGAACAACTATATTTGGGCATTCGGAGATGGAGATACCCTGCGGACAACACGGAGAGATACCACGGTGGTGCATCAGTTTCCTCAAACCGGCACTTATACCACCTGTTTGATAGCGATTGATGCTAATGGCTGTTCAGACACTACCTGTTTGCCGGTGAGCGTCATTGTAAATCCGGTCATTGATGTGGTAACTGCTTTTACACCCAATAACGATGGGGTAAATGATTTGGCAAGAGTGATCGGGTTTGGGGTGGATAGACTTAATTTCAGAATTTTTAACCGTTGGGGTCAAATGGTATTTGAAACCAATAACCCGCGTCAGGGATGGGATGGAAGATTTAAAGGCAAGATGCAACCGATGGATGCCTATGGGTATACCCTCGAAGCAGACCTTTTGAATGGGGAAACCATTAAACGCGCCGGAAGTATTACCCTGATCAGATAAAGCAATTGGAGGAATCTATGTGGATACGTGAAAATATGTATTTCGAAAAGAGGGAAGAATGGCGTCAGCGCATTCTGATTGTAATATGTTTATGTCTGTCAGGATTTGTTGGCGGGGCGCAGGATTTACATTTCAGTCAATTCATGAACAACCCTTTGTTGACCAATCCGGCCAATACCGGTTTTAACCCTGATAATGATTTCAGAATTGGAGGAAGTTACCGCAATCAGTGGTGGGGGCTGCCGGCGCCTTACAAAACGGTCAGTCTTTGGGGGGATATGCAGATCAACCGCGATAACATTCCCAATGGTTGGATTGGTTTGGGCGGTGTTTTTCTGAATGATGTAGCAGGAAATGGTGGCTTAACGAGCACCAAAGCTTATGGAAGCATTGCCTACCATCAGGAATTGGGCGAGAACCATTTGCTTTCCGCAGGATTTAATATCGGGGTAGCTACCAAACGAATCGATATTCAGGGATTTAAATGGGAGAATCAGTGGAATGGTAAATTTTTTGATAGCAATGTACCTACCGGAGAAGCTTTTGCTTTTACCCAGGTGGGATATCTTGATGTGCAGGCCGGTTTGAACTACGCCTATTTTCCCAACGACCGGGTATATTTTAATGCCGGTGTCAGTATGATGCATCTGAATACGCCAAGGGAATCCTTTTTTGCGGAAGATGTTTCGGATAACCGGATTCCGGTGCGCTACAATGCCTTTGCCAATGCGTCTTTTATGGTGGATGAACAATGGATCATTAACCCCAATATTTATTACAGCAATCAGGCAGGCTCTTCCGAATTTGTAGGAGGTATAATGGCTCAGTACAATCTGAGTGGGGCAGGGGAAACGCAGGTTTTAGGCGGTGCTTATTTTCGACCCGGTGATGCAGCTATTGGAATGGTAGGGGTGGAGTGGAATTCTACCCGGCTTACTTTTACCTATGACGCCACGGTGAGCAATGTGCGGAACTTTAATAATGGAAATGGAGCTATAGAGTTTTCTTTAATCAAGTTTGGTGCCTTTGGCAACCGAACCCCGAGACAATCCCGATGCCCTAGTTTTCGTTAAAGCAATTACGGGTGCTATCGCCCAAATAATAATCACACCAAACAAACCAAAACTAACCATCCGTGCAACGGCTTTTGCTTATTGTATTGTTGCTTTCAGGACTTACCTGTATTGCACAGCCCCTTGAGTTTATCGAAAATAAAGGGCAATGGAATCCCGTTGTCGGATATCGGGCAACCCTCAATAATGGGGCCGTTTATCTGAACAATAAGGGCTACCGGGTACTGCTTCATCAGCCTGAGGAATATATTGCTACCCTGAGAAATTACTCCGGACACGGGTTTGCAGCAAACAACGTTGTTGCCGTGCAATCTGTAGCTTCTGATCCGGAAACGGCATCTATTACATCGCATGCCTATGACATGCATTTTAAAAATGCAAATCCCGCTGCCTCCTCCCTTCCTGAAAAAAAATTACCCGGCTATTCTAATTTTTTCATTGGAAATGATCCCGCCAAATGGGCCGGAGAAGTCGCCGGTTATTCAACCGTCAACTACAAATCAATTTATAAAGGCATCGATATCCGGTATTATTCCGATGAAGGTTATCTGAAATTCGATTTGATTGCAGCTCCCAATGCTGCAGTCGATCAGATCGTAATGGTTTATGAGGGGCTTGAATCAATACGCCTTTCTAAGGGAGTGCTTATCCTGAAAACAAGTGCTGGCGAAGTACGCGAACGTGTACCCTACACCTATCAGCTTGTTAATGGGATCCGTAAATCTATTCCCTGTTCCTATGTGCTTTCAGGCAATGAAGTGCGTTTTAAATTATCCGGTTATGATCCTCAATGGCCTCTTGTTATTGATCCTACTTTTGTTTTTTCCACTTTTGCGGGAAGTCCTCCCGATAATTGGGGCTATACTGCTACATTCGACAGACAAGGAAATGCCTATGGTGGAGGGATTGTTTTTGGAAATGGATATCCTGCAAGCATTGGGGCATTTCAAACGGTATTTGGGGGAGGAACCAATACCGGCGAGGGTTCTACCGGCTTTGACATCAGCATTATAAAACTGGATCCACTTGGAAGAACCCGGTTATATTCCACCTACCTGGGTGGTAACAGCAATGAACAGCCGCATAGCCTTGTGGTCAACGCCAACGGAGAGCTTATTGTTGCAGGGCGGACCTTGTCGGGCAACTTTCCGCAAAGCGGATTAGGGGCTGTAGGTGTGGGCGGTGCCTGGGATATGATCATTACACGTTTCAACAGTAACGGTACCGGCTTGCTGGGGTCGGTTAAAATTGGTGGAAGTGGGGATGATGGGGTGAATGTGACCCATAAATTTCCGGTACCTGCTCCGCAATTTACCGATCAGAATTATGGAGATGATGCAAGAAGTGAAGTGATTGTGGATGAAGCCGGATATATTTATGTAGCATCCTGCAGCAAGAGCACCAACTTTCCCGTGACCCCCAATGCTGTTCAATCGGCATTGAGAGGAAGTCAGGATGCCTTGTTGTTGAAATTTAATCCAACCCTTACCAACCTCGAGTTTGCAACCTATTTGGGCGGTAGTAATTATGATGCGGCCTATGTACTGATTGTAGAGCCGACGGGAGATATTTTGGTGGCCGGAGGTACAACGAGTAATGATTTCCCGGGAGATAAAGCCGGAACCGTTGGTACTTCTTTTGGAGGTGGTTTACTCGATGGGTTTATCGCAAGATTCAGCCCCGATGGTAATACACTCAGAAAAGCCATGTATGTGGGTACAAGCGGTAATGATCAGGTATATGGTATTCAGCGCGATCTGAATGGGTTTGTATATTTTATGGGAACAAGTACCGGAAATTTTCCGGTGCGGAATGCAGTGTTCCGACAGAATGGGGGCAAACAGTTTATTGCAAAAATACAGCCCGATTTTTCAGCCTATGTGTATTCCACGGTTTTTGGTACAAGCAGCAATTTTCCCAATATCTCTCCAACCGCTTTTTTGGTTGACAAATGCGAAAATGTATATGTAAGCGGATGGGGCGGTGATATCATTCCCGGAGCCAATTATCCTATTGCACCCACAACAGGTTTAAGTGTAACCCCCGATGCGATTAAAAGCAATACCGACGGGCGGGATTTCTACTTTTTTGTACTGGAAAAGGATGCCACAAGCCAATTATACGGCTCTTTTTTTGGGTTGCAGGATGCTTCTAACACGGGTTCGCATGATCATGTGGATGGGGGAACAAGCCGTTTTGATGCCGATGGGATTATTTATCAGGGAATTTGTGCAGCCTGCAATGGCGGACAGTTTCCTACCACACCGGGCACAGTAAGCCCCACCAACCCAAGTGCACGTTGCAACCTTGCTGTTGTTAAAATCAATTTTGACCTTTCCGGAGTTCGGACCGGCGTACAATCTTTTATTGATGGTACCCGCAGAGACAGTAGTTCCTGCGTTCCGGCTATTATTGAGTTTGTAGATAGTGTGGCTATTGGAAAAAGGTTTGAGTGGCGTTTTGGCGATGGTACTCCGGATGTGTTTTCTGATACTCCGGCTGTAAATCACACTTTTACTACACCGGGTAATTATCGGGTACGGTTGATTGCTATTGATGATACCAAATGTATTCCAAGAGATACCTCGTTTATGAATATCAGGGTACGGATAGACCGGGTGGCAATGAGTGCCGCAGCCGCACCATTACCACCCTGTACAGATCTTAATTACCGCTTTGATAATAACACTATACCTTTTCCGGGGAAGCCTTTCCGGGATAGTTCCTTTTTATGGTATTTTGGTGATAACTCCCCTCCGGTTCGTGCAGGACAACAATCTGTTACGCACCGTTTTCCCGCAGCCGGTACTTATAATATCCGTTTGGTACTTGCCGATACCAATTATTGCAATGCGCCCGATTCTTTTTCTTTTCCAATAACCATCAGCCCGAACACCGAATCGAGGTTTACAGCACCTTTATCCGGATGTGCTCCCTTTGCCGTGCCTTTTAGCAATACAAGCATTGGGGGAACAAGTTTTGAATGGGATTTTGGAAACGGACAACGCAGTAATTTGAATAATCCCACATTTACCTTTGTTCAGCCGGGACAATATCAGGTGAGATTGATCAGCCGGGATCCCAATACCTGTAACCTGGTAGACACAAGTATTTTGTCCATATCTGTAAATGGACTGCCCAACGCAGCTTTCGATTATAGTCCAAGGCCTTCCCGGGAAAACATTCCAACCACCTTCATCAACCAGTCGGGTCCGGCAGCCTTTTACCGGTGGCGGTTTGGTGATGGAGATTCTTTAACCACTGTAAGGATCGATACAATAGTCAGGCATCAGTTTCCAAGAACCGATGTGTATAGTTCCTGTTTGATCGCTGTCAATGAATTTGGGTGTGTAGATTCTACCTGTTTGCCAATTTCAGCCAGTGTAGACCCTATTATTGATGTGGTGAGTGCTTTTACTCCTAATGGAGACGGGGTGAACGACCGGGCCATTGTTTTTGGTTTTGGGGTCAACACCATGGTATTTCGCATTTACAACCGGTGGGGGCAACTGATGTTTGAAAGCAACAATCCCCGCAATGGCTGGGATGGTATATTTAAGGGAAAGCCACAGCCTATGGATGCTTATGCCTTTACCCTTGAAGCCGAATTGATTGACGGGGAAAAGGTGAAGCGGGCTGGAAGTATTACACTTATCAGATAATAAATTTTAGCATATGTTTCCTGAAAAAGATAGATTTACCATCCACGAGTTAGCATAACTTCTGATTTATGTTTTTATCTTCAACATAGTGCTGACAATATTGCAAGGTATTGGTGACAATATTGTAAGGTATATTGATAGGAACCTTTTATTTTTGTCCAAAAATTAAATACATGAGAAAACTTTTATTGGGATTTTCCTTTTTTGTTTTTGCAGCAACAGCAATAGCACAGGAGGGGAAATCATACATTAAACGTCCAACGTTGGTCGGCCAGGTTGGTCTTTTTGACTTCAAAACGCCGCTTGAGATTAGAAATACTTCGCTTGCCTCCGTAACAGGAGATAAAAGATGGGCTAAATTCAAGGAAATGGATATGGCCTTTGGTGCAAGTTATATAAGTGGTATCAGCAACCATTTTGATTATTCAGTAAATGGATTTGTAGCAAGAACCAGGTATCCTTTGAGAGGAAGAGAAAATGAGTTCCGGAAAAGCGCCCTTCTTTTTGAAGTAGATGCTTCTGTTCATATGAAACTGTTGACAGATAATTATACCGTAGTTCCTTATCTTTCTGCCGGAGCAGGCGTTTCTGCCTGGAATGGTCGTTATGAGGCTTTTGCTCCACTCGGTGCGGGTCTGCAGTTTAATCTTGGGGCCGGATATTTCGGTTTTTCGAATTTTCAATATCGGGTTCCTGTTACCCAAACTGCTAACTATCATATCCTAACTACCTTTGGTTTAGGTGGTCCAATTTCTGATCCTAAGCCGGAGGCTCCAAAGCCTTTACCACCACCTCCACCACCTCCTCCTCCTGCTCCTGCACCCCTTGATACGGATGGAGATGGAATTCCTGATTCACAGGATAAATGTCCTACAGAAAAAGGAACTGCCAAATATCAGGGATGTCCCATTCCTGATGCCGACGGAGATGGTATTAACGATGAAGAAGATAAGTGCCCTTCTGTGAAAGGACTGGCTAAATATCAGGGTTGTCCAATTCCAGATACGGATAAAGATGGCATCAATGACGAAGAAGATAAGTGTCCAAATGTAGCAGGTCTTGCCCGTTACAACGGATGTCCTATTCCTGACGTAGATAACGATGGCATCAATGATGAAGAGGATAAGTGTCCTACTGTACCCGGTGTTCCTGAATACCGCGGATGTCCTGCTCCAAAGAATTTTGACGCAGCGAATGTTTTGTTTGCAACCGGAAGCTCTGCTTTGGTGGTAAAGGGTAAAACAGAATTGAACAAGTTTGTTGATTTTCTGAAGGAAAATCCTGAAATCAAAATTACTGTTGCCGGTCATACTGACAATACCGGAAGCGCAGCTATAAATAAGACAATCTCTGATAAGCGTGCCGCTTCTGCAAAGGCTTACATGGTTAGCAAGGGTATAGCAGCAGATCGTATTATCTCTGTAGGATATGGTCAGGATAAGCCTCTTGCCGATAACAACACTGCAGAAGGTCGTAAGGCCAACCGTCGGGTAGAATTTACCATTAACGATTAAGTTTTAATTACACACTTCCTTGCGAAGCGAAAAATATGAAGGTGATCTCTTTCGGGGTCACCTTTTTTCATGCAGTACAGGATCGTTTTTAACTAGAGCTGAATTTTTCTCTATATTTCCTTATTGAATGCCGCCCTGCTCCGGAGGCAACTAAAATATGATTTTCTAAATCCTTCATAATTCTGGTTTTAAAGTTTTAAGCCTCTTTAGGAATAAGAAAGGAGAAGCAGGTGTATGCGTTCGGGGAATAGAACATTTACAGGCTAATTTTCCCTTTATCCATCTGGCATTGGGATTATAATGATTCCACCGAAGTGAATCCGGGAAGGTATTTTTTATTAGTAATGATGATACGGCTAAGATGGTAAATGGAATCCTTTATATCCTTTATGAATACTATAAGGTGATGCCTTTTCTAATTCAAAACGGGAAACAGGATTAGAATCAATTCCTAGGCAGCTTTGTCAAATAGTTAAGGAGGATCCTGATCGGCTCTCGATGGAATCTGTTCAAAATGGCCGTGTCTTTGTTTACTTCAATCCTCCGGGGCGTAGGGATTTTTATTCTTGTCCTGATCGGAATATGCATTCTATAATTTCCTGCGCATAAAAAAAGGCCGACCCGATGGTCAGCCCATATTTTATTTTTTATCGTATTCTTTATGGTTTCAATACAACGGTGTTTTCTGAAACTGCTGGTGCTTGTTTTGCCACCACTTGTTCTACAACCGGCGTAGGTTGGACTGTTGTATTTTCGCTATGTCCTTTTCCACTTATCTGAGCAAGGGTGGGAGCAATAACGAGAGATATAATACTCATCAGTTTGATGAGTATATTCATAGAAGGTCCGGATGTATCTTTAAATGGATCTCCTACCGTATCTCCGGTTACAGAAGCCTTATGGGGTTCACTTTTCTTATAGAAAATTTCTCCATTGATTTCAACCCCTTTTTCAAAACTTTTCTTAGCGTTGTCCCAGGCACCACCAGCATTGTTTTGAAACATTCCCATCAATACACCTGTAACGGTAGCACCGGCCAAAAATCCACCCAATGCTTCAGCACCAAGTCCTGGCATAAAGCCTATAATCAGGGGTGAAATCAGCGCAATTGCACCCGGCAATACCATCTTTTTGATAGAAGCTTCGGTTGAAATGGCTACGCACTTATCATATTCAGGTTTGCCGGTACCTTCCATAATGCCGGGAATGGTACGAAACTGCCGGCGAACTTCTTCCACCATAGCCATAGCAGCTTCACCTACCGCACGAATAGCAAGCGAAGAGAAGATGAATGGAATCATACCGCCGACAAATAAGCAAGCTAATACATTGGCTTTATAAATATCAATACCATCGATACCTGCTACCCCTACAAAAGCTGCAAAAAGCGCCAATGCGGTAAGTGCTGCTGAAGCAATAGCAAAGCCTTTACCGGTTGCAGCAGTGGTGTTACCCACAGCATCAAGTACGTCTGTTTTTTCTCTGACATCGGGGGGCAATTCGCTCATTTCAGCAATACCACCTGCATTATCGGCAATGGGTCCAAAGGCGTCAATAGCCAACTGCATAGCAGTGGTAGCCATCATTCCGGCTGCGGCAATAGATACCCCGTAGAGTCCGGCAAATTCATAAGATCCCCAAATACCACCTGCTAAAACAAGAATGGGCAATGTGGTACTTTCCATACCTACAGCCAAACCACCAATTACATTGGTAGCATGACCTGTTGCGCTTTGACGAACAATGCTCATTACAGGCTTTTTGTCCATGGCGGTGTAATATTCCGTAATGATGCTCATCAGGGTTCCGACAGCAAGACCAACCATAATGGAGCCAAAAACATCCATCCTGGTAAAGGAAAATCCGCGAAGGACCATCTCACCTTCAGGTAAAATATAATTGACCAGGAAAAAGGAAGCAACTGCAGTAAGTACAATCGATCCCCAGTTACCCATATTTAATGCTTTCTGAACCACAGTCGTGCTGATTCCTGCGTTATCGCTGATCTTAACAAAGAAAGTTCCAATAATACTGAAAAGGATACCGGCAGCTGCAATCAACATCGGTAATAAAATAGGAGAAAGACCATTGAATGTATCACCGATTACTTCGGTTTCTGCACCCAATACCATGGTGGCTAAAACGGTAGCTACATAAGATCCAAAAAGGTCGGCACCCATTCCTGCTACGTCTCCCACATTATCTCCAACGTTGTCGGCAATTGTGGCGGGGTTGCGGGGATCATCTTCCGGAATACCGGCTTCTACTTTACCCACAAGGTCAGCGCCTACGTCGGCAGCCTTTGTATAAATACCACCGCCTACCCGGGCAAACAGGGCAATTGATTCAGCACCCAAAGAAAAACCCGTTAGAATTTCAATTGCTCTTGTCATTTCTATTCTATCAAAACCTGTTCCCAATCCCAAAGAAGGAACAAATACCTGAAGCAGAACAATAAAAAGCGCACCAAGTCCTAATACGGCAAGTCCTGCAACACCAAGACCCATAACCGCACCTCCGGTAAAAGAAACAGATAGAGCTTTACTCAAACTACTCCTTGCAGCCTGAGCGGTTCTTACGTTGGCTTTCGTTGCAATACTCATACCTACCCATCCTGCAAAAGCACTAAAAAAAGCACCAATTACAAAGGCAATGGAAATGCTCCAATGGCTGTTTGGGTTAGCGGCACCCATCACTGCAAGCAGCAAGGCTGCTACTACCGCAAAGTAGGTCAGGATTTTCCATTCGGCCTTTAAGAAAGCCATAGAACCATCTGCAATGTAGGTGCTTATTTCCTTCATACGATCGTTACCGGCATCCTGGCTGCTTACCCATTTATACTTTATGAGCGTATAAATCAGCCCAACAATACCCATTGCCGGTACGGCATAGATCAAACTTGTCATAGTTGTCAGTTAAAAAAGACTTATTTTTTAGGTCGGCAAAGATAGGGGGTTGAGCCTCATTAATAAAAAGCTTTTACCATTCCTTTCTGTCACACCTGATTTCGTCTTTCCATAACTCCAAATAATAACATCCCGGGTATTGTTGCGGCATCATCGGGAAGCGATGAATGCCCTTCGTTAAAGGGGTAGCGGGTAATGCGATGCCGATGGTTTCTCCATTTTCGTTGGTAACTACCAATCGGTAATTTCCATCTTCGGGAATACTGATTTTGGAACTCAGCTCTTTTTTTACCGGCATCTTCAATATAGCGCCATAGGGGTAATTCGTAGTTAAATCATCCTGAATCGATTCCGGTGCACCGGTGCTGTTTGGGGTAGGGATTCCATTCCCACAGGGTGCGATATAGGCTTTTACGATTACATTCCCTGCTATCGCGGCAAATCCTGGCATAAAGTCTATCCGGTTTCCACTCTTTAAGTATGCTTCCGTTACAGCACCTCCAGAAACAGTACCACTTGCTGTAAGAACGGTACCGGCCTCGAAAAGCTTATACCCTACAATACTTCCGACGGCTACACTTGATGGACAAGTAGAATAAACAGCAGACTCCCAAATTCCTTGTCCGAAAGTAACTGCTTTAATGACCCCGGCAGTTTCGTTAAGAATGAGGGAAGTTACCGGTACTCTCGGCAGGAAGTTGAAAAAGGGAATCCAGTCACTCATAGTAGCTGACCGGTAATACACTCCGATATCTGTCCCGATATAAGCATCGTTGTTAGAAGTAACGGCAACGCAATTAATAGGAACATTCGGCAGACTGCCTGTTACATTGGTCCAGGTGGGCGGATTGGATGAGCCATTAGTTGTTCGAAATACTTTATTAGCGGCACTGAAACCACCTATAGTTGCCCATACAGTAGCTGAATTATTGGGACGAACCCCAATACTTGTTACTTTTTGATTAGTAGGAGCGAAGGTTGTTCCGTTGATAGTCGTCCAGGAGTCGCCCTGATCATCACTCCGGCGGATATTACCTGAACCTGCCCAGGGGGAATTTCCTCCGGCTCCGTAAAGCCTGTTCACATTACTAGGACAGCTTGTAAGCGCCCAACCTACATTTATATTGCTTTGTCTTTCGTAATTGTTACCACCATCAACACTGCGATGAAAACTATCTGCGCCTACATAAAGAATGGCACCATTGCTTGGGTGGGTAGCAAGGTTGGAAAACCATTTCCCGTTTACACTCGGGCTTATATCAGAAGCTCCGCCATTAAGGCTATTGAAGCGAAATACACCCGTATTCATGCTGGTGTACCCCCTCGTTGCGTCATCTGGTCTGAAAATGGCATCAAAACCATCACAGCAAAGCACAAAACGATAGGTTGAAGTATTTCCGGTTCTTAACAATACACCATTGTCCTGCGCCCCTCCTAAGATTAAACTTGAATTTCCCTCAAAACCACTTGCCCGGTAATATTGGGTGGTAGTAATTCCCGGGCTTATATCATCCCAGGTAGCTCCATTATCATCACTTCGAAACATACCACCATCGGAAGCTGCATATAGCCAACCACTTGTGGGATGATACTTTACATCATGGACATCGGGATGGATATAAGGAAAAGATCCGCTTTCGCGAAAACTTGTTCTTTTTACCATGGTTACCCCTGAATTTGTACTGCCCCAAAGGGTTAATCCTGCAGTGGTAATGTTGGTCGAATTGGTAGGTCGTACAGCAATCCCAAGATCATAGGAAGACTGATCTCTGTCATCCCCGCCATCATCATCCCCCCCAAGAATATTGGGGGTAGTGGCTTGTCTTGTAAAAGTGACTCCTGCATCTACCGACTTAAAGAGGCCTCTGAAGTTTCCATCACTAGGTACCCCTCCCCACAAAACATAAACTACAGCAGTGGCACTAACGCCTACACTGATTTGTCCCCGTCCTGTGGAGGATGGGGCTACTGAGGTAGGGCTGTAAGTAACTACAGAACTCCAGGTAACCCCGCCATTAGTGCTACGAATAAACCGGTCTCCACCATCACCGGTAGCGTATACTGTGGTATTGCTGTTATGCCGGAAAACCACATCCCAGAAACGACCGTTTCTAACCTGCGTCCAATTAACACCACCATCTGTAGTTCGGTATAAGCCATTATTGGTTGCAGCCATCAGGATACTCGCATTGGTTGGATTTTGCACCAGCTTATACCCAACAGTCTGTGCATTGCTGCCGGGAAGGGCACCCATTTGCACCCAGGTATTCCCTCCGTCTGTACTGCGTAAAACACCTACACTCCGACGAACATATCCCATTAAATTGACAAGCCCGCCCCCCAGATTGGAATCTCCGTCTCCGGTAAGAATATAAATAATGTTCGGATTGGAGGAACTGACTACTATACCTGAGATACCAGGCGAAGGAAGATATTTGGTAAGCAGCGTCCAGTTTGTCCCATTATTGGTGGTGCGCCACAGCCCTCCCGCAGGCGTTCCAACGTAAAGGATATTAGGATCTGTGGGATGAAAAGCAATCCGATCAACCCGGCCGAGACCCCGGAAATTTTGAGCATTCGATCCATAGTTGGTATTGAATGGCCCTATAAATCCCCAGGCTCCTGTATTGCTGTTTTGATTGATAGGCGTTTCTGTACCAGCTGTTTGATTTACACTCATTGCTGCTTCAAAATTTTTCACAGCATAATCGGTTAAATGACCATTTTCCTCTAATCTGTTTGAATTTTCCATGGCCCAGCGCAACCATTTGTTCAATGGATTTCCTTTTTGCAAAGGGGCCTCCGGGTTGGTTTGGCTGAATAATGCGGGTTTTGATTGTTTGTAATACCCCAATACGGTATTCATAATATCTTCCAACGAAGATTTGTTTTGTAATTGCTTTGCTAACTCCGGATCAATTTGATTGGGTTGTGCAAAGGAAAAAATAGCCCAAATAAGACATATCAGGGTTGCATATATTTTACCTCTCTTCATAAAAAGGAGTTTATGGGAGTCTTTGCAAAAAGAAATATCCTCCCGGTACTACAGAAAAGGTACACAACAGAAAAAGATTTCGTGTATTTATTGAAGCAATTGTTTTTTGAGAAGATCGATCTCTTTTTGTTGTTGAATCACATAAAGTGTCAATTCTTCGATCTTTTCCATCATACGCTTTTGCATATCTCCCATATCAAGCCCTTCTTTCTCAATCTGCGCTGCGGTTGGGATACCGGGCAGGTGTTTTTGAGAACGGATATAGTTTTCTACCACCTGAAGAGAAGGCAAATGGTACTGATCCTGAAAAACATAATCTGGCCAGGCACCACTTAATTGTACCCGTAATTCTTCACAAATAATTTTCCCATCCACACTTAGGGCATAGCCAACTGCGGGATTGGTGGTTCGGATACCGACCCTGCCATCTCCCCGAAAAGTCATAATATCTCCCCATCCGCTGTTCCAGATATTTAACAGGTCATTTTCGCGGTTGGTAGTACCTGCCCCGGCAACATTCTGTCCGGCGATATGCCATACACGGGTGGCACCGGTATTTGCAAACTCTAAACGGCCGTAGTCGGAAAGTGTACTTTCTCTTAAGGTAAGATGTGGGTTACCGGTGCCGCTGTTGTAGTTTACTAGAATTTTCCCATCACTAGATCCGGGAATGGCCCCAACCCCCATTTTTTCATTTTCAATATCAAAATAAAACTTGGAAAACTGAAGTCCTCCTTTGTTGCTGGCAATAGAAATGACGTTGTCATTCAAATGCCCGATACTTCCCATATCCGCTGTCCCGGCATTATCTCTGAATACTACCCTTTTTTCTAAAGCTCCTAAACCCCTCAAACGTAAAATGCCATCTACCTCCATTCTGACAGCAGGAGAAGGAACCCCAAAACCAAAGTTTCCCGTATTGGATATGGTTAAATAGTTGCTGCTGTTTGTTCCGATAAAAAAGGGGATGTCTTCCTTTACATTTAAAAAGCCATACCTGTTACCTGCATTGTCTGCCTGAAATTGAATGCCAAGATGGATACCATCATTACTCGTGGTGCCGGTGGCTGTAGTCGTAAGCATTAATCCGGAATAAACAAGGCCGCCTGCATCTATGTGAAGTTTACGCTGTGGATTATCGGTACCAATACCTACATTTTGGGCATTGATTTGCAGATTGGGTAGTAAATACAAACCAATCAAAATAAAAGATAATTTTTTCATCTGGATTTATTTAGTTTAAAAGCAATTTCTGAGGTACAAAAAGTATTTTCCGGATGGCTTATTTCCAGACAGAGCTAATGTAATGCAAGATTTTGTTAAAACAAAGCATCCTGCTTAAGAATTTTTTCTAAACTAAAAAAGGAATCCCATTTGACTACAAATATCGTTGATTGATGATATTTTGGTGGTGAATTATGTGTCCGGCTAAAATATATCCCAATGCATTTACTGTAATTGAAAAGCCTGAGGCAATTCCTTTTCGGTTGAGAACATCAAGGGTTTTAAGATCCTGATAAAGAAAAATGGTTGACTGCCGTATACATAGCAATTCTTCAGCAAGTTTTTTCAGAGATTTATGATGGGTGGTCCCTTCACCGGCATAATCATTTTCATCAAAACCCGGAAGGGATTGTTGTTCTCCCCGCCCAAAGCATAAGGCTCTTACAGAAAAAATACGCTCTGTATCAATCATATGTTGCAGCACCTGTCCAAGCGTCCATTTTCCGGGAGCGTAGGCAAAAGTAGCTTTTCCTTCAGGTAGATTTTCAAGCCACTCCTTCAGGGGCAAAAGGCTATCCTCAAGCAAGGTAGTTACCTCTGTACCTGTGGTTAGGTTAATGTAGGGCTGATAAAAATTTCCGTAATCACCGGGAAGCGGACGAGGCATAAAAATCAATTATTTTTAGTGTTGTTTTTTTGTTTCCATTTTTCTTCTGCAAGCTTCAGGGCGTTGTATACATTTGCTATACCGCCGCTTGAACAAAGTGCTTT
>JBGSNV010000161.1:0-28848 GCA_041739485.1 Chitinophagaceae bacterium
ACAAAGACCGGTATTATATCATGAGTGTATTCTGGTGCAGTGAGCAAATGGGGTTTCCGTTACCTGAAAAATACCTGAATTGATAACTTTACAGCAAATAAACGATGCCTCCGTTACTGCAGGAAATTGGAAACAAACATAAACTAAGCGTCCTTAGGGCTGAACCGGTAACCGGAGGAGATATCAATCGTTGTTACAAACTCAGCACCCAACAGGGAACTTATTTTATCAAACTCAATGAGGCTGGCAAATTCCCCGGTATGATGCAAACCGAAGCCATGGGATTGCAGGTACTAGCCAACACGCAAACTTTTAGGATTCCTGCTATTATAGATCACGGCGTTCATTATAATGAATGGCAATATTTGTTACTCGAATGGCTGGAACCGGGACATCCCTCCGTAAATTTCGGGAGCGGTTTTGGGGAAAGACTCGCTGCGCTTCATGCACATACCGAGGATGCATTTGGCCTCTCTTTCAATAATTACATTGGCCTGTTGCCACAGCAAAATGGCTACAGAAGCCGCTTTCCCGATTTCTATGCAGCACTCCGGATCCTTCCGCAGGTAAAGGCGTTGCGGGATAAAGGACTTTATACCGGGGTTGAAGCTTCTGTTTTTGAAACCTTATGTATTCGGCTCCCTGAATTCATTCCCGAAGAACCACCCGCATAGATTCATGGGGATCTGTGGGCAGGTAATTTTCTAACTGATTCCATGGGACAGCCCGTTCTGATTGACCCTGCTCCCTGTTACGGTCATCGCGAATCCGATATAGCCATGATGCATTTGTTTGGAGGTTTTCCTCCAACCCTGTTTACCGAATACCAAAAGATATTCCCCATGGAAACAGGTTGGGAAAAAAGAATCCCCTTATTTCAACTCTACCCCCTGCTTGTCCATGCCCGTTTATTCGGGGGTTCCTATATTGCCCAAAGCCTTTCTATAGCAAAAAGCTATACATAATGCACAATGGTAGCAGCTTTACCTACCTTTGCACCCTCAAAAAAAATCAAACGGATCAAAATGCAGCCAACCTATAGTCAACTGTCTGAAACTCTGATAGGGAGTGAAATTGTAAAACTCGGGAATATGATCCGGCAGCGAAAAGCAGCCGGGGAAACCATCTACAATTTCACTATTGGCGATTTTGATCCGCATATCTTTCCAATCCCCAAAGCACTCGAAGAAGCCATCATTGAAGCATACCGTAATCACTTTACAAGCTATCCGCTTGCAGATGGAGAAATGGATCTCCGTCAGGCAGTAAGGAGTTTTTTAAAGCACTACGAAGGCCTGGAGTATGGAGTTAATGAAATTCAGATTGCATCCGGGGGGCGTCCTTTGATTTATACGATTTTCAGAGCGCTTGTCAATCCCGGCGATAAGGTGATTTATGCTAATCCAAGCTGGAACAATAACCATTACACGCATTTTACTACCGGAGAACACATCCTCGTGGATGTAAAACCCGAAAATGCATTTATGCCTACAGCTGCAGAAATAGAGCCGCATATCAAAGGAGCAGCGCTGCTTTGTCTTTGTACACCGCAAAATCCTACCGGCACCACCTTGCCCCGCGAAGAGATGGAGAAAATCTGCCAAATGGTTCTTGCAGAAAATGCACAAAGAGGAGATAATGAGAAAAAACTGTATCTCCTTTTCGATCAAATGTACTGGACGCTTTGCTATGGAGAAACGGAACACCATAACCCGGTAGGATTGGTACCTGCCATGAAAGCATATACTGTTTTCGTTGATGGTATCAGTAAAGCCTTTGCTGCTACCGGAGTACGCGTTGGGTGGAGTATGGGACCCGAATCGCTGATCGCAAAAATGCGTGCTATTTTAAGTCATGTAGGGGCATGGGCACCAATGGCCGAACAGAAAGCCACCGCTCAGTTTTTACAAAATCATGAAGCCATTGATAGCTTTCTAACCCAATTTAAAAAGGATATTTCTTACCGGCTCGATACCATTTTTGCAGGTATACAGCAATTAAAAAATGCCGGCTTTCCGGTAGATGCCATTACCCCGCAGGCAGCCATCTACCTTACCCTGAAGTTTGATTTGAAGGGAAAAAGAAAGCCTAACGGTGACATGCTGACGCAACAAGCAGATGTGACCCAATATTTGCTCGAAGCCGCAGGACTTGCCATTGTACCCTTCTCCTCTTTTGGAGCCGGAAAAGAATCGCCCTGGTATCGGATGAGCATTGGCACCTGCCGGGTAGAAGATATTGAACCGATGTTTGCAAAACTGGAAAAGGCACTCACGGATCTTTCCTGAGCATATATCTTCAGGATTTTGCAATTTTCTCAAGCCCATCAAGCAATACATCCAGATCCTGCTTACGGGTATACACATGCGGCGTAATGCGCACACAGGATATGTTTTCCCAGACGATGCTAACGGTATGAATTCGGTGTTTATTCATCAATGCCTGATCGATTGCCGAGGGTGCCATGCCCTCAATACTGATACCGGCAATGGCACACGAGTACTGAGGCAATAAGGAAGTATGCAACCGCAATCCTGGTATTTTTATGGCTTCCGAAGCCCAGTAGCTTTTTAAATAATGAATTCTTTCCTGTTTGCGTTTGTTGCCAATTGCCTCCTGAAAATGAATGGCTTCCCCGATTGCCTGCTCAATGGGAAAACTACGGGTGCCAAGGGTTTCAAACTTTCTGATGTTCTCGCTGTTGGGTTCTCCGTTACAAAGCAGGGGCCATATTTTTTTTATCTTCTCCTTTTTGATCCATAGCATACCGCTACCTACAGGTGCACTTAAAAACTTATGCAAACTAGTACCAAAATAGTCGGCATTCAGGTCGGGTATTTTAAAATCGAGCAAGCCAAAACTATGAGCTCCGTCTACAAGCACTTCCACCCCTTTGGCCTTAGCCATGTCGGCAATTTTTCTTACGGGTAAAATTTGCCCGACCCAATTGATGATATGGGTTACATGTAACAATTTGGTACGCGGAGTAATAGCATCCTCAAAAGCCTTTATGATCTCCGCATCAGATTCGATGGGAAAATCAAAGGAAAGCTGCTTATACACAATGCCTTCCCGATCTCTTCTTTGTCGCCATGCCTGAATCATATTCGGGTAATCCTGTAAAGTCCCGATCACTTCATCGCCTTTTTGCAGAGGCAACCCGTAAATAACGGTATTCAGGGCTTCGGTGGCATTTCGGTTGATGGCAATTTCTTCGGCATCGCAACCGGCGAGATGGGCAAGTTGGCTACGAAGCGGTTCGCGTCCCTGATCCAGGATGCGCCACATATAGTAACTAGGAGCCTCATTGGCAAAAGCATTAAATCGTGTCAAGGCCTCCTGCACTACCTTAGGTGCCGGGCTTACTCCGCCATTGTTGAGATTTATAAAATTAGGATTAACCGTATAAGCCTGTTGTATCACCGCCCAATAGTCTTCATTGGTTACATCCGATTCGGGGCTGAAAGGATCGAGCAAAAATTGAGCATGCTCCAATTTCTGAGCGATTGTAAGCGAAGTAATTCCCGTGCTCGCAGCGCCTGCTGTAAGCAATTTCCCGATAAATTTTCTCCGTCCACCCATATGCCTCTAATTATATTGGTTTATGACCGTTCTAATTGTTTCGGATCGCTTTGTTATAAATGGCCACCATGGAAGCAAACTGCTCCTCCTTACCCTTGCCTTCCGGTTCAAAAGAACTGATAGAGGGTAGTCCTTTACCAAGTATTTGTAGTAAATCTTTCTCCCGCTTTACTAAAACAATTTCTCCATTTATTTCAAGGTAGTAGGCATAAGCATCCCTTACAGAAACGGTCTTTTGCCCGGTACCATAAGGGATGCTTTCAGAAATGATTTTATTCGTTTTTTTCAAAAGCGTGGCAGACCCGCTTTGCAATACCTCACACCAAATAACCTGCGATTTGGATACCACTCCGGGGAGGGCAGCTACCTGCTTAAAAACATGATTTTTGCCGATGGTGGAATCATTTATCTGAAGCAACTCTAAAGGATCTATCAATTCTTTTACCACCCCATCTTTGTCCAGAAAATAAAGATGCTGCTCAAAAAGGTCCAGTTTTACTGGTATCTGCCGGTAAAAACGTCCGTTTCCGGCACTGATGGTAGCCGGCAACCACTCGTCTTTAAAGAAAAATGTTCCCTCCGTTTTATCTCCAAAGGTTCTTGTTTCAATAGGTCTTGGCCGGGCATTCATTTGTTCGGCAATAATCACCAAATCGCCAAATGAACCGGTCTCCACCTGCATGGTGGTCTGTGCGTTTAAGGCAGAAGATATACCTAAAATGAACCCTAAACTTCCGCGCAACAGATATCGGTTTGAATACGGATACTTCATAATTTATCAAATAAAGCCCGGAGCTTTTCCCGGGTCATGATTTTTTCCCAATCTTTTCCAAGCGCATTTTCCCACAAGGGTTTCATACCCATGCTTACCCCAATCATTTTATCAAAATCTTCTTCGCTCAGACCTTTACAAATACCCGTAGGTATTTCTATGCCATTTTTCTCCACCATGCCTTTAAATTCCCTGACACCTGCAGGATAATATTCTTCCAGATGATTCATTACAATGCAGTTACCAATACCATGTTTGGTGCCTAGGAGGTAACTGAGCCCGTAACTTACCGCATGTGCAACCCCAACCTGACTGTAGGCAATACTCATCCCTCCGGCATAGCTTGCCATCATCAGTTTATCATCGCAGGTGGCATCCCACCCGTCTTTATCAACAAACACATCCCGGCAAAGTTGCAAGGCCTTTTCTCCGTAGCTCTTGCTGAATTCATTCAGAAAGGTGCCTTCAAGGCTTTCGATGCAATGAATATAGCAATCCATGCCAGTGTAAAACCGCTGATTAGCAGGAGCATTTTCAGTCAGCTCCGGATCGAGAACAATTTGATCAAAGGGGGTAAAATCACTGTTCATTCCCAGCTTGCGAACCGGTCCGGTTAAAACCGTTGTACGGCTTACCTCTGCACCCGTCCCACTCAGGGTAGGAATACCCGCTTTGTACACCCCCGGAACTTTTACAAGATCCCAACCCTGATAATCAGCACTGCTACCGGGATTGGTCATCATCAGACTTACGGCTTTAGCCAGATCCATGGTACTACCACCCCCAATACCTATCACGCCGCTAATGGTACCAAACTTCTCTTTGAGAGCACTTGCCATTTTATCTACCTGTGTAGTTTTGGGTTCGTGGGTTACATCTGCAAAAATAATTTCATCTTTTCCCCGCAATGGAATCAAGCTTACTAGCGGTTTGTTTTCGAAAAAATGATCCAGTAAAAATATCATCGGGGCATCGCCTTTGCGTTGCGGTGCCAGTATTTCATCCAGTTGGTTGAAGGATCCTCTTCCATACACCACATAACTGACCATCTTAAAATTCCTAAACTGCATACCTAAGTAATTAAAAATTGTTAAGCGAATGTACACCAAACCCGTTGCCGTCCCAACCCATCACTGATTTAAATCATGGATTTATCGGGAAAAAAGAGACATCTTAGCCGGATTGCGGATAGGTTGCCAATAAATCATATATTTAACTGTATTATGCAGGACACGAGACAGGGTTATCCTAAAAGTATTTTTTATAGCCGGGATGAGGCCTTATTACCTTCTTTGGGATCCGAGGAGGAAAAAACGATATTCCGGGATATGCAGGCAGCTTTTGCGGCTCAGTTTGAAAATGTTTATCCCGATCCGCATCAACCCAAAACCATTGTGATCATACCAAGCCTGACGCTCGATCAGGAAATCCTGCAAAAAATTGAAGGGGTTGTTCACTATGAAGAACGTATGCTTGCGCTTTTGATGCTGCTACGTATGCCAAGAACACATGTCATTTTTGTTACCAGTGTTCCTATCGACCCCATTATCGTCGATTACTATCTTCATTTGTTGCCGGGAATTACCGGGTATCATGCCCGGCAAAGGCTCACCTTGCATAGTTGTTTTGATGCCTCACATATTTCGCTCACCGAAAAAATACTTGCCCGGCCAAGACTCATTCACAGGATACGACAAAGTATGCCAGCCGGACACCTTGCACATCTTGTTTGCTTTAATGTAACCGATCATGAACGGAGACTCGCAGTGGAACTTGGATTACCTATTTATGGGTGCGATCCGAATCTCTATCATCTTGGAAATAAAAGCAACAGCCGAAAGATTTTCAAAGCCTGTTCTATTCCTTTACCAAGTGGCTTTGAAGATTTGTACACCCGGCAAGATGTTGTAAAAGCGCTTATCGCTCTCAAAAAAGAAAATCCGGATTTACAAAAAGCGGTAGTAAAAATAAACGAGGGCTTTTCAGGAGATGGGAATGCTATTTTCTATTATCCCGAATCTTCGCAAAACGAAAGTCTGACTACAGAAAGAATTGCTGCCTCATTTCCATATGCACTCAAAATTGTTGCCGCTGACCTGCCACAGGAAATCTTTATGCAAAAGCTGGAAAAGGACGGAGGCATTGTGGAAGCTTTTCTGGAAGGATCTGAAAAAACATCCCCCTCGGTACAATGCCGGATCAATCCGCTTGGCCGGGTGGAAATCATCAGCACCCACGATCAGATGCTAGGCGGAGAAAGCGGTCAGGTGTTTCTCGGGGCGAATTTCCCTGCCGATGAGGCCTATGCCCCTGCGCTTGGGGAAATGGGCAGAAAGGTGGCAGAAGGCCTGCGGGATCAGGGTGTCATTGGAAGGTTCAGTATTGATTTTATTTCCATAAAAGAAGAGGATCAATGGAAACATTTTGCCATTGAAATCAATCTGCGGAAAGGGGGTACCACTCACCCTTACCAGATGCTCGATTTTCTGACACAAGGTAAATATAATGCCGAAAATGGGATTTACCGGATGGCCAATGGCCAGGCAAGGTATTACTTCAGTAGTGATAATTTGCACGAATCCGTTTTTAAGGGATTGACCCCTCACGATCTGATTGATATCGCCATGATGCATGAGTTGCGCTATGACGGTTCCACGCAGGAGGGGGTGGTATTTCACCTGATTGGAGCACTGAGTCAATTTGGCAAACTAGGCGTGGTATGCATTGGCAGTACTCCCGAAAGGGCTCAGTTATTTTTCAGAAAAACATTCAATACCCTGATCAATGAATGCCGGTAAGATTGCACAAAAAAGTCCCTGATCAACAGCACACAAGAACAGTACTCGTTTTAGAATCAAAAAGGCTACCTTTCTATGAGGCAACCTTTTTGATTAAATTCAATAATCTTAATGAAGGTATCCGATTAAATATTTAACCCACCACAGGCACTAATGGTTTGTCCGGTGATGTAATTACCCATATCGCTTGCCAGGAAAAGACACAGGTTGGCAATATCTTCTGCTGTACCAAAGCGACCCAACGGGATACCCGCCTTATATTTATCAGCAGCCTCTCCTTCTTTCAGGTAGCTTGTCATATCGGTTTCAATAAAACCGGGAGCAATAGCATTGCAACGGATATTGCGGCTTCCGAGCTCTTTGGCTACACTTTTGGTAAACCCGATCACGCCGGCCTTAGAGGCGGCATAGCTACCCTGTCCCGCGTTACCCATTTCCCCGATCACACTGCTCATGTTGATGATGCTGCCACTGCGTGCCTTCATCATCGGGCGAATGACCTGTTTGGTCATATAAAACACGCCGTTCAGATTTACTTGTATCACATCATTCCACTGTTCGGGGGTCATCCGCATCAATAAATTATCCTTGCTGATACCCGCATTATTTACGAGAATATCAACCGTACCAAATTCTTTCATTACCTCATTCACCAGCGCCTCACAGGCTGCATAATCTCCGGCGTTGCTTTGGTAAGCTTTTGCCTTTACCCCAAGCCCAATCAACTTTTCTTCCAGCGCTTTGGCTTTTTCTGCGCTGCTGTCGCTTACATAGGTAAATGAAACAGATGCCCCTTGCTCAGCAAACTTCAGGGCAACCCCCTCTCCTATTCCGCGGGCTGCACCTGTTATAATGGCTACTTTATTTTCCAGTAATTTCATAATTATTTTATATTTAATATTGCTTCAATCATTTTAAAAAACCAGGAAGTTTTAGATAAACTAACTGGATTGATATTTTGCCTTTCCGGAATGTTTTTTCCGAAATCCTTCATAGAAAAATAAGGATAAAACACTTCAAAATCATCGCTCCTCAAAGCTTCAAAAATTTTTTTTGTTTCAATAAAATTATTTTCGGATGGAGTAAATCTGCTTTGATGGATTTTATTTGAGGTACCGGGTTCTTTAAAAAAAGGATACGATTGTCTTATGGATGAAATTTTTATAGAAACGTCTTCTATAATAAGATTCTTTTCTTTTATTAAGGATTGTAAATAGGCATTTTTATCAAAATCTATTTCTTTTAATTTATAGAACTCCTCTAAATTTTCAGGATGGAATAAATAGTTTTCAATGCAATAAAGGCGAAGAATAAATAACTCAGAATAAGTAGTGAGTATGATTTCAATATCTTCATCAGTTAAAAAATCTCTATCTATAAGACCAAAATATTCACCGGCTTTTGATTTATGAAAAACACTGTCTCTGTTTTTCTCCTCAATAAATAATGTGTTTTTAATATTGAGTGATGCATAATATTGGGTATCCTTATTTTCAACAAAAATAAGTCTAAACCCGGCGAATAAAGAAGGCAAAATATCTTTGCTTACAGCAATTTCGTAAATTTCAGCTGTGTTTTTTAATACAGGAATTAACTGCTGCGGCCGGTCAAAATCTAAATCATCGAAATCAAAAATTATAGCAGTTTTTTCTTCTTTTGCATATTGGATAAAACCCAAAGAATGGGATGCAGTCCATAATTGGCTTCCTGATGGTATCCAATGTTCTACAATTTCTTTTATAACCTCAAATTGAAGCGTCGTATTCAGATGTGCATCCATTTCATCTATAAAATAAATTGAATCAGTAAAAAATTTTGATCTTGTATACAGGTTAATAAGCAAATTAATGATTTCTTTTTCGCCTGAACTTAAAAAGTCATAATGGACCTGGCATTTTCCTTTTTCAAAAATCAATTGAGTGGGTTTACCATCTGCCGGAGTCAAAAAATTTACCATTTTCAATTGTGAAACAGAAGAATGACTGAAAATTCGGGATAGCCCATCATTTATTCTTTTAAGAAATGTCTTTATTTCATCTATTTTCCCCTCTGTTTGGTTATTGAGGTCGCTAAATACTTTTTGTACCACTTCCATCAGGAGTAGATCAATATCATTTTCAAAGCGTAAGTCTCTGTCAATATAATACAAAGGTCTGTCAATGTCTAGGTCTACAGATATTGGATTACCAATAACCGTTTTTTCGAGACGTGCCTGAAAACGTACTGCACTACGACCATAGAACTTTTTTTCAGGATTTGCTTCTACTCCACTAAAGCTGCTTCGATGGCCTGTTGACTGTGGGTCAAATATATTTCTGAAATTTCCCTGGTTAGTTTCAATAAAAACTTCAGTTGGTAACAGGGTATCTTTTCCATAATAGGCTTTGTCGGAATAAAAATTATTTGATTTCCCTGTTCCCCCTTCTTTTGTACCAGAAGCAATATATTCAAAAGCATCAAAAATGCAACTCTTACCGCTACCATTCGTGCCAATTAACAATACAAGTCTTGTTCCAACCGGAATGTCTGATAATTGTAATTCTGCAAACCTTTTAAAGTTTTTTATATATACCTGATTAATCTGCATGCTTTAAATTTTCAGAAGTTCCCAAGTTTAATATTTCTTCTAAAATGCTTCTGTCGTTACTTAACCGGGGTACTTTGTGTTGCCCGCCCAATTTGCCTTTGCTGCGCAGCCATTGTTTAAAACTACCTGTAGGAAGCACGTGCAACACCAACCTGCTTAGGGCTATGTCCTTATACCTTTTGGCATCATAGTCGCTGTTTACTTTACGCAAAGCCTCATCCAAAGCTTCCGCAAACGCCTCGGGGTCTTCGGGAGCTTTCTCAAATTCAATGAGCCATTCATGGGCGCCATTCCGGTTTTCGGAAAAATATACCGGAGCAGCCGTATAATCGAGCACTGCTGCGCCGGTTTGAATGCAGGCGGCAGCAATGGCCTGATCCGTATTTTCAACCATTACTTCTTCCCCAAAAGCATTGATATAGTGTTTCAACCTCCCCGTCACCTTCACCCGAAAGGGGAAAGTATTGGTAAATTGAATGGTATCACCCAAAAGATAACGCCATAAGCCACCTGTAGTGGTGATTACCGGGGCATAGGTCTTTCCAACTTCCACATCTGCCAATCCAATGGTCCAGGGATTTTCAGTGCCATAGGCCTCCAATGGCATAAATTCATAAAAAACGCCATGATTCAGATAAAGCAACATGCCCTCTTCGTCCTCCCGGCTTTGTGCTGCAAAAAATCCTTCGCTTGCATTGTAGGTCTCCAGATAGCGAATAGGCCCACCTACAATGGCCTCAAATTGCTTGCGGTAAGGGGTAAAGGAAACCCCTCCATGAATATACAGTTCCAGTTCGGGCCATACTTCTTTGATAGAACTTTTACCTGTTATTTCCAAAATTCGCTTAAAAAGCACAAGCGTCCAGGTAGGTACGCCGCTTACCGAAGTCACATTTTCGCGAATGGTATGTTCTGCCAGATTTTCAATTTTGGTTTCCCACTCATCCATCAGTGCAATACTCAATTCGGGTGTCCGGATCCAGTTTCCCCAAAAAGGGGTGTTTTCTAAAAGTACCGCACTCAGATCTCCAAACCGGATGTCGCCGTTAAGCTGTCCCACCTGATGACTGCCCCCTATTACCAACCCCTTGCCGGTTAGCAAATCACTTTCGGGATAGTTGTGGTAATACAATGTCAAAAGGTCTTTACTTCCCTGAAAATGATTTTCATCCAGGCTTTGTTGACTCAGCGGAATGAATTTACTCCGCTCGCTTGTGGTGCCGCTGCTTTTGGCAAACCACTCAACGGGGGTATTCCAGAGCACGTTTTCCTCGCCTTCCATCATCCTTTCAATCCAGGGTTTCAGATCCTCATAGGTATGAATGGGAACAGTGGCTTTAAAATCGCGCAGCCTGAAAGTACTGGTAAACCTGTATTTTTTACCAAATTCGGTATATTGTCCCTCGGTAATCAGGTGTTGCAACATTTCTCGCTGTGTCTCCAACGGAAAGGTGACCCAATGCTCAATGGCATTGAGACGAAGCCGGACAAATCTTGATATGGCAGGACTTAATATTTTCATTTATGGGTGGAAAATTAGCAAAACCATCATAAAAATGAAGGAAAACCATTTGAACGCCCTAATTTTAGGCGATTCCTGTGCTTCTGCACACATAAAAAACATTTGCAATTTGCAGCAAATACAACAGATGTGCTTATGGTAACTTTGGCTTTGTACAATATGAAAGGCGGTGTTGGTAAAACCGCAGGATGTGTCAACCTGGCTTATCTTGCTGCAGAACAAGGGCACCGGGTCCTCGTTTGGGACCTCGATCCGCAGGGAGCAGCTACTTTTTATTTTCAGCAGGACGCTAAAATGAAAGGGGGTATGAAAAAATTATTAAATATCGGAGGAGAGCTCAGCAACAGCATTCAATCCACTGAATTTGATAACCTGAGTATCATTCCCGCCGAATTTGCCAACCGGCAACTCGATGCCGTTCTGGATGCCCTCAAACAATCCAAAAAACGGTTCAAGCAATTACTTGCTCAGGTAGAAGGCATGTACGATTACCTGTTTATTGACTGTCCTCCGGGAATGGGAGCACTGAGTGAATCTGTTTTTGCCGCAGTAGATTATGTGGTGCTGCCTACCATTCCTACCACTCTGAGTGTACGAACCTATGAAATGGTTCATGAGTTTTTTGATAAAAACAACCTCGATGTTTCCCGGATCCGCTGTTATTTCAGCATGGTAGACATTCGTAAAAACCTGCACAACGAAACGCTTGCAACCTATTATCGCAACAAGCAATTTCTGAAAAATTATGTGCCTTACCTGAGCACCATCGAAAAAATGGGGACAAGGTTGGCGCCGGTTGCCTATTTTGCGCCTTCAAGTTATGCTGCACAATGCTTCCGCGATGTGTGGAAAGAATTGAAAAAAGGACTTTCCGCCTGAGGAAGTAATTCCATATCAAAAGAAACCAAGATCGCAGATTATGCAAAGAGAACTATTTGGCTGGCACAGCCACAACCTCGGAGAAGAAGCCCCGATTGCCATTTACGGACATTATGGTTTTGCCCTTTTATTGGTGCCTACTGCCGGTGCTGATTATCTGGAGTATGAGCGTTTTCAATTGATAGATGCGCTGAAACCAGCCATCGAAGGTGGAAAATGTAAAGTGTACAGTGTCAACAGCGTGAATAAGCAAAGTTGGATGAACAAACAGATGGAAGGGGCCCATAAAGCCATCCGTCATAATCAGTTCAATAATTATATTTACGAAGAAGTAGTGCCTTTTATCCGCACCAACAGTTCACCCGAAACGCCCATCATCATTTGCGGTGCGTCTTTTGGGGCACTGCACAGTATGAATCTGTTTCTGAAACGTCCTGATTTGATCAACGGGGTTATTGCCATGAGTGGCGTGTACAACCTGATGGAATATACTGATGGCTATTATGATGAACAGGTATATTATAATAGCCCTGCTCATTACATGCCAAACCTTTCAGATCCCTGGTATTTCGAAAATATCCACCGCAGCCGGCATATCCATATTTTCACCGGTGAAGGCGCTTACGAGGCACCGGATGCAGCCCGCGAATTTGCAGGTATCCTTTATAGCAAGGGCATCAATTACGAACTGGATATATGGGGTCACGAATGGACCCATGACTGGCCAACCTGGCGTGCGGTTTTGCCTCATTACCTTGAAACGCGTTTTTAGATGAATGCCATGACGCAGAAAATCATCATCATAACAGCACCGTCGGGTTCAGGAAAGACATCTATTACGCATCATCTGCTCAGCCTTTTTCCGGAGCTTGAGTTTTCTATTTCGGCCACTACAAGGTCTCCCCGCCAAAGCGAACAGGATGCCGTAGATTACTACTTCCTGACCACCGAAGCTTTTGAAGAAAAAATTGCTGCCGGAGAATTTCTGGAATGGGAAATGGTATACAAAGGGAAGTATTACGGGACCCTGAAAAGCGAGATTGGCAGGATGTGGGTAAAAGGGAAAGTGCCGGTGCTTGATATAGATGTACATGGGGCCATGCATATTAAAAAATTGTACCCCGGCAAAACACTCTCGATTTTTATAGAAGCTCCATCGGACGAAGAACTGCGGAGAAGGCTTGAAAAAAGAGGAACCGAAACTCCGGAAAGTCTGGAAGCGAGATTACACAAGGCCGCTTACGAAAAACAATACCGGGAGAGTTTTGATGCGAGCATTGTAAACGATGTACTGGAAAAGGCTCAGAAAGAGGCAGCACTTATAGTTGGACCTTTTCTGGAAGAAGATCATTTAGAAAGAAAGCCACAGCAAGCCTGATGATTTGTTTTGCTGTATGCACTGGACCGACCGATTGTCTGAAAAGCTATTAGAATAGAAAAAATGTAATTATTGACCAAAACCTGCGTGGAAATATTTTAAACAATGCGATCCCATTTCCCTTAATTTTCATTTTTAAAAATAAACGATACACAAAATGCTATTTGCCAATAAAACCATTTTTATAACCGGTGCCAGCCGTGGTATCGGAAAAGCCATTGCCCTCAAACTTGCCAAAGAAGGGGCAAATATTGTGATTGCTGCTAAAAGTGTGGTTGAAGACCCGAGACTTGGGGGTACAATTTACTCGGCAGCAGAAGAAGTGGAAGCAGCAGGTGGAAAAGCATTGGCTATTCAGCTGGATATAAGGGATGAGGAAGCAAGCAAGGAGGCCATGGAAAAAGCCGCAGCTCATTTTGGTGGCATCGATGCGCTGATCAACAATGCGAGTGCCATTAATTTGTTGCCTACCGAAAAAACCGAACCCAAGCGATACGATCTGATGCACGACATCAATGTCCGGGGTACCTTTTTTCTTTGTCAGGCAGCTATTCCTTTTTTGAAAAAAAGCAGCAACGGACATATCATCAATCTGAGTCCGCCGCTGAACATGGATCCCATGTGGTTTGCAGGTCACCTTGCTTATACCATCAGCAAGTACAATATGAGCATGATTGCTTACGGATTAGCGGCTGAATTGAAACAATACCGGGTTGCAGCCAATACCCTTTGGCCAAAAACCACGATTGCCACGGCTGCGGTCAACAACCTGCTTGGAGGCGAAATGCTGATGAAAATGAGCCGTACACCCGAAATTATTGCAGATTGTATCTGGCATATTTTACAAAAAACATCAGCAAGCTGTACCGGCAACTTTTTTATTGATGAAGAGCTATTGGCAGCCGAAGGCATCACCGATCTGAGCCAGTATGCCTATGTCCCCGGCAATACTCAATTCTATCCCGACTTGTTTGTAAAGCCCTGACAGCCAAAGCAAAACAAGTTGCCTGAGCCTTTCTTAGCCGATTTCGTTTACCTTTGCCCTCTTTTACTGAGAAATATATTTAGCATACATGGACAAATCGTTTAATCCGGACAAGCAACATACCCTCAAGTCGTCAGTAAGTATAAGCGGAACAGGCCTGCATACAGGTGCTTTTGTGCACCTGACGCTCAAGCCTGCAAAACCGGGATTTGGTTTTCAGTTTCAACGCATTGACCTTCCCGGACAGCCTGTTATAAAGGCAGATTGCGACCTTGTAGTGGATACAAGCAGAGGAACGACCCTCGAAGCCAACGGTGGCCGGGTAAGTACAGTAGAACATTTGTTGGCCGCCCTTGTGGGCAGCGGGGTGGATAACTGCCTCATAGAAATCAATGGTCCTGAAGTACCCATTATTGATGGCAGCAGCGAACCTTTCATAGAAATCATACAGGAAGCCGGGGTATCGGAACAGGAGGCTACCAAAAGCTGGTACACGATTGCAGAAAACATCAGTTTTCATGACGAAGAGCGCCGTGTGGAGATTACTGCCTTGCCAAGCACCGATTATAAAATTACCACGCTGATCGATTTCAACAGTCCGGTATTGGGTACCCAACACGCTGTTTTAAAAGGCATGAAAGATTTCCGTACTGAAATCGCTCCCTGCCGCACATTTGTTTTTTTACATGAACTGGAGATGCTGCTGGAGCACAACCTGATTAAAGGCGGCGACGTGAATAATGCCATCGTGGTGGTGGACAAACCCATTACGGATTCGGCCAAAGCAAGATTAAAAGAAGTTTTCAATAAAGACATTGAAATTCAGGGAGAGGGATATTTAAACAACCTGAAACTGCGCTACCCCAATGAGCCTGCAAGACATAAGCTGCTTGACGTAGTAGGGGATCTTGCTTTAATTGGGTATCCGGTAAAAGCACATATCATTGCGCATCGTCCCGGGCATGCGGCCAACGTAGAATTTGCGAAGCAGATAAAACAGTACATCAAAAAGAACAAGCACATGATGGATCTGCCTACCTACGATCCAACATTGCCACCCATTTACGATTTACAGGGTATTGAAAAAACGCTCCCGCACCGGTATCCCTTTTTATTGATTGATAAAATCATTGAACTCACAGATACCTGTATTGTAGGGATTAAAAATGTAACCTTCAACGAATGGTTCTTTCAGGGGCACTTTCCCAATAATCCGGTTATGCCCGGTGTTTTGCAAATTGAAGCCCTTGCCCAAACAGGTGGTATCCTTTGTATCAACAGCATGCCTGAAGGGAAATACGATACCTACTTTCTTAAAATCGAGAATTGTAAGTTTAAAGCCAAAGTGGTACCGGGCGATACTATGATTTTGAAAATGGACTTGATGGAACCCATTCGCCGGGGTATTTGTCATATGCGGGCCATGGTAATTGTTGGCAATAAAATTTGTACAGAAGCCGAATTGACCGCTCAGATTGTAAAACAGCCATAAAGATAAAATGATAAGAGGAAGTTCATAAATCCTCTGCTTTCCGTTCGTGTTGACTTAATTTTCAAAAAACAAACAATTTCATTAAACGCCCGTTTAAGCAAGGCTCAAACAGTAAGGGTTTTAATAACAGAACAACATTTATGATTCATCCGCTCGCATATATACATCCGGAAGCTAAACTTGCTGACAATGTAAAAGTGGATCCTTTTACCGTCATTCACGGCAATGTCACTATTGGGGAAGGCACCTGGATTGGCAGCAATGTCACCATCATGGAAGGAGCAAGAATTGGCAAAAATTGTCGGATTTTTCCGGGAGCGGTAATTGCAGCTATACCTCAGGATCGCAAATACAATGGCGAAAAAACTACGGTTGAGATCGGTGATAATTGTACCATCCGCGAATTTGTAACCATACACCGCGGCACAAATGACCGTTGGAAAACCGTTGTGGGCGAAGGATGCTGGATTTTAGCTTACAGCCATATCGGGCACGATTGTATTATTGGCAATCATTGTACGCTTAGCAATAGTACCCAACTCGCCGGACACGTTGTATTGGGCGACTATGTGGGTATGGGGGGTGTATGTGCCGTGCATCAGTTTGTACAGATCGGACAACATGCTTTCATTTCAGGGGGATCACTCATCAGCAAAGATGTGCCTCCGTTTATCAAGGCAGGCCGCAGCCCGCTCAGCTATGCAGGAGTCAACAGCATCGGACTTAAGCGCAAAGGCTTCACCAACGATCAGATCAATCAAATTCTGGATATTTACCGTTGCATTTACAACAAAGGGATGAATACCACACAAGCACTCGAGTTTATAGAAGAAGAATTGCCCATCAGCGATGAACGCGACGAGATCGTTACTTTTATCCGGGAAAGCGGCCGCGGTATCATTAAGCGTTTCTCAAAGGGAGCTTCTCTTGAAGAATAAAGCAACCCATTTGCCCCCTAATGCCAACAGGAGCTAAACCTAAAAAGGGCTATAGCTCTTTTTTTTTACCGTGGATAAAACAGAGCATGCAAGTAACACTCACAAATCTGGGAAAACGGTTTAACCGGCAATGGATTTTCAGAGGCATTGATTTTGTTTTTGAATCCGGTGGCACTTATGCAATTACCGGACCCAACGGTTCAGGGAAAAGTACACTTTTGCAGGTAATTGCCGGTGCCCTTGAAAAAAGTGAAGGAAGCATGGTATGGCAAAACGAAGCTCATTCCAAACCGCTTGAACCGGAAAATGTATTTCAATCGGTAGCTATAGCAGCTCCTTATCTCGAATTGATTGAAGAATTGACCCTGACAGAATTTTTGCACTTTCACTTTTCGCTAAAACCCATTTTACCCGGACACAGTATCTCCTCCATTATAGCTTTTACAGGACTTGAAGCCGCCAAAAACAAACAGATCCGCCTATTTAGCAGTGGCATGAAACAACGGGTAAAACTCGCTCAGGCTTTTTTTGCCGATGTACAGGTATTGATCCTTGATGAACCCACCGCCAATTTTGATGTACAGGGAAATGAGCTGTATTTGCATATGATTGATACGCTGCAAAATGACCGGCTGATTCTTATTGGAAGCAATGACCCCAAAGAGTTCTCTTTTTGTAAGCAAGAGCTCGACATTATGGCTTACAAACCTGTTGACTCAAAATAAAGGAGGCATAAAAAATTACCTGCTTCGCAAAAGCTTTATGTATTTTGTAAGCTTACATCGATATAAAAATTCAAGATATGTTCCAACAGTTTTCCAACATAGCAGGAAAAGAGATTGCTCCTGGTTTTTTTTCAAAACTCATCCATACCGAAAATAATACCATCAATTTTCTGGAAGTAAAAGCCGGAAGTACGATACCGCTGCATCAACATCCGCATGAGCAAAGCAGCTTTGTACTCGAAGGCGAATTTGAAATGACTGTAAATGGAGAAAGCAGGATTTTGAATACCAATCAATTTGCCTTGATACCCGGCGGAGTAGTACACGGCGGCCGTGCAATAAGCGATTGCAAGCTGATCGATATCTTCAGCCCGGTTCGGGAAGACTACCGTTAAACCGCATGGCTTAGCCCATACTCGCCATCAACAGGTTCAGATCGGTGTATTTTAACCCAAACCTTTCGCTCAGATGGAAGTTGGTCAGCGAGCCTTTGAACATATAGATCGAATTGCGGATATTCAGGTTCTTCCAAACGTATTCGTCCAACCCGCCTTCCATACTTATTTTCAGCATCAGGGGCATCAGTACATTGCTGACGGCATGGCTCGCAGTGCGGCTATAACCCGATGGAATATTGGGAACACAGTAATGAATAACGCCATGTTTCAGGAAAGTAGGTTTTTCATGGGTGGTAATCCTGGATGTTTCAAAACAACCCCCGCGGTCGATACTTACATCAATCAGCACGCTTCCGGGGCGCATATTACTCACCATAGCCTCGCTCACTACCATTGGGGTGCGGCCATTTTCAGCACTCAGCGCACCAATTGCCACTTCACAGGTTTTCAGTTGTTTGGCAAGAATGCGGGGCTCAATCACCGAAGTCCAAACCCGATGTCCCATCGTATCCTGTAATCTTTTCAGCCGGTAAATATTGTTATCGAAAACTTTTACCGATGCTCCCATGGCAATAGCCGCCCTTGCAGCAAATTCTCCTACCACTCCGGCACCGAGAATAATGACCTTGGTAGGTGGAATCCCGCTGATCCCGCCCAACAGGGTTCCTTTCCCCCTGCCGCTTGAGCTGAGATAATATCCAGCAATCAGCATGCTTGCACTGCCTGCAATCTCGCTCATGCTGCGTACAATAGGATAGGTACCACTATCATCCTTCAGATTCTCGAAACTTAATCCTGTAATCTTTTTGTCCATCATGTGCTGCAGAATCGAAGGTTTCAGTACGCTCACATGAAGGGGTGATACCACCACCTGATTCAGCTTCAATAGCGGCAGATCTTCTTCTACCACCGGAGCACTTTTGATGAGGATATCGCAATTGAATATTTCAGCTTTGTTGTATTTGATTTTAGCTCCGGCCTCGCTGTAGTCGTTGTCGCTGAAACCACTGCCTTCACCTGCCTTACTTTCAATCCACACATCATGGCCATTGGCTACCAAAACCCCCACAGCTTCAGGAATCAGTCCGATCCGGTTTTCCTGAAAAGCCGTTTCCTTAGGTATGCCAATGAAAAGATCTGTTTCTCTTGTTTTGATATCAAGCGTTTCTTCGAGGGTCTCATAACTAAAGGATCCTGAAATTATTGGCTTACTCATGTGATGGATTCAATTATTTAAAGGATAAAATTACGGACTTCGTGTTTAATTATTGGCTATAGCCTCATTTTCAAGGGTCAGGCTTCGTTTGCCATCTTCTGCTACCTCAAGTCTGAAGTGGAAAACAGCTTCGGGTAAAAGCATTGCTGCTTTCTCAGGCCACTCCACCACACACCAATTGCCGCTGTAGAGTGCATCTTCCACCCCTGCCTGAATGGCTTCCTCCTCATCACGCAGCCGATACCAATCCATATGGTAAACGGTTTCGCCCTGAAAGGTTTTGTAATGGTTAATGATGGAAAACGTAGGACTGTTGGCTACATCGGCACTTCCCATGGCGCGAAGTAATGCGGCGGTAAAAGTGGTTTTTCCGGCGCCCATTTCGCCATAAAGAGCCACAACCCTGCAGGCTTGAACTTGCAGCCACGACCATACCTCCCCGGCGGTTTGATCCAATTCTTTGTGGTAAAATGACCATTGCATGGGGTGCAAGTTAAAACCCGCGGCGCGAATCGCACAGATTCTGCCATCCATCAGCAAAAAACAGGGATGGAACGGGCTATGTTAAAGCCTGTTGCCGGCTTTTGCAACGGAAAGAAAGATGCTTTTTCTTTAGTAAATTTGCAGGAATGGACGCAAACAGCGAAAAAATAAACTGGAAAGTAAATGGAATGACCTGTGCCAATTGTGCCTTGAGCATCAACAGGGCATTGGAGAAGGAAGGATTATCTAATGTATCGGTGAATGTAATTACCGGAGATGTAAGCTTCGATACCCTGGATACCAATGGCACCCTGAAAAGTGCCCGCAAAAGGGTAGAGCTTTTAGGCTATGAAATTGAGGAGGAAGGGGACCCTGCAAAACCACCTGCAAAGCCCTTTTTGGGTTTATCAAAATACATGTTGCGTTTCTGGATTACGCTGCCGCTAACAGCCATCCTGATGTTGCACATGATCCCTGGTCTTGGTCTGCACTGGCTGATGAATCCCTGGGTGCAATTTGGATTAGCGCTGCCTGTTTATATCATTGGGATGGAATACTTTGGGGTGAGCGCTGTAAAAAGTATCCGGTCCGGAGTACCCAACATGAATGTGCTGATTGCATTGGGTGCTACTGCAGCCTTTGCCTATAGTTGCTGGGGACTTTTTCAACCCGATCCCTCGCAGTTTTTGTTTTTTGAAACAGCCGCTTCCATCATTACGATTGTTTTTCTGGGATATTATCTCGAAGATGTTTCGGTAGAACGCACCCAAAAAACCATCCGGGAACTAACCAAACAGCAGATAGTAACAGCACATATGATCGCCTATGATACCGACGGACAGGAAAATGTTTTTCCGGTACCAAGCGATGCACTCAAATCCGGAGACCTTGTATTGATCAGAACCGGTGAACAGGTGCCTGCTGACTGCAAGATACTGACCGGAGAAGCCGAAGTAAACGAAGCCCTGCTAACCGGTGAAAGTATTCCGGTACTGAAGAAACCCGGCGATATGGTAATTGGGGGAAGTACACTTACCAATGGCAACCTGAAAGCCTATGTGCAGGCCGTGGGAGCCGATACGGTAAAAAGCAGCATTGTGGCGCTGATGAAAAAAGCACAGACCGAAAAACCGCCGGTACAGCAACTTGCCGACCGCATCAGTGCGGTGTTTATTCCGTTGGTACTTGTGGTAGCCCTTGCCACTTTTCTGATTAATTATTTGGGGTTTGATATAACCTTTCAGAGCAGTCTGATGCGTGCTGTGGCAGTGCTTGTAATTGCCTGTCCCTGTGCGATGGGACTTGCTACACCCGCAGCAATTGCCGTAGGGCTTGGCAGAGCTGCAAGGAGCGGGATCCTTTTTACCGATGTCAGCCGGATGGAATTGTTTAAAGACATTCAACGGATGGTTTTCGATAAAACAGGTACACTGACCACCGGAAAATTCACGGTAAAAGCCTTTGGTTTGAATCAAACCGCGCCTGTATCAGCAGCACCTGAATCCGGTTTAAACGGCAATGCAGCTACTCATTCGGAAGAGGAAGCCGATGGTTTTAAAAAACTGGTTTATTCTCTCGAAAAATATTCGGCACATCCGATTGCTAAAAGCATTTCCACCGCCTGGAAACGCAAAGATGTGATCCGTTGGCAAAAAATTGAGGAAGTAAAAGGAGCCGGTATGTTTGCTACAGACCGGGAGGGCAACCGTTTCTTTATAGGATCGGCAGCCGCAATGGAAAAAGTGGCAGAACCCGGACACAGCCTTTATGTAAGCCGGAACGGTGAACCTGTAGGATGGATTGACATAGAAGATGAAATACGACCTGAAGCCAAAGACCTGATTGCTTTTTGTAAAGCCTATGGCATTGAAACGGTAATTTTAAGTGGAGATACCGAGGCGAAATGCCGCCGTGTGGCCGATGAACTTGGAATTGACGAAGTGGCTCCGGAACAGTCACCCACTCAAAAACTGGAAAAACTGGAAGCCTGGACCGCTGAAAAATCCACAGTGATGGTGGGAGATGGCATCAACGATGCACCGGCACTTGCCAAAGCTACAGTGAGTGTTTCTCTGTCAGAAGCCTCTCAATTGGCCATTCAAAGTGCCTCTGTGGTGCTTACAAGCGGCGGGCTGAAAGAATTGCCCAAGGCCATGCTGATCGGTAAACATACCTACGGCACCGTAAAGAGCAATCTTTTTTGGGCATTCTCTTACAATATCGTAGCCATCCCGATTGCAGCAGCCGGCTTTTTACATCCCGGTATTGCAGCACTCATCATGGGAGGCAGTGATGTGGTATTGGCCATCAACAGTTTGTGGCTTGGCGTAAAAAAACTCAGATAAACAGGACGATCCAACTGTTTTGGAACCGACAAAAAATACAGAAATAGTTCCTTATTTTTATAGTTCGCAAGCAGCCAACGTACCCGGATTGTCGTTTGGCAGTGAAAAATCTTTTACCGGCCATTCTGCATGACAGCCCCAATTGATATATTAAAAAAATATTTTGGTTACCCTGCCTTCCGGCCTTTACAGCTGGAAATCATTGAGGCTGTGCTTGCCGGCAAAGACACACTCGCACTGCTACCCACCGGTGGTGGAAAATCGGTTTGTTATCAGATACCCGCCTTGTGCAAACCGGGCATCTGTCTGGTAATTACCCCGCTGATTGCCCTGATGAAAGATCAGGTGATGCAGTTGCGCAGACGAAATATTTCAGCCTTGGCCATCCACAGCGGCATGGCTTTTTTTGAAGTAAAAAAAGCATTGCAGCAAGCCACCACCGATACCTACCAATTTTTATTTGTAAGCCCCGAACGCTTACAAACCCGGCTTTTCAAAGAATTCCTGCCGGGGATGCCGATTAACCTTGTGGCGATTGATGAAGCGCATTGTATTTCGCAATGGGGATACGATTTCCGGCCGCCTTACCTGAAGATTGCAGAACTGCGCGAAGAGCTCGCCGATATTCCTTTTCTGGCATTGACCGCATCGGCAACCCCCGAAGTACAAAAAGATATCTGTGAAAAACTGGCTATGGAGACCCCTGCCATTTTTACCCAATCCTTTGCAAGACCCAACCTGAGTTTCAGCGGATTTGAATCGCCGCACAAGCTCAATAAACTCCTTGATATTTTAAACCATGTACCGGGTACTGCCCTGGTTTACTGCCGTAACCGCCGGCTTACCAAAGAGATCAGCACCTGGCTGCAGCAGCAAGGTATTTCCTCTTCGTGTTATCATGCAGGGCTTTCAAGTGAAGAACGCAACCTCCGTCAAACTGCCTGGATACAATCTGCCACCCGGGTGATGGTGTGTACCAATGCGTTTGGGATGGGTATTGATAAGCCGGATGTACGGGCGGTGATTCATATAGGCCCACCCGATAATCTGGAGGACTATTATCAGGAGGCAGGTCGCGGGGGCAGGGACGGAAAAAAAGCTTACGCAGTGTTGTTATACAGTACAGAAGATCTGAAAAACATCGAAGCTTCGGTAGAAAAAAAATACCCGCCGGTTACCGTGATCCGGCAAGTGTATCAGGCAATTGCCAACTACCTGCAATTGCCGGCCTACAGTGGCGAAGGCATGTATTTTGATTTTGATCTGACCCGGTTTTGCGAAAACTTTAAAATAGATCCGGTAACCACGGTAAACGCATTGCAAATCCTGTCCACAGAAAGCTATATTCATTTTAATGAATCGGTTTTTCTGCCATCGCGGGCAGGCTTTACCACAAGCAAAGAATACCTGTACCAATTACAACAGGAACAACCCGAACTTGAACCGCTGATAAAAGCGCTTTTACGCACCTACGAAGGTATTTTTGACAATGAGGTCAACATCAACGAAAAAAACCTGGCAAGGATTTTACGCAGTACCCCGGAAACAATCCGCAAGCAACTTGAAACCCTTGCCTACTATCAGGTACTGAAATACCAACCCCAAAAAGATACCCCTCAGTTATTTTTTCCCTACAACCGGATTCCCGCCGAACAGGTGGTTATTCCATCCAAACTATATGCAGAACGCAAAGCCCGGCATTTGATGCGGGTGCGGGAAATGTTCCGCTATAGCTTTGGCAAGAGTTGCCGAAGCCTGATGATGCAGCATTATTTTGGCGAAAAAGAAGATACGCCCTGCGGCATCTGCGATTACTGTCTTGCACAGAAAAAACGCGAAACCATTCAGCATGTACAATTGCTATCCTGGCTCAAAACGGCGAAACCTATTTTAAGCCCCGGACCTATGGATGGAGATGCTTTAAGAAACGAACTAAAACTTACGCGCTATCAAATGGATCAACTGACCGATTTGGCGCTCCGCGAAGAAATATGGCTTGTGGAAGATGATGGAAATTTGCGGTTGAATGAGGAAAGGTGACGGCCCTCACCCCCTTCCCCGCGGCAATAGACAGCCCTCACCCCCTTCCCCTCTCCCTATCGGGCAGAGGGGTGCCTCTCGGTAAGAGTCTGATTAATGGCTGGCGGTACTGCTCAAATCCCAAATATTTAAATCCCAAATATTTAAATTCCAAACCCGAATGTTCGGGTCCAAAGGGGCAATGTTTTGGACCCGAACATTCGGGTTTGGAATTTCTGCCAGAGTCGTCATTCCGAGGCACGAGGAATCCCGGTTGCGCAGCGCATCTGTTTTATTATTGTAGTAGTTGGCTTTTAGCTTTGGTCCGAAGTTTCGGACCCGAACATTCGGGTTTGGAAATCGCCTGTCATGTTGACGCAAGAAGCATTTCGGCTACAACGCTTTCGGGTTTTAACAGCGTCCTTTTTTCGCCCCTGCAAAAGGGCCGGGATCCTTCCTTCATCCCGATGACGTTATTGCCGGGGTGACCTTAATTTTTAAAATTCACCTACCTCTTTCCTGGATATTTTAAAACACCAATAGTCCGACGACCCCTTATTTTCCCGCTTTTCCAACTCTATATTCCGAAGGTGTCATTGCAAACTTTGATTTAAACACTGTGGAAAAATAGGCCTGCGAAGAAAAACCAACTTTAAAAGAAACATCACTGATACTAAGTTCCTGATTTTTCAGCAGGTGTTTGGCTTTTTGCAAACGAACACTCAGGATATAATCATTGATGTTCAGACCGAGTACTGCTTTTACTTTACGGTACAATTGCGCCTTGGAAATTCCTATAGCAGTACTTAATTCATCTACCCCAAAATTTTCATTTGCAAGATTGGCTTCTACTATGGCCGAAAATTCATTAATAAATTTACGATCTATTTTTTTTGATGAAGATGAGCGTTGCAAATCGCTTGGTAATTCGCTGCTGTAATGTTCCCGCAATATTTCGCGGTTTCGGATTAGGTTTCGTATGGTTTCTTCAATAAGATCAAGGTAAAATGGTTTTACTATATAGGCATCAGCTTTATGGCGAAGTCCTTCCAGTTGGTTTTCATGGCTACCTTTCGCAGTTAGCATGATAATGGGGATATGCGAAGTGCGTATATCGCCCTTGAGTTTATCAGTAACATACATACCAATTTGTCCGGGCAGCATCAGGTCTGTAATACTGATATCCGGCACCATATCATAGGCAAGGCTTAGTCCTTCGTCTCCGTTTTCTGCTTCGGCTATTTCAAAACTTACAGACAATCTGGATTTAATAAAACTCCTTATTTCGGCATTATCTTCAATAAGCAGTAAGGAATATTCATGGATCTGCTGCACCTTTAATTCTGACTTATCAGGCTTGTGGTCATAAGGTGTCATATCATCGCTGTAAGTCTTGGAATCTTCCAGATTCAAAAGGTAGGGTTTTTTATAGGCTACCTTTTCCAATTGGGTAAAATGTGCATCGCCTAAGGGGAGGCTAATATCAAATGATGCCCCCTTCCATTTTGTGGATTGTAGTTCAATAGTGCCTTTATGAAGTGAAATGAGTTCTTTTGAAAGTGCGAGTCCGATTCCGGTACCTTTATACGAGCCATCGCTGCCCTGATAAAAAAGGTCATAGGCATGTGCTGCAGTATCAGGATCCATGCCTATGCCTGAATCCATAATCCTTATGATGGCATTTTTTTCATCCTTATCTTTTTGAATGCTAATCTTGATGGAACCCTGATCAGGAGTGTATTTAAAAGCATTCGACAACACATTAAACAACACTTTGTCCAACATGTTTTCATCGAACCACACGGACAGGCTACCTGCTTTATTCTCAACTGTATAGGTGATATGTTTCCGTTTAGCCAAATCATTGAATGCCTCCGCAATTTCTGAAACAAAACCCGGCAGATTATTTTCTGTGGCCTGCACAATCATTTTAGCTTCTTCAATTTTACGAAAATCCATTAATTGGGTTACAAGACGGGACAATCGAAATGCATTTTTTTGAATCATTTCTGTGGCGGGTTTCAACGAAAAATGAAGCTTTGGTGATAATAGCATTTGCTGTAACGGCCCTAGAATAAGCGTGAGTGGAGTACGTAGTTCATGCGAAATATTGGTAAAGAAGTTGAATTTAGCTTCTGTAGCTGAGGCGGCTTTCTTGCTTAATGCTAAAAGTTGTTCCTGTTGTTGGGTAATTTCATCATTCTGATGGGCAAGCTTTATATTAATTTTTCTGTTTTCCCTCAGGGAATAAGCCAGAATGACACCAAATAAAACCGCAAGACCAAGTAAAAAGGAGATGGTATAAATCGTTGTCGTTTGGTTCCGGGTAATAGCTCCCAAACCTTCTATCTTATTCTGTATTTTATCAATATCCTTTTGCTGGTCAATCAATTTTTTATTTTGCAGAGCAGTGATGCGGATATTCGTTGAATCAATTACCGTAGTAGAAAGTTTTAAATCTTTTTCAAAAGGCTGTTTTTCAAGGATATTAATGGCAGTCAGTATAGCTTCTTTACCCCCTGTTGGATACAGCATGGTGGCTGTGAATGTCTTGTTTGCCACTTGGTCAAGGCCTAGATTTGCCGTTGGTAAGCCATCGATCCCAATTATTTTTACCTGCTTTTCAATCCCCAGCTTTTTACAGATATTATAGGAATCCATAGCTAAAAAATCGCTAAAGGCAAAAATAAGATCGATTTTGTGGGTCTTTAGGAAGGCTTCCTGTTTTTCAAGAAAGGGTTGTTCAGAAAAATCGAGCCTTTTTACCAGCCTGATTCCCGGAAAGGTTGAAATAGACTCCATAAATCCATTATGCCGGTCAATGACGGGGGAAGATTCCGGTAATTCGGTTACTTCCAGTATATCTCCCTTTCCTTTCAATAGCGAAGCAGCGTACAGTCCTGCATTTTGACCTACTTCGAAATTGGAAGCTCCTATAAAAGCCGTGTAACTGGAAGAATTGATCCTCCTATCTACCACTACCACAGGAATTCCGGCATCGTAAACCTTCTCCACGGCTGGCGCAACGGTTACTTCATTGGGAGAAATAATAAGTAAGTCAATATTTTGCTTAGCCAATTCACCTACCTGTTCTATCTGTTTTTCGGTGCTGGTGCCTGCATTCCGGTAAATCCATTCTATATTATCATGAAATGAAAGTTCTCTTTTCATTTCTTCTTCCATGTAATCCCTCCAGGCATCGCTGGTGCATTGCGAAAAAGCAATACGGAATTTTTTTCCGGAAGATTTATTTTGGCACGCTGACACTAAAATAATACCCCCTAACAGAAGATAAAATGCCAGGAGGAATTTTAATAATGGCCTTTTATGGTCAATCGAATTAAACATATTGAACAATCGTGGATGCAATATGGCGAATTGATTTAGAAACCGTGTCTAAAATTGTCTCATCTATTTTTTAAATCATTTCAATCCTGCAATAAAAGATGGACTTTTTGTACCAAAAATGTAAATCGATGTTTCAAAACAGAAAATGAGAAAAGCCTAAATAATAATACTTTTTACATAAGTAATTGAAAATCAAAGTTTTAGCTTGAAATTATTCCAGAGGATACGATTTTAGAAAACATTGAGTGAAAACCAAAAGATTTTTTTTGGCTCATAGGCGACTTTTGTTGAAACGAAAGCAAAGCATATGAATGCCAAATTAATTCTTTGGAGTATTGTGGTGGCCCTTGGTGGTTTCCTCTTTGGTTTTGACACTGCAGTGATATCCGGTGCGGAACAATCCATTAAAACTTTATGGCAATTAAGTGATGTACTACATGGCTTAGCTATCGGTGTTGCCCTTTTTGGTACCGTATTAGGCGCCATGTTTGGTGGAATGCCTGCTACTTACTTTGGCAGAAAAAAGACGCTTATCTGGATCGGGATATTTTTTCTGGTTTCTTCTTTAGGCTCTGCTTTTGCAGGTGGTGTATATGTTTTTATGGCTTATCGCTTTTTAGGCGGATTAGCTATCGGTGCTTCCAGTGTGGTGGCACCTATGTACATATCTGAGATTGCCCCGGCCAAAAACAGGGGTAAACTTGTGGCTACCTTTCAGTTTAATATTGTATTGGGGATTGTAATAGCTTACCTGAGTAATTACCTGCTACGAAATATTGGGGGTGAAGATAGCTGGCGATATATGTTAGGTGTTGTTTCCATTCCTTCTGCTATTTATTGCGTTCTTATTTTATTCGTCCCCGAGAGTCCGCGGTGGTTGATTGTACACCGCAACGATACAAAGCAGGCCCGATCCATTCTTGAGATCAGCGATCCGGTCGGGGTAGAGGAAGCTATTTCAGAACTAATAAAGAACATTGAAGAAGATAAAGAGAAGGAGAGTCTCGCTTCCTTTTTTACAGCCAGATATGCTAAACCCATTATGATGGCTATCCTGATTGCAGCCTTTAATCAACTGTCCGGAATTAATGCAGTCATTTATTTTGCCCCACGTATTTTCGAAATGGCTGGTATTGGTAAAAGTGCAGCCTTTCTGCAGAGCGCTGGTATCGGGTTGGTAAACCTTGTTTTTACTATGTTGGGCGTTTATCTGATTGACAGAGTTGGTCGTCGTAAACTCATGTTGGTAGGCTCCATAGGGTATATTTTGAGTTTGCTCTCTGTGGCGGCCTGTTTTTACTTTAAAATTTCATCAGTCGCGGTGGTTCCGGTTTTATTATTCGTTTTTATTGCGGCCCATGCCATAGGACAGGGTTCTGTT
>JBGSNV010000016.1:0-4518 GCA_041739485.1 Chitinophagaceae bacterium
TTGAGGTCGATTTTTTGGAGCCATTGCCTGAAAATCTGATCCCTGCAGAAATAGATGTTGCTTTTTACCTGATCCACTCCATGAGTGCCGGTGGCGATTTCGAATCCCGGGAAGCCAAAACAGCGCATCATTTCTTAGCAGGGATGGAAAGGACCCAATGCCGGCAAATTATTTACCTGAGTGGTATTGTAAATGATGATCATCTGAGTCCGCATTTACGATCACGTCATCAGGTTGAAAAAATATTATCTTCCGGAAGCATAGCATTGACAACCCTGCGGGCAGGCATCATCCTTGGTTCCGGTAGTGCCTCCTTTGAAATTATCCGCGATCTTGTAGAAAAGCTTCCTGTTATGATCGCTCCAAAATGGCTCGCAACCCTATGTCAGCCTATTGCTGTGCGCAATGTCATTCAGTTTTTGAGTGGGGTCATATTACAGGAAAAATACTATAACAATAATTATGATATTGCCGGCCCGGATGTATTGAGTTATAAACAAATGCTTTTGCAATTTGCGAAAGTGCGGGGGCTGAAAAGAAGTATTTTCATTGTGCCGGTGATGACCCCAAAACTTTCTTCTTACTGGCTGTATTTCGTTACTTCCACTTCTTACCCACTTGCCGTTAATCTGGTACACAGTATGAAAGTACCTGTGGTTGCCAAACCCAACGACCTGGCAAAGGAGTTGAAAATTGAATTGATTCCCTACAAAATGGCGATTGAGCTTGCTTTCCAGAAAATTGAACAAAACCTGGTACTCAGTAGCTGGAAAGATGCTTTTGTATCGAGCGATACGCCCTCTGAATGGATGCAACAAATTGTAGTGCCTGCTTATGGCTGCTACAAAGACATCAAATGGCGGCCTATATCGGAGGATGAGGTGGGCAATGTAGTAGATAATATCTGGCAGATAGGCGGAAAAAAAGGTTGGTATTATGCCAACTGGCTTTGGAGAATCCGGGGCTTTTTGGATAAACTGGTGGGAGGTGTAGGGCTTCGACGCGGCCGCCGTAGTTTGACCGAGATTAAATCGGGCGACGCCCTCGATTTCTGGCGGGTTTTGATAGCCGATAAATTCGGAAAAAGGCTTCTCCTTTTTGCCGAAATGAAAGTACCCGGAGAAGCCTGGCTGGAGTTTAAAGTGATGAAAAAAGACAATATCCCGCATATTCGTCAGATTGCTACCTTCCGCCCCAAAGGACTTTGGGGAAGACTCTATTGGTATGCGGTCCTTCCATTCCATTACTTTATTTTCAATGGCATGATCGATAATCTGGTAAAAAAAGAATTGAATTTACCGACCCCTGTATGATATCAAAAAAAATGATGCATTTTTACGTTCCATGATTCAATACCGTCCACAGGAGTGGCTACGCCCCCTGTTCTATTTTCATAAAGCGGATACTTTCCGCAAATTATTTCCCATCCTTATAGGTATTGGTCTTTATACTGCCGGAATTGGCTGGCTGGAGATTGAATATTTCAAACTAGGCGATAATGTGCATATTAAGAATACCACCCTGATGCATAATATTCTGGGATTTGCCATTTCCATGTTGCTGGTATTCAGAACCAATACCGCCTACGACCGTTGGTGGGAAGGCCGTAAACACTGGGGGGCACTCGTAAACTGCAGCCGTAATCTGGCCATTAAACTGCTGGCCATTTTACCCCTAGAGGATAAAAAGTCAAAGCAATATTTTTCCAAGCTGATCGCCTTGTTTGCTAAAGAACTCAATCTGCATTTGCTAAAAGAAAAAACAAGATTAGGACTCGATCCGAATCCACATCCGGAGATTCCGGATTTTGACCGGAGCCGGCATATCCCGATTCAGATCATTACTCTGATGCAAAAAAAGATGCAACAACTGTATCGGGATAAACTGATTACCGGTAATCAACTGATTGTATTGAATCCGGAATGCCAATCCTTTCTGGATATCTGTGGTGCCTGTGAAAGGATTAAGAACACCCCGATTCCATTTTCTTACAGCACTTTTATAAAAAAATTCATTGCGATTTATGTGCTTACCCTTCCATTTGGGTTTGTGTTTTCGCTTGGTTATATTGCTGTACCGGTTGTCATGTTTATTTTTTATGTATTGGCAAGTCTTGAAGTGATTGCAGAAGAAATAGAAGACCCATTTGGCGGAGAGGCCAATGATTTACCTATGGAACAGCTGGGCAAAAATATAGCCCAACAGGTGGAAGATATCCTGCTGGGCTAATCTGTTTTGTTTATAAAAAACTATTTGAATTTCCGTTTTGTGATTTTCCTTTAGTTGAAATCATCGTCTTCAAGTTCCTCTTCTCCCAAGCTACCGGATCCAAAGTTGAGCATGCTACCCATAAGATCTTTAAACTCGATACGTCCCTCGATGGTTTTTTTACTGATGAGTGAGAAAGAAGATAATCCATGTAAAACAAACTCCATCAAAAGGGCTGCTTCCATTTCGTTGCTGGTAGTATAATGCTTACTCACCAAGGCATGTAAGCCACTTACTGCATACAGTTTATCTATCTTCTCCCGGTCAGTAGCATCTATCAGCAGATCGACCTTGTTGCCTGAATCAAACCAGCCAATGATTGCTTTGTACGGACTTTCTTCTTCTTTTGTCTGCGCAGAAGCCTTACCTGTATTTCTTCTTTTTTTGATGGACTCCGGATTGGGAAAGTACTCGGAGAACGTAGTACGAATTGACTTTTCAACAAGATTGATAGCCACCTGATAAGGCCCTTCCTGTTCGCCTTCGTACACCAACTCAATTTTACCGGTAATAGAAGGAATAATGCCTGCAAGGTCGCTTACCCAAACCATGGTAGATTTGCCCCCATGCAGGATCGCACGACGCTCGGCTGTAGCCACGGCATTTTCATATGCACTGATGGTCAACCTTGCGGATACCCCACTTTTTTTATCTACGTATTCATTACTTCTTGCCTCAAATGCTACCTGTTCAATCAAACGTTTTACCAGATCGCTGAGCGAAACTTTATCCGCCTGCTCTTCCAGAATATTGGCCTCCTGTTCGGTAATGGCCATTGAGGTTTCCACCGTTTTGGGATAGTGCGTCAATATCTGACTTTCGATCCGGTCTTTCAGCGGGGTAACTATGCTTCCGCGATTGGTATAATCTTCGGGGTTGGCGGTGAATACAAAGAGGATATCAAGCGGTAACCGGAGTTTAAAACCACGGATTTGAATATCTCCTTCCTGTAAAATATTGAAAAGTGCCACCTGAATCCTTGCCTGCAAATCGGGCAGTTCGTTGATGACGAAAATGCTGCGGTTGCTCCGTGGGATGATGCCATAATGCAGCACCCGCTCATCGGCAAAACTGAGCTTCAGGTTTGCAGCTTTGATGGGATCGATATCTCCGATCAGGTCGGCCACACTTACATCCGGTGTAGCGAGTTTTTCGCCATACCGCTGTGAGCTGTGGATCCAGTCAATCGGAGTATCCTCTCCTTTTTCAAGCAGCAGGTCCCTGCCATATTTACTGATGGGATTCAAGGGATCGTCATTGATCTCACTACCGGCAATCACCGGAATGTAATCATCCAACAGATCGATCATTTGGCGTGCCATACGCGTTTTTGCCTGACCGCGAAGACCGAGAAACAGAATATTATGTCTGCTCAGTAAGGCCCGTTCGGTATCCGGAATAACAGAGTCTTCGTATCCCAAAATACCCGGGAACGTAATTTCTTTCTGTTTTAATTTTTTGATCAGATTTTCCCTGATCTCTTCTTTGATTGATTTGGACTGATAACCGGAAGCTTTAAGCTGTCCGAATGTAGCTATATTGGGATGTGTCATGTTTGTGATTAGATCTGATGAGCATACCCTTAGGGCATCTTTATGAAATTTGTTTTACTTGAAAAAGAATGAAAGAAAGTTATTTGAACCCGGGGTGTTTTCCAGGGCCCTGTTGAAAACAGCAAAATTGAAAATTTTGATTACTTAATAAAGCGTTTTTCTTTTTCCGCTTTCAAAGTCTTTAAAAATAAAGGCACCGAGTTTATCCAAGGCGGCAAAAAATGCCTTGCCGTTATTGGTCTCGGTAAATTCTGTAACAAAACGTTGCAGATAGGGATCACTCGCAATCATAAAAGTGGTGATCGGAATCTTTAATTTTTTGCATTGTGCCGCAAGATTCAAACACCGGGTAAAGATCTTCCGATCAATGCCAAAACTGTTTTTATAGTATTTTCCTCCTACTTTTAAACAGGTTGGCTTTCCATCGGTAATCATAAAAATCTGCTTATTGGGGTTCTTTCGGCGGCGCAACAAATCCATTGCCAACTCCAACCCGGCAACAGTATTCGTATGGTAAGGGGCCAACTTGCAAATAAGGCAAATCCTTGATTTCAACCGTCCACGCATCGTTGCCGAAAACCACAATATCCAAAGTATCTTTAGGATATCGCGTTGTAATCAACTCACTCAGCGCCATGGCTACTTTTTTTGCCGGAGTAATCCGGTCTTCGCCGTACAGAATCATCGAGTGGCTAAT
>JBGSNV010000031.1:0-6747 GCA_041739485.1 Chitinophagaceae bacterium
CCAACTCCCCGGTATTTTACATGGCTTAATAGAAAACCAATTCCGATAATTAAAAATAAAAGGATAAGGGGGTGGGCGGCAAAATACTCTAGAAGGTTGTTCATTGCTTAAAGGAATAACTTTGAAATAACAAGGCAAAACTACCTTACACTTTCCCGAAAATACATGATTAAAAACAGGGATTACACAAAGAAACCTCCCAATTGGAGGTTTCTTTTAATATTTGGATGAATCCGGTCTTAAAAAGCGTCCGGTTCCGGAGTATAGCGCAGGTAAGGCTTCACCACTTTAACGCCTTTGGGGAATTTCTTAATAGCATCCTCTGTACTGATAGACGGCACTACAATTACATCTTCGCCATGCTTCCAGTCAGCAGGTGTAGCCACACTGTGTTTGGCTGTTAATTGTAAACTGTCAATTACCCGCAAAACTTCGGTAAAATTTCTTCCGGTGCTTGCCGGGTAAATGATCATCAGTTTTACCTTTTTGTCGGGTCCTATAATGAAAAGGCTTCTTACCGTGGTCGTTTCACTTGCATTGGGGTGAATCATATCGTAGAGCGTACTTACCTTGCGATCTTCATCGGCGATAATCGGAAACTCTACTTCAGTATTTTGTGTTTCATTGATATCGTTGATCCATTTGTGGTGCTGATCTACAGAATCCACACTCACCACCATTACTTTCACATTTCTTTTTTCAAATTCGGCCTTCAATTGAGAGGTTCTGCCCAGTTCGGTGGTACACACCGGTGTAAAATCTGCCGGATGACTGAATAATACACCCCAGCTGTCTCCGAGGTATTCATGAAAATTTATAGTCCCTAAACTGGTGTTTGCTGTAAAATCGGGGGCGATATCGCCCAAACGTAAACTCATAACGATTTTCTTTAATAGTTTTAAAAGTCTAAAGATAAAACTTCACCATGCTAATGAAGAATTAATTTTTTGAAAAATTACGCATCTTTGGAGCCATGCTAAGCCAAAAAAGTAAATACGCGCTGCAGGCGCTAGCCTACCTTGCCTCCCATCAGGACAAGGGGCCTGTTCTGATGCCTGTGATTGCAGAAAAAAAGCAAATCCCCCTGCGGTTTCTGGAAAATATCATGCATGAATTAAAAAAGCATGGTTTTCTGACAAGCTTCCGGGGCAGACACGGTGGCTATATTCTGGCTAAAAGTCCGAAAGAAATCCGCCTTGCCGACATCATCCGTATTGTCAACGGACCGATTGCCATGCTGAGTTGTGTCAGTCTTCATTTTTACCAACCCTGCGAGGGCTGTTCCGAAGATGTTTGCGGACTGCATGATGTAATGATTGAAGCCCGGGACGCCGTTTTAAGCATTCTTGAAGGTCGAACCCTTGAAGATATCGTAGATAAAAAAACGACCAATCCGGAATAGTGTGTGCAGGGAGCTTTGTTGCTTAAAAATGCGTGCTGGCATTGATCCAACCTTTTTTACTGATTACTTTTCTTACAGTGGGGTAGCAGATTTTGCATATCCCACTACCTTAAGGATGTTATGTGCAACCCGAGCGGCTAAATAATCTAATTTTATATAATTTCCATATAAAGCTGAAACCATCACCATATAGTTAATTTGAACTAAAATTTACACAAAAAAATTATTTTCACATTAAGCTCAAAACTTTTAAGGGGGTTTAACAAATTGATTTTCAACACATTATCAATTGCTCGCCTGATTGACAAGGTGAGCAAGCAACAAGTTGTCCACAAAATTTGGAAATATGAGAGATTTGACTAGTTCTGGTATCGACAGACAAAACATTCTAAATAACCTTGATGCCGTTTCAAATATTCAAGAATATTTGGGAATGAAAAGTATGCTTTTCGAAAGCGAATTTCGATTTACTAAAGAGCAAGTTGCGGATTTTTATAAAGTTGATACATCAACTATTGATTATTACTTATCTCAATATGAAAAAGAACTAAAGCATAATGGCTACGAATTGTTGAAGGGAAGAACATTAAAGAGTTTTAAAGAGCAATTTGGCGGTATACTCAACATTCCATCTAAAACTACCCAATTAGGAGTTTTAAATTTTAGAGCCTTCCTCAATTTGGGAATGCTATTAGTTGAAAGCGAGATGGCAAAAGCTATACGTAGCAAAATGCTTGACATTGTAATTGACACTTTAAATAATCGTCTTGGGGGTTCAACAAAATATATTAATCAACGTGATGAAGATTTTTTTCATAGTATAATTAAAGAGCCCTTATATCGCAAAGAATTTACTACGGCATTACATAACCATGTTAAAATGGGCAATTATAAATATGCCTATTATACTGATGCAATTTATAAATGTATTTTCCAGGAAAATGCCAAAGAATATAAACAAATTTTAAAATTAGAAGAGCAAGAAAATCCAAGGGACACCATGTATGCAGAAGTATTAACATTAATTGCATCTTTCGAAATTGGCTTAGCTCACGAAATAGAATTAAAAGCAAATGTTCTGGGCAGAATGCTTGAGAAAAATGAAGTAGATGAATTAATAAAAACTTTCGCAGAGCACCCCCAACAAAAGCCACATATTGAAAATGCCAGAACTAAAATGGCAACCCGTGATTATGGATTTAGACAAGTTTTACACGAAAATTTGAAAAATTACATTGGAAGCATTGATATATCGGATTATCAACGATTTCTTGGAGATAAAAGCAGAGCACTGCAAGATAGAATTGAAGAAAGTATTGATGTTTTTAAAAGATTAAAAGATAGATAATACAATGCCCGGTACACTATACTTTGATGTAAAGCATGCAATTACTGTTCATGATGAAATAATTAATAAATCAGGAGGTTTTATAGGTATCCGTGACTTAGGGCAGCTAGAAAGTAGTTTAGAGCATATCCAGTATGACCTGTATTATCCAACATTTGAGGCTAAACTAACCCACTTATTTTATGCAATTAATAAAGGACACACATTTTCTGACGGAAATAAACGTTCCTCTATTGCATTGTCAGCTTACTTTATGGAAATAAATGGCTATGATTTTCTTGTAAACAAATTCATTATTGAAATGGAAAATATTGCAGTAGACGTTGCAGATAATAGAATTGAAAAAGAATTATTAGCAGAAATTATTTCTTCTCTATTGTATGAGGATGATTACAGCGAGGAGCTAAAATTAAAAATCATCGAAGCTAAAGCAAGTCAACTATAAAAAACTTGCTTAAAATAAGGGCTGCACATAACAGGTGCCTTGGCACAATCGGGGCGGAACGTTGAAACTTCGGCTTCAGCACGCTATCGGCTTCTGTTCCAGCGGGAAATTACATATTGGTCAATAAATCTTAATTTGTACTTTTAAGAATTTATTCAACAGCGGTTCCAGGCACACGGAATTTTAATATCCCGAATGCGCCAATGAGGCGCCGTTACGTTGATACAACTATTTTCAAAAATCAGGTGGAAACGCTTACTCCACTTGCATTTTGCTTGTATTCTGTTTTGCCGATACACTGGTTTCGTAGTTTGGGGGTTGCATCGATATCCTTACCTTAGGGCTTTGATAACCATTTATTGCCAGCCTTATGAAATACATTGGTGCACTCGATCAGGGAACCACTTCCACCCGTTTTATTGTCTTCGATCAAAAAGGACAGATTGTAACGCAGGCTCAGCGGGAACACAAACAAATTTTTCCGAAACCCGGCTGGGTGGAACATGATCCCGAAGAGATTTACATGAATGCCAAGTTGGTGGTTGCCGAAGCCCTGATTCATAACAGAGTGAGTGCTACAAGCATTGAAGCGATTGGCATCACCAATCAGAGGGAAACGACCGTAGTTTGGAACCGGCATACCGGAAAACCTTACCACAATGCCATTGTATGGCAGGATACCCGAAACGAACCCCTGGTAAAGGAAGCCGAAAAAGCACATGGCAAAGATGGATGGCGGGATAAAACCGGTTTGCCCTTCGCCACTTACTTCAGCGGATTAAAACTGAAATGGTTGCTCAACAACGTACCGGAGCTTGCCGAAGATGCACAAAAGGGAGATGCCCTGTTTGGCACGATGGATACCTGGCTGATCTGGAAACTGACCGGTAACCATAAAACCGATGTAACCAATGCAAGCCGGACACAACTGATGCATCTGCAAACCCTGCAATGGGATAAAGACATCCTGAAAGCCTGGGACATCCCTAAAAGTATGCTGCCCGAAATTGTATCGAGCAGCGAAACCTTTGGCATTATTGAAAAAGAAAACTTTTCGGGCATCCCGATCACAGGTTGTCTCGGCGATCAGCAGGCAGCGCTAGTGGGACAGACCTGTTTTGAAAAAGGCATGGCAAAAAACACGTATGGCACCGGTTGTTTTATGCTGATGAATACCGGAAACGAGGCCGTGGGGTCGAAGCATGGACTGCTTACCACGATGGGCTACAAACTTGGCGATGCACCGGCCTGTTATGCACTCGAGGGCAGCATTGCAGTTGCGGGAGCACTTGTACAATGGATGCGGGATAATATGGGTTTAATAAAAAACTCAACAGATATTGAAAAGCTGGCAGCCGCTGCAGAAGACAACGGCGATGTGTATATGGTACCGGCATTCAGTGGATTGTTTACCCCTTACTGGCGCAGCGATGCGCGGGGTATTATTGCCGGACTCACCGGCTTTGCCAACAAATCGCATTTGGCGCGGGCAGTACTTGAAGCCACGGCCTATCAAACCCTCGATGTACTAAAAGCCATGGAAGCCGACAGCGGTATAGACCTGAAAGTTCTGAATGTGGATGGGGGCATGGTGAATAATCAGTTGCTGATGCAGTTTCAGGCCGATATGGTAGGTGTACCCGTGCAACGACCAAAAGTAAATGAAACCACAGCGCTGGGTGCAGCCTATGCTGCAGGATTGGCTTCGGGCTACTGGAAAAATCTCGATGATCTTTGCAAAAACCATCAGATCAGTACTGTTTGGGAACCTAAAATGAAACAGGAACAGGTGGATACCTACTACGCAGGATGGAAGAAGGCAGTAGAACGGAGTATGGGATGGGCATCATGAATTTTTCTTATTTTCGGTAGCATTAATAATAGGGCATCTCTAAAAACCGCTGATACTGTCCCGCAGGTGCGGGACCAATTTCCTAACTTCCTCATTTACAACTAGTAAACTCCGGAGTTACGAAATTGGCAAGCCTTGTCTGAGGGGTTTTTAGAGGCGCCCAATAACCAAAAGAGTGCTGTTCAATTTCAATTTTTATTCCTCGCTGTTATTGGTATTTTTTGTGCATGGGATGGTTTATACCCTTCTTTGTTTCAGAAAAAGCCGGGCTACCGAAAACAATAGTTTTGCCTGGCTGGGTTTGTATCTGCTGCTTTGTACGCTTTATATAGCCCCGTGGATGGTTGGATTTGCAGGGTGGTATGACAATCAGCCTTACCGGGATATTTTATTGTACACCCCAACTAACTACTCCTGGATGCTCGGTCCGGTGATGTTCGTATATGTGCAGTCTTTACTTAACCCCTCTTACAGATTCAGCAGAAAAGAATGGTGGCATTTTTTACCGGGAGCCATTTATTTGTTGTTTCATCTGCTGTTTTTTATAACTGACAAACTGATTCTTACCCAACCTTTTTTCCTCTCAGCAGAAGTGGATCCTGATTATACGGATTATAGCCTTTATCCCGGGATGATCTCAATGGTTATTTACTTTCTACTGACTTTGCGGTATTACCGTTTATATCAAAAATTGATGGTTCAGTTGGTGAGTTTTGCTGACCTTTTGCTTTTCAAATGGGTACGCAACTTTCTTTACGGATTTTTGGGGTTTATCCTGATCACGATCACTTTTACAATTTTGGGTGCGGTTTTTGGGTTTTACTACACAGGAAGTTGGTGGTATTATCTGGCCTTTGCTTTGATTTATTACTATATTGCCATTACAGGCTATAGCAATGCTACCGAAACCCATATTGCCTTTCAGGCCAACCTCCTAACCTATAGACCCGCCCTGATTCTGCAGCCTTCATCTGCAACCAATCACATCATTGAAATAGATTTTATTGAAATTGAACCAAGGGAAGCAACAGCTTTTGAACCTGACTTCCCTTTGGAGGAATGGAAAGAAAAAATAGAGCAGGCTATCGACACAGAAAAAGGCTATGAGGATCCTGACCTGAACCTGATGAAGCTTTCAAAACAACTCGGTACCAATCCTTCCCTGCTTAGTAAAATAATCAATCAGGGATTCAGGAAAAACTTCAATGACTTCATCAACGGTTACCGGATAGAAGCTGTTTTACAAAAACTTAATGCCCGCGAACAGGAAAAACATACTTTGCTTTCGCTGGCTTACGAGTGCGGATTCAATAGCAAAGCAACATTCAACAGGGCTTTTCGGAAATATGCGGGTCTGAGTCCGAAGGAATGGATTGAAAAGAATGCTTCATAGGCTCAAATCATAGATTGAGTCCTTATAAATGGGTCTCAAATCAGTATTTGAGCCGTTTTACCCAATCAAAATGTGGAGGTTTGTGCTTGTATAAAATCGAGGTTCTTATGTTTCATTTCTTTTTTTTCTATAAAAAATACCTGCTGTTATTAGTATTAGCAGGATTAAGTATATCCGGTAAAGCACAGGATAAAATTCTTATCATGATAAATGTGCAGGCCAAAACCCTGCAAAATCCTACGAATTTAGGTTTACGGGGAAGCTTAAGTCCACTATCCTGGGAAAAAACCTACCCGCTGACAGCCAC
>JBGSNV010000033.1:0-15639 GCA_041739485.1 Chitinophagaceae bacterium
CCTTCCTGATTCAACTGCTTAAAGAGCTCCATAATTTCTTCTCCCTGCTTTGAATTGAGGTTACCCGTAGGTTCGTCAGCAAGAATCAGTTTGGGCTTAGAAATAAGTGCCCGCGCAATCCCAACCAACTGCTGCTGCCCTCCGCTTAATTGGGAAGGAAACAGGTCTTTTTTACCCACCATATTGAACCGGTCAAGCATATCGGCCACCATCGCTTTTCTTTCGGAGGATTTGATATCCTTGTAAATCAAAGGGGTTTCAATGTTTTCATATACAGTCAGTTCATCAATTAAATGATAGGCCTGAAATACAAAACCAATGTATTGCTTGTAGAGGTTGTTCCGCTGTTTTTCCTTCAGGGAATGAACGGATTCATGCAAAAAATGATAGGCTCCTTCATCAAACGGATCGAGCATACCGATCACATTCAACAGCGTGCTTTTACCCGAACCCGATGGCCCCATAATCGACACGAATTCCCCTTCGGCTATATCGAGATGAATATCCTTTAACAGAAAAACCCTTTGTCCACCAACGGTGACCCATTTATGCAACCCTTTTAGTGATAATAACATATTTATATTTTATTTATTCCGTTCTGATACTTTTTACCGGATTGGCCAATGCAGCCCTTAGTGTCCGGATGCTTAACATGAGTAGGGCAAATAGGGTCATTCCTAAACCACAGAGTATGAAGACCCACCAGGGCAATTCGGTGCGGTAAGCAAATCCCTCCAACCATTTACCGGCTGCCATCCACACAAGTGGAGCGGCAATACAAAAAGCGAGTACCACCAGCAGCAACAAATCGAGGGACAAAAGCCGTGCAATTTCCAAAACAGAAGCTCCGAGTACTTTGCGGATCCCGATCTCTTTTTTGCGCAAATTGGTGGTATAAATAACCAATCCCCACAAACCCAGCAAACTGATTAAAACACTCAAACCGGCTGCCCATTTCAGCAAATGACTGATGGCTTTTTCCTTTTCATAAAAACCGGCAATGCGTTCATCCATAAACGTCAGGCTAAAATCATCTTCGGGATAAACCGCTTTCCAAACCTTTGCCACCGCCGTTTGTGTTTGCTTCCAAAGCATACCATCCGCCGTATTCGTATTCAGCAAAACATGAATAACCCGGGTTTGATCGCCCACATTGATAAAACCCAAAGGCTTGATGGATTCCCGGATGGATTTTGCCTGAAAATCAGAAACCACGCCGGTGATTGTGGTTCCGTTATCAAAAGTTTTCCCAACAGCATCAGTAGCCTTTTGAAAACCGAGGTGTTTTAAAAGGCTTTCATTGATGGCATATTCAGTTTGATAATCGTTGACCTTCCTTGGCCAGGAACCTGCCAAAAGCTTTAAATCGTAGATAGCCCGGTAAATTGAATCCCCGTTCTTAATTTCAATCATCGTTTCTATTTCCTTTTCCCCATCCACGTATTTTACCGAAGTGGCATTGTAGCCGTAATTCGCAGGGGGTTGACCGGCTAAACTTACCTTTTCAATGCCTGCCAATTGCGAAAGCTTATTGGCAAGCAATATTCTTTTCTCCGGATTAGGATCACTCCATGGCGTGGCAATGGTAAAAATACCCTCCTTCCGAAAACCCATTTCCTTATTGAGTGCAAACTTTGTTTGTAAACCCACCACCACAATACCAATCACAAAGAACTGTGCAATAACAAACTGGGTAACGGTGAGCCCTTTGCGCAGCAGTATGCTACGCGACAAACCGGTTTGACCGACTCCCTGATCGCGAATGGTATTGATGGGTTTGTATCCGTTTAAAATGAGCGCCGGATAAAACCCTGCCAGCAAAGTGACAATAATGGTCAACCCAATCAAAAACAATAAAACCGGCACACTCAGCAGGGATTGCTGCAACAGGGCATCGGGTATAAACTCCCGGAAGGCCTGCAACAAAACAGGGGCAAGCGCTATGGATAATAAGGTGCCCAATGTGGTAATGATTGCGGTTTCGGTAAGAATAAGAAAGCCGAGTTGGGTACGGCTGCTACCGAGCGTTTTTCGAATACCAATTTCCCTTGCCCGCTGCGAAGCCTGTGCAGTAGTCAGGTTGATGAAATTGATACAACCGAGCAACAATAAAAAAACAGCTACTCCAATCAGGCTATACAAGGTAGGCTTATGCGCCAACCGGTTATCGGATCCCTCATAGTCCGCATTGAAGTGAATTTCCCAAAGCGGCTGCAAAAGATTACGGGTATCGTTGAATTCATTTTCCGTAAATTTCTCCGACAATTTTACCAATGCTGCATTGATCGTTTCCGGCTTTACCCCCGCTTTTAGCTTTAGAAAAACCTGTGAAGACGAATTGATATTCGTCCAGTTTTCCCAGCTAAATTGTTCTCTAAGTCCTGTAGCTTCGATGGTAGAAAGCGAAATAAAAGCACTGAATTCGAAATCGGTTTTTGCTGTAATATTTTCAACCACGCCGCTTAAGGTTGTGCGAATGCTGTCGTTGTAATAAATAGATCTGCCCATCACCTGATCGGGAGTGAGACCTGGAAAATATTTCTCCATTTTGTCGCGGGTAATCACTACCCGAAAAGGATCTGAAAAGGCATTTTCCGCATTCCCGGCCAACCACCCATGATCCATTAATCGAAAATAATTTTTATCTGCAAAAATGATGCCCGGCTCTGATCTGAAACCTGCAGGCGATGCTTTACCCGGATCGGGAATGCTTACCTGAACATCGTAGTTGTATATATAAAACGGAGCCACCCATTCAATTCCCGGAATTTCTGTTCCAACTACTTTACCAAGCGGTGCTGCCACACCTCCGTTTTTCACTTCCATATCCGGATAACTGATATTGCTTACTACCCGGTAAATACGGTCTCCATCCTTTTGAAAACGGTCGTAACTGAATTCATAGGACACCACCAAATAGATCATATAGGAGGCACTGATGCCAATGGCAAGGCTTAATATATTGATAAAAGAAAACAGCTTTTGCCTGGCAAGTTGCCGAAAGGCCGCCTTTAAATTCAATCCAACCATACCTTATTGTTTGCAGCGTTTTAAGAATTACTTTTCATTACATCCGGATACTGACGGTACCTGATGAACTTCTTACAGAAACAGGAACACCGCCACCTTTTACCGTGCCCTTAATACTTTTTGAGTTGCTGTCACCACTAAAATCTTTTAAATCAGGAATTGAAATTCGGTTGGCCTGTATGTTCAGATCCAGCCCCTGATTAGCAGGCAATTTCAAACTCACATTACCCGCCGAATTCATAATTTTTACATAGCCACTGAGGTTTTCCATTTCTATATTTACAGAACCTGCACTAGTAGCTGCGTCAAGGCTACACCTCATTTTGGTTAAAGAAATACCCCCGCCGGAAGTTTTGGTTTCAAGGGCACCGGAAATATTGTTGCCACTAATGGAACCACCACTTGTAAAAGCCCTGATTTCGCCTTTCAAATCCTCAAGCGAAAGCGATCCACCCGAAGTACCGATATCTATTTTACCTGAAAGCAAAGACGCATCAATGCTACCACCACTTGTTTTTGAGCTAATATTGCCCTGTATATTTTTCAGCAGAATACTACCTCCGGAGGTTTTACCGTCTACATTTCCTTTGATATCAGAAATACTCAGGCTACCGCCACTTGTCATCAGCTTCTGATTGCCTGTCAATCCACTCATTGAAACACTGCCACCACTTGTTTTCAGATCGGTTTCTATTTTTGCAGGGCTGTATACTTTAAAAGACACACTGAGACTATTTTTCCAGTTCATATTATTTTTTGATCTTGCATAAGCTTTTAGAACATTCCCTGAGGTTTCGATGCTCAAATCATAATATTCCTCAAACCTTGACGCAGCCTCCTCTTTCGAAAGCTCTTTGCCATTGTTTCCCTTTACATAAACCTCCACGCGGGGCTTTTCTCCATTTTCGTGCGCCACCCAAATACTCCCTCCCGAAGTAACTACTTCTATTTTATTTACTGATTCCGGAAAAGATTTTACCAGATAAGGATTCTTATCCTGAGCGCTCAGCAGTGTGGAACAAGCGATGCTCAGAACAAAAAATAACAAGGGGTACAACTTGCCAATACGAATGGATGGAATAACATGATTTTTCATAAAGATCCTTTTAATTGATTAATGAAAGCTGTCTTTTAAACAGATATTTTTTTCGAATAATAATTGCTAGTCGGTTCGCAAATTTTTCAAGGGATTGCTGTTTGCTGCTCCAAGTGCTTTAATCCCCACTGTTGCAAAGGACAAAATCAATACCGAAACAAAAGCGATAATAACAACAAAGACGGAGGGTTCAACCCGGTAAGCAAAATCGTTCAACCATTGATGTATCACCAACCATGCCACGGGTATTGCGATAGCGATCCCAATCAGTACAATTGGTAAAAATTGCTTTGCCACTATCCAAACAATAGAAAAAGTTCCGGCACCTAGTACTTTACGGATACCAATTTCTCTTGTTCTTTGTAAAACACTATAGGATGCTAAACCAAATAAACCAAGACAGGCAAGCAATATTGCAATCACTGACATACTGCTAAAAAGAAAGGAAGAACGGCTTTCCTGATCATACAGCTTTTCGTAGGAATTGTCGAGAAACCGATAGCTGAAAGGCCGGTGTGGTACCCTGCTTTTCCACCATTGTTCTATCTGATTGAGTTGTGGATTGACGTCCCCTGATTTCAATCTGATCACAAAGGATTTTACAAAATTAGGTTCCAAAAAAATCAACATAGGACCTATTGGATCGTGCAAACTTTGATAATGGAAATCCTTTACCACCCCAACCACTTTTCCTTCATACCCTCTTGTCAAACTTTGACCGATTGCCTGATCCGGTGTCCAGCCAATTTCTTTTGCCAGTGCTTCATTCAGGATAAAAGCACGGCTGCTGATTTCAAATTCCTGCTTTTCGTTTTCAGGCAATAAATCATTTTCTTTAAAATCTTTACCTGCCAGCAATTGCATGCCCATCGTTTCGGTAAACCCAATATCTACAGGCATCGCTTTCACCGAAATGGATTTTTCACCATTTTCATTGGTAGCCACTACCCCATCCGTCCATTGCACAAATTCGGGAGTTTCTGTGGCTGCCGTTACGCTTTCAACACCCTGTATATTTTTTAGTGATTCCCTTAAGGCAACATATTGTTCTCCCATCTTGCGGTCAATCGGCAACACGAGCATTTTTTCCTTTTGGTAACCCAATTGCTTATGTTGCATAAAATCCATTTGTTGTGTCATAATCAGGGTAATCACAATCAGAAATACAGAAACTGCAAATTGTAAGATGATCAGGCTTTGCCGAAAGGTTAAGGAAGCTTTGCCCAGCTTAACACTTCCTTTCATTACCTGTAATGCTTTTAGCCTCGTAATAAATAGGGCAGGATAAATACCTGCTAAGAAACCAACCCCGATCAATACAAAGAATAACCAACCCAATGTTTGCAACTCCAAAAGATCGGAAAGAATGAATTGACGGTTGCTTACCTGATTCAAAACCGGCAACAACAATGCGGCAAGCAGGCAGGCTAAAATACCTGCCAGGAAAACCACAAGAACCGACTCTGACATAAACTGCCAGAAGATGACCTTCCTTGTTGCCCCCATTGTTTTACGCATTCCAATTTCTGCACCCCGGCTTACCGATTGTGCCGTAGCAAGATTGGTATAATTGGTGGCACCAATCAATAAAATAAGAAAAGCAAGCCCACCAAACATATACACATAATTGATATTTCCGTTGGGTTCAAGCCCTTGTTGCTTAGCATACAAATGCACTTTCCCGAGAGGCTCAAGGTGAAAGCGAATATAATCCCCCCCTTCCAAACCCGCTTCATTTCGTATACTTTCTGTTTGCATATAGGCATTCAGACGCTCGTTAAAAGCTGCTTGCTCCGTACCCGGCACTAACTGAAAATAAGTAACCCAATTAGCCATCCACCATTGTTCTCTTGTGCTGTAGGCAGACAGATTCATAAAGTTGGTAACCAACCCAAACTTTATTTGGGAGTAGGTTGGAGGATCCTCGCAAATGGCACTAACGGTATAGGCTTTACCTGCCACCTCCAATTGTTTGTCCATTGTATGAATCGTCCCAAAGTATTTTTGGGCCAGTGATCTGGTGAGTACTATTTTGTCAGGACCGGTCAATGCAGAGGAAGCAGTTCCCTCAAGCAGGCTAAAGGAAAACATTTGAAAAAAAGCAGTATCGGCATATAAAAAACCGGACTCTTCAAACGTTTGATTGCCCACAGCCACCGTTTGAGTAGATAAATATGTACGGGCATAATCCTTTACTTGTGGAAATACCCTTTTTGCTTCCGGTCCAAGCTTGGCGCCTGTAGTAGCAGCTTCCTGAATGGTATTACCCATTTTATACTCAAAAGTAGCCCTGACAATCTGATCTGCGTTGGTATGAAAGGTATCGTACCGCAACTCGTGCCGGATGTATACCATAATGAGCAGGCAGGCAGCCAAACCGATACTTAAGCCAATCATATTGATAGCTGTATAAGCCCGATGCTTCTTTAAATACCTCCATGCTGTAATAAAATAGGTTTTTATCATATTTTAATTTTTACTCGCTTCTTAAATTATTAACCGGATTGGAAGCAGCAGCCTTCAAAACATGCCAACCAATACTTATACTCACCAAAATCAATAATAGCAACAAGGGCAAAAGCATCAACCAGGCACCTACGTCAATACGGTAAGCAAACATTTCCAACCATTGATTCACGCTTATCCAGGCAACAGGCATACCCAATAAACAGGCAATCAGGATTAACAGGAAAAATTCTTTTGATATCGTTGCGGCGATATCTGATACTTTGGCACCTAAAACTTTACGGATACTCATTTCCCTTTGCCGGCGCTGCAGTGCAAAGAATACCAATCCAAACAAACCCATACATGAAATAAAAATGGTAACTCCGGAAAAGGCTGCAAAAACTTTTCCCGTTTGAATTTCCTTGGAATAACTTTTATTAAAAGCATCATCCAAAAAAGTATATGAAAAAGGCTTATCAGGAAAAACAGTATGCCACTTCTGCTCCAATAACGGCAGGACAGCGGACAAGCTCCCACCTTTTAATTTGATACCCATCTTGCTTTCGTATCCACTATTCAAAGAAAATAAAGTAGCCTCAATCGGTGATTTCAAATCACTATGGTTATAATCGGCGAGAACACCTACCACTTCCCCCCGCAGAGGAACTTCCTCATAACTGCCATCCGCTTTGTATTGATAGGTATAATATCCTACAAATTTTCCTTCAATATCTTTCCAACCGAATTTCTTCATAGCGGACTCATTGATCAAAAATTTTCCCTGATCCGCTTCCCGGTCTTCATCCAACATACGCCCCTGTAGTAAGCGAACACCAAAGGTTTTTGCAAAATCTTTATCGATTGTCAATTGAAAAACAGAGGCATCATCAGATCCTTTTGGCACGAGTTCTTCAATCAATTTTTGTCCAAGAATTACATTACTTCCCGGTAATCCTAAACATACAGAAGCCGCTTCTACCCGAGGTACATCCAACACCATCTGCTTAAATCGCATTTTTTCATTTTTACCAGCGTCCCTTAAATCAAGGGTTAAAACCTGATCCCGATTATACCCTACATTTTTTTCTTTGATAAAATGTAATTGATTGTATACAACCAAAGTAACCAGGATCATAATGAACGATACCGCAAACTGACCTACCACCAATATCTTACGCAAAGGACTTTTTGAATGCGTAAAGGGATTGATATTTCGCAAGGCAGTAATAGGCTTGGCAGAAGAAGTAATAAGCGCCGGATACGTACCGGATAAAACCGTAAGGATACATAAGAATCCAAAAGCAGCCAGTAAATTAACCGGTGTAATCAACACCGTTAAGGAAAGATCGAAGTCTGTCCACCTGTTGACCATTGGCATGAAAAGAAAAGACAGCAAGACGGCCAGCAAAAAACTAAGAATTATATAAATCATAGCCTCCAGCATAAACGCCACCCTCAAACTTTGAATCGAAGAACCCAATATCTTTTGGATGGCCACATTCTTTTGCCGCATCGCTACTTTTGCCGTAGCAAGATTGATATAATTGAACCCGGCCAACAAAAGCAAAAGCAGACCGGCCCCGGAAAATATGTATACGTATGTGATGGGACTATTGGAAATAAGAGAAGTCCGCAGATATAGATCTTTCAGAGGAATAAATGCAGGCTTCCATACAAAAGGCGCATTGGGATCATTCAGGCTTTTTAAATAAGCAGGTAACAGAGCAGAAAAACGTTGAATGTCTGTTCCTTTTTTTACCTGCAAATAGGTATAGGAACCCGGCCCCCAATAATTGGTGGTAACATTGTAACCCGCAACTTCATTGGCGCTTTTATAACTCGCCATTAAAGCCGGCTGAATATGGGAACGTTGTTTTGAATCGGCAAATACAGCTTGTACAATGAACCGGGTCTTTCCATTCACTGTTAGTACTTTACCTATAGGATCTTCGTAACCAAAATATTTTGCTGCAATTTGTTCACTGATAACAACACCATTCGCCATTTCAAGAGCTTGCTTAGGAGTACCCTTGATCCATTGAAAAGTAAAAACATCCACAATTGCGGGATCAGCAAAATAAAATTCTGATTCATAAAATCCTTCCCCCCCGGAAGCTACCAAAAGATTCATTGGTTTCATTCTCACAGCGTCCTCTACTTGTGGAAACCGCAGTTTAAAATCCGTTGCGAATTGCCCTCCGCTTAGAGGAGACGCTTCAAATTGTCTGAAAAGAACAATCTCATTCAGATTTTTATTTCCGCGGTCAACATGTAATTCATCAGACACAAAGGCTCCAATCAACAGGCAACTGAAGATGCTCAATGTAAGACTCCCCAACACAATCAAAGTGTGTAAAGGCTGCCTTTTCATTTGTCGGATGACTCTTTTAAAATTTTGCATGAATATATTTATGTTGTATTCGAATAATGAATTTGAATATACTATTCGCTTCTTAAACTTTTCACCGGATTCGCCAATGCTGCCCGAATGGTTTGAAAACTAAGCGTAAACAAAGCAATAGATGCTATAATGACTACTGTAAATGAAACCACTGAAAAACCGGGCACTATTCGATAAGGGTAGTTCTCAAGCCATTGATAGGAAAAATAAAGAGCAGCAGGTATCCCTATCAGCAAGGCAATAATAATCAGGAACATAAAATCTTTCACAAGGGTTTTTGTAATAGAAAATACATCAGCACCCAACACTTTTCTGATTCCTACTTCCTTTGTTTTTCTTTCGGCATTTAAAACACTCAGACCAAAAAGCCCGATGCAAGAGATAAAAATGGTAAGCACTGCACTGAAAAGTAACATCTTTTTCCACCGCTCCTCCATGGTATAAGCTTCCCTGTTTTCATCTTCTTTAAACTGATATTCATAAGGCTCAATCGGAAATTGCTCCTTGAAAATTTGAGATATTCTGTCTACCGCTTTTGTAGTTTGACCGGGCTGAATCCTGACTAAAATCTGACCATAATCATTATTGGAATGCATGCTCAATATTTGGGGCCCTATTGGTCGGAGCAAGCTTTCATAGTGGTAATCTTTAAAAACACCAATGACTTTTGCCTTTCGGTTATTATCCCAGAAAAAATTGAGTTGTTGGCCAACAGGATTTTTCCACCCGGCTTTTTTTGCAAAAGACTCATTGATTAATATAGCATCGGTCATATCAGTCAGGTTATCTTTTGAGAAGTTATTGCCCTCCACTAATTTTAAACCAAGTACATCCACATAATCCGGATTTACCGTTTCAATTTTAAACTGAATATTATCTTCTCCATCTATTTTAGCATTTGTTGACCAACTTCCCATATTCCTTGGAGCTACATTTAGAACAAAGGCTTCCTGCTTAAGGGCCTCACTAAACCGGACAAACTCATCATTGGTAAGAAAATTTTTCGTGACCATCATCAAATTTTTATCATCATAACCAAGGGGTTTTTGAAGCATAAAACCAAGCTGCCTGTACATGGTAATTGTACCAATGATTAATATAGTGCCCAATACAAATTGAAAAATAACAAGACCTTTTTGCAGGTATCCACTTCTACCAAGCTGCATCCTGTTGTATAAAGTCTTTACCGGTTGAAACCCGGATAAAACCAACGCAGGATAAAACCCCGCTAATAAAGAAGTAAGCATTAGTAAAAACAAATAAGCCAAAACAAGCTTCAAATCAAATAAATAGGAAATAGATAGTTTTTTATTGGCTAGTTCACTAAAAACTGGAAGGCTCAACTGAACCCAAATAATTGCTAATAAAAAGGCGATAAAACTGAGCAGAAAGGATTCCCCTAAAAATTTTAAGATCAGTTGCTTTCTGGTTCCACCAATTACTTTTCTGATCCCGATTTCTCTCGAACGGCGAATAGAACGGGCTACAGTAAGATTGATAAAATTGATACAAGCGATGATAAGAATAAACAATGCTATACCTGACAAAATATAACTATAACCCGGATTACTCGTTTGCGCAAGACCGTTACCTCCTCCGAATTCATTCCCTAAATGCAAATCCCCTACCGGCTGTAATAAATACTCAGTAGCACCAAGATCCGGATATTCTTTACTTAATTCAGCCATAGCCGATTTGGCATCACCTTCGTAAAGCCGGTTCATTTTACGCTCTACCACATTTATATCTGCATCGGGCGACAATAAAACAAAAGTGTTCAGGAAAAAATTAAACCAATTCATTTTATCCGTCAACTCCTTTTCCGGAACTTTAATGGGTAATACCATCCCAAACCTGATGGAGGAGTTTTGCGGTGCATTTTTGGCAATTCCCGAAACATTAAATGGCTTGAAAGCAGAGTCCTCCCGCATCATTAATGTTTTTCCCAAGGCATGGGTTGTGCCGAAATACCTGATAGCAGCCTCCTCAGAAAGAACTACATTATCCGGCTGAAGGAGCGCAGTTTCAGGGTCTCCTTCAAGGAAGGGAAAAGAGAAAACAGTAAAAAAATCAGGATCAACAGCTATCCCTTCCGTGGGTAGGTACTCTGTTCCTTTTAAAACATTTTTATAAGTGGGCTGATATCGCACCATCGCCTCAATCTCCGGAATATTGGCTTTGAAGAAATAGCCATGATAGTATCCTGTAAATCCTCCCGAACCAAATATTGAACCATCAGCCTTATACTCCTTAGATACGATCCTGAATATCCGATCTCCCTTTTCATGGAATTTATCAAAACTGATCTCATCTTTGGTAAAAAGAATGATAAGCATGGCCGAAGCAAGTCCGAGACTCAGTCCTGCAATATTTATTACCGAAAAAACTTTATTCCGGGACAGATTACGAAAAGTTGTTCTGAAATAATTTAAAATCATAATATTATTTTTTATTCTGCTCTCAAACTTTTAACCGGATTAGCCATAGCAGACTTTATAGCCTGAAAACCTACTGTTCCAAGGGCAATCAGTAAGGTGATAAGCCCTGCAATACCAAATATCCACCAAGCGATATTTATTCTAAATGCAAAATCCTGTAACCAATTATTCATCGCCCAAAACGCTAAAGGACATCCCAAAACTGCTGCCCATAAAACCAACTTTAAAAAATCACGTGTAAGCATATTGGTGATATTGGAAACAGTTGCACCCAATACCTTCCGTATACCAATTTCTTTGGTACGCTGATCGGCCATATAGGCGGAAAGCCCGAATAAACCAAGGCATGCAATTAAAATGGCAATGATGGCAAAGGTTAATCCAAGCTTTGCGGTTCGCTGCTCTTCGCGGTACATATTATTAAAGGATTCATCTAAGAACTCATAGCTGAAAGGCAAGCCAGGGGACATTGCTACCCATTTACTTTCAACCTTTTTGATGATATCCGGAATATCGCCTGCATTTATTTTGAAAGCAGTAGCACCTGTTCTGTCACCTAATACAAATATGAGTGGCCCTACTGTTTGCTTCAGAGATTCAAAATGGAAGTTCTTAACAACACCAATAATAGTAAAGGCTTTCAATTCAGACTGTCCCGGTGAGCTAAAAAAGGAATAGATTTTTTCACCTACAGGGTTTTCATATCCAAGCACTTTTGCTGTCGTTTCATTAATAATAATTCCACTGGAGTCCGAAATGAACTCTTTTGAGAAATTGCGCCCCTTTAAAATTTCCATATCAAGGGTATTGATATAATCAAAATCAATACCCCAAACCTGTGTACTCAGGCTGTTCTTTGTGTCCATTACAGCCTCTTTAGAGAAGGCATAATCACTTCTTGAAGAATTTGAAACCGGTAAATAACCTGCAAACGTAGCGCTTGATACACCGGCGAACCCTGAAACCTCCTCCTTGAAAGCGGCAGCACTTTTACCCAAAGCATTGGTATTGTTAACCACTAATACCTGATCCTTATGGTAACCCAATTCCTTATTTTGAATAAAATTTAATTGCCGGTAAACTACAATAGTTGCAACCATTAGAAAAATAGAGGTTGCAAATTGAAAGACTACCAACAGATTCCGAAGGTTACTCTTTTTAAAATCTGCATTCATCTTACCCTTCAAAACAGAAATAGGCTTGAAGGAAGAAAGATAAAAAGCGGGATAACTTCCAGCCAAAAAACCAACAAAAACCGGAAGTAAGAGCCATACCAAAAAATTCACCGGACTAAATAAATCAGAAACGACAAAACTTTTTCCGGAAAGATCATTAAAGTAAGACAGTATTCCAACTACAATAATGATGGAGAAACCTAAAGAAATATAAGCCAATAAAACGGACTCCGTAATGAATTGAGCAATCAGGGATTTTTTCTCTGACCCCATTACTTTTCGGATACCTACTTCTTTCGCCCGTCCGGAAGATCTTGCAGTAGAAAGATTCATGAAATTGACACAAGCCAATAATAAAATAAATAACGCAACGGCAGAAAAAATATATACATACTGAATATTTCCATTTACAGCTAGTTCAGGAAATCTGTCAGAATACAGATGAATATCTTTTACCGGCATTAAACTATACTCGAGTTTATTCCCGTTTGCCCTCATTTCATCCATAGATTTCACATTCATAAATTGCTGGGCCTGAGGCAAAACATATTTATCAATAAAAGGAATAAAATTCTTCTCAAATTCCTGATAATCGGTACCGGGTTTTAGTAAAAGATAGGTATGAAAGTTATTACTCAAAAACTGTCCCCAATCATAATCTACATTTTCCATTGAAAAAATAAAATCAAAATCAAAATGGGCGTTGCGAGGGATATCTTTTATAACAGCAGTTACTTTATACAGGGTTTTGGAGTTATCATTTGTTTCTATAAAATTCCCGATAACATCCGTTGAAGAAAAATACTTTATAGCAGTGGATTCTGTAATAACTACTGAGTTTGGTTCATCTAAGGCTGTTTTGGTATCCCCATATATTGCAGGTAAAGTAAATAGATCAAAAAAAGTAGAATCAGCATGTGCAACCTTTGCTTCATTAATAAATGTATTTCCCTTTTTCAACAGTTTTGATCCGCCCGAAGCATAAATTCTGCAATAGGATTCTACTTGCGGATAATCCTGTTTCAAAGCTGCAGCCATTGGATCAGGGGTTACGGTCATGTGTAACTTGTTTCCACCAAATTCTATATCCGAGTTAATCCGATAGATCCTATCGATTTTCTCATTGAACTTATCATAGCTCAACTCATCGGTTACATAAAGAGCAATCAATATAAAACAAGCAAGCCCCGAAGCTAACCCAACAATATTGATAATTGAAAAGGTTTTATTCTTAACCAGATTCCTCCAGGCAACTTTTAGGTAATTCCTTATCATAAAAATGTTGTTTATTCGGTTCTTAAGCTTTTTACCGGATTTGCCAACCCGGCACGAATAGCCTGAAAACTAATGGTGAATAATGCAATAAAAATCGCTGTAACGCCTGCGCCTATAAAAACCCAAACATTTAAAGAAGTGCGATAGGCAAAATCGGCAAGCCATTTATCCATAGCCCACCAGGCAATAGGGGTTGCGATTAAAATGGAAATCAGTACAAGCTTAATAAAATCTCTCGAAAGCAAAGCGGTTACACTTGCTACACTGGCACCAAGAACCTTTCTGATCCCAATTTCTTTAATACGTTGCTTTGCAGAGAAAGCGGCTAGTCCAAACAAACCCATACAAGCAATAAAGATTGCAATAGATGCAGCTACAATAAAAACAGAACCCAATTGTTTCTCTGCAAAATATTGCTGACTATATCGCTCATCTGCAAAAAAATAATCGAATGGATTGCCGGGAAAGGTATTGTTATACAAGTCCTTGATCGTATTGATTTTAGCCGGTATATTCTTCATATCCATTTGAACAGTGAAATAGGAAAAAGAAACCGAACCCAGATAAATGACGGGCTTGATTACCTCCCTTAAAGAAAGATGATGATAATCCTTTACGACCCCAATGATCTCAAACTGCTCACCCCAATTGATCTTTTCACCAATAATATTATCCTTCAAATCAAACCCAAGAGACTTGGCAGCACTTTCATTAAGGATGACTTTTCTTACATTATTCCAGCTTCGCTCTGCATCCTCCCTTGAAAAAGTCTTCCCCTGTGCAAATTGAATATCATAGGTATTAAAAAACTGATTATCACAAATGAACATCCAATAGGGCTTTTTTTCATCATCTTTAGCGGGATTCAGGCTTGTAATTCCATTGGCAGAAAAATTATATCCCTGCCCGGGAACATTGTTACTCGCCGCATACTTTTTTACAAAAGGCAACTGACCTAAAGCATTTTTAAAAGACACATTTCTTTCAGCCTGACCTTCACTTGATACCGTTGGCCCTTCTATTACAACGAGCTGATCCAAATCCATACCCAGCTTTTCCTGTTGCATGTATTGAAGCTGTTTGTACAGTATAACCGTGGCAATGATAAAAATGATAGAAATGGTAAACTGAAAAACGACCAGTCCTTTACGAAGGGAAAATCCTGCAAATTTTTGAGAGAGATTTCCCCGGATAGCAGAAATGGGTTTAAAGGAAGTAAGCGATATAGCTACATAACCACCGGACAATAAAGAGCCAACCAGGAAAGCAAGGATACCAATGACCCAGAATTTACCTTGATTAAATACAGTAAGGCTCAATTCCTTTCCGGTAAATTCATTGAATTTATTTTGTAAAAGATAAACCGATATAAATGCAATGCAAGCAGCAACTATCGAAAGCAAAAGGGTTTCCATAAGATATTGAAATATCAGTTGTAACCTGCTTGCGCCTAACACCTTTCTGACTCCTACTTCTTTTGAACGATTGAAGGCCTGCGCAGTAGATAAATTAATATAGTTCACCCAGGCAATGGAAAGAATAAGCAAGGCGACTCCAAAAAATAAAACCACCAGCATTAAACTCCCGTAAGTTTGGAATGGATAATTAAAAGACGGTGCCAAATGCAAGGCACTGAAAGGTTGTAAAATAGCAGAGCTTGTGTTATCAGGGCCATCCGCATCTTTTATCATTTTTGTAAGCTGATCAGCCACTTGTGCAGGATCTGCATTTTTGTTTAATTGCAAATAAATATTCACGACTCCATTTTCTAAACCA
>JBGSNV010000047.1:0-7728 GCA_041739485.1 Chitinophagaceae bacterium
ATAACCCATGAAAAAAGCCAAACTTTACAGCGTTTTAGCGACCACGGTACTTATAAGACTGCACGTTGGCAGGACATCCGATTTCCCGGTAGCTTGTGCAAGCAACCAAAGAGAAAACGAAACCGGCGAGTAAAACGAAAAGGAAAGTCTTTTTCATAGTTTGGAAATTTTATGATGTTACTTATCACTTGCAAACATTATGCCAAAAAACTATAGTATTGATAATCAACACTTTGTATTTTCTTGATCCATTTCACTGTTCCCACAATGGGAATCTGGCCTTAAAATGGGTAATTTTTAACCATAAAAATCCTTTCAGAGTTGCTCAACCTTCAATCCTACGCAAACAAGTTATTCCCAAGTTGCCTTAGCTTACCTTTGCAGCATGTTACTATCATCATTATCAATCGAAGATATCCTCAGTGCATTAGGCATTGAAGCGCTCAACCCGATGCAGGAGGCTGCTTTGGAAGCACAACAAAATCCGGGAGATATTATACTGCTTGCCAATACCGGTTCCGGTAAAACCCTCGCCTTTTTGCTGCCGCTACTTGGCCGTATGAGGGAAGATATATCCGGAACCCAAAGCATGGTGATTGCTCCGTCGAGAGAACTTGCCATGCAAATAGAATTGGTTTGGAAATCGATGAAGACCGGAAGAAAAGTAACCGTTTGCTACGGAGGTCACAAAAGGGAGATTGAAGAGAACAACCTGCTTGAAGCACCCGACCTGATAATAGGAACACCCGGCAGATTAGCCGACCACCTTCGTCGGGGAAATATCAACCCCCAACAGATTCATACCCTCGTATTGGATGAATTTGATAAATGTCTCGAACTTGGTTTTGAAGGGGAGATCCGCGAAGTGCTTTTTGCGCTTAAAAACCTCGAACATCGCATGCTCGTAAGCGCTACCGCCCCCGAGGTATTGCCCGTTACGATAGATCTCACAGAGCCGCAACGCATTGATTTCCTTACCGAAGAATCGGCCAATATCCTTACCGTTCAGGCCATTCATTGCGATGATAAAGACAAGCTGCACGACCTTTACCTCTTTTTGTGTGTGGCGGCCGACCGCTCTTCGATCGTGTTCTGCAATCACCGCGACGCTGTAGCCCGCACGGCAGATTACCTGTCGGATAATGGCATCCCCAATGTGTACTACCACGGAGCACTTGAACAGAGAGACCGCGAACTTGCCCTCGCCAAATTCAGGAACGGAAGCGCCCGCACCCTTGTTACTACCGATCTTGCAGCAAGAGGGCTCGATATCCCGAATATCCGTTACATCGTTCATTATCATTTGCCCCATACAGAAGACAGCTATACCCACCGCAATGGCCGGACTGCCCGGGTTGATCGCAGCGGAACCGTGGTGTTAATGATAGGACCCGACGAAAAGATTCCGGGCTTTGCAGGTACTGAAATAGAACAGATTGAACTTCCTGAAAACCCGGATCTACCGGAAAAACCACAATGGGTAACCCTTTCCTTTGCGCATGGCAAAAAGGATAAAGTGAATAAAATAGATATTGTCGGCTTTTTATCCCACAAAGGCAAATTGGCCAAAGAAGATATCGGGCTGATTGAAGTAAAGGACTTTATGGCGTTTGCTGCCATCCGGCGCAAAAAGGCACATATTGTACTGCCGCTGATTCAAAAAGAAAGAATAAAGGGGAAGGTGGCTAAGGTGAGTATATTGTAATTCCTCCCATGCTCGAGTTAAAACCGGAATGTCAGAGATGGCGTTCCGGTTTTTTTATCCCCCTTGTGGTGTGTGTGACAAGCACTACGACGACTATTTTTAGGAAGCAGGTTGTGAAATCTACAACATCAACAACCCCACTTTATACAAAGTATTCATAGGTTTATTATCCCAGAAAAGCGGGAAATTTTCCAATCCGGCTGCCTCATAACTAGCTTGTACTTCGCTCAGGGTAAGCGGTTTGGGCTGATGTACCGACAGCTTTTCGAGCATTGGCAATAGCCATTCTGCCTCTTCGGGACTTAGCCGGATGTTCAGGCTTGTTTCGGGTGCTTCAAACTGCAGGTTGGCCACCTGCCAGGTGTTTCCTTTTTTCGATTTCGTCGTTATTTCCACCACAGGCGGCTGCCCCAACCAAACCACTTTCGTATTGGGTTTGTGACTTGCATAAGGCACTTCATCGAGGGCTTTCTCAATATAATCAGCAGGTACCGTTGTTTTGGGAACTTTGCGGTCAAACCATTTGTTAAGAGGTTCCTCCAACCCAATCCCGCTCATATAATTGAATAAGGATTTTTTCAAGCCCTGACTAAAGGTATCGTGATCGGCACCCGTTGGGTCTTCGTGTATCACATCGTTATCAGCAAAAGTAGGTTTGGAAGGGATGATGCTTTTTACCCCAAACTTTTTGGGGTTTAAGCCCACCGGACTATGCGCCGTCATGGCAAACTGATGCCAGAAACCCGATTGCATTATGCCCGTTTTAAACATTTGCCGCACCATTTCCAACGAATCGATTGTTTCCTGATCGGTTTGGGTAGGAAAACCATACATCAAATAGGCATGTACCATAATACCGGCCTCGGTAAAGTGCCGGTTTACCTGTGCCACCTGCGAAACGGTAATCCCTTTTTGGATAAGTGCCAGCAACCGATCGCTTGCCACTTCGAGCCCGCCGCTTACCGCAATGCACCCGGCAGCTTTCAGCAACAGACAAAGATCGCGGGTAAAGCTTTTCTCAAAACGCACATTGGTCCACCAAACCACCGGGAGTTTACGCCGGATAATTTCAAGCGACAATGCCCGCATCAGGGCCGGAGGTGCCGCTTCATCTACAAAATGAAAACCATTTGTACCGGTTTGCGCCATCATTTGTTCCATCCGATCGCAAAGCAGCGATGCAGCAACGGGTTCGTAGAGTTTGATATAATCGAGACTCACATCACAGAAGGTGCATTTGGCCCAATAGCAGCCATGCGCCATCGTGAGTTTATTCCACCGGCCATCGCTCCACAAGCGGTGCATGGGATTCACTACTTCTATGGCATCTATATATTGATCGAGGAGCAGATCGGAATAATCCGGGGTTCCCACATCTCCCTGCTTGTAATCCTTACAAGAGGGGTTGTTGATATATTGTAAGGCTGTCTCCTGAGAATCGAATTCCGTATCCTCCTCGTCATCGTCGCCAGCCAAAACGGGCGTGTTGACGGTTTCCGCTTTTTTGGCAAGGGTATACGTCCGCTTTAGCTGATCCACCCCAATTTCGCCCTGAATCAGTTTGATCAGGTTTTCTATCGGCGCTTCGCCATCGTCAAGCGAAATAAAATCGTAGAACTCAAACACCCGCTCATCGGATAAGCTGCGTAGCTCGGTATTGGCAAAACCGCCACCCATGGCCACTTTTACCTTTGGATAGTTTTTTTTAATCCATTGCCCGCAGCGCAGCGAGCTGTACAGGTTACCCGGGAAAGGCACTGAAAGCGCCACAAGTTTGGGATCTACCTTTTGCATATGCTGCTGCAACAAATCGATCAGGAGTTGATCGATAAAAGTGTAGGGCTGTTGCAGCGCCTCGTATAATTCATCAAACTGATTGGCCGAGCGACCAAGTCTTTCCGCATAGCGGCTAAACCCAAAATGCTCATCCACCGCTTCCTTAATCAGATCGCTCAGATCTTCGAGGTACATGGTGGCGAGGTATTTGGCTTTGTCCTGCAAGCCCATATTGCCAAAGGCCTCTCCTATTTGTTGGGCATGCTCAAAGCGGCTTGCCTTGGGCAGATAATGTCCGTTACAAATGCGGTGTGCAAGGGTGGGTTGTTTGCCTTGTAAAAAGCCAATGACCGCCTCAATCGTTTCGATATAATGTTCCTTCAAAGCAACGATACGCCGGGTATTCGGGGTCAATTCGGGTTGGCGGAGGGCAATATTTTCAAACAAGGCCTTCAGTCCTTTTTGGGAAAACAACCGGATAGTTACTTCAATGCCAAGATCAGCCTGAAACGAATCAATACCCCTTGTGTTTAAAAAACCCTTGAGGTAAGCCGTCGCCGGATACGGTGTATTGAGCTGTGTAAACGGTGGTGTAATTAAAAAAACGGTGTGGCCCAAACCTTTATAATTTTCGTGCAAAGCTATCAGATGTAGCGGAATCAACCTCATTCTGTGCAGCAACCCTGAAAAACAGCGGATTGACGGGTTGAATTTGCATTTCTATACCCTTCTTATTATTTTTAAACAAACTCAAAATCATGCGAACACTTCGCTACCTCGAAGACCTGACACGACTTTTTTACCCTCACCAATGCATTGGTTGCGGGTACGAATTGTACCAACGACAGCAGCGCTTGTGCCGCCGGTGTTTAAAGGAACTGCCACGAACCCATTTCGAAAACGCCCATGAAAATTATGTATCCCGTTTGTTTGCCGGCAGGCTACCCATAAAACAGGGAACAAGCTGGCTGTTTTTCAGCAAAGACGGACTTACGCAAAAACTGATCCATCAATTGAAATACCGGAGCAATATTGAGCTCGGTATTTATTTGGGTCAAACCATGGGAGCGCAGTTACAAAAGACCTGCAACTGGTTTGAATCGGTTGATGTATTAGTTCCCTTGCCACTGAACAAGCGAAAACTCGCTATCCGGGGTTTTAACCAAAGTGAAATCCTTTGCCGCGGATTAAACAACACTACCGGGTTGCCGGTAGAAGAAGTGGCGGTAATGCGTACGGTTCATACACAGACCCAAACCAAAAAATCAAGGATTCAGCGGTGGGCCAATGTGGAGCATGTTTTTGACCTGCTTGATACCGGACACCTCCAAAACAAACATGCCTTACTGGTAGATGACGTGATTACTACGGGGGCCACCCTTGATGCCTGCGGACAGGTACTCCTGAAAATCCCGGGGCTGCAACTTTCTGTACTCAGTTTGGCTGTGGCAAGCCGTTTTTAATAATTTAGGGGCGATTTAAGAAGACTTTGCACAGAAAAAAACATTATTTCGCAGGAATAGCCTGAATTTGCAAACCAATCGGGGTAAAATGAAATATATACTCCCGAACACCTGCCGTTGACCGGCCTATTTTATGTATCGAACTGCTTTATTATTTCGCTTTCTACCGCTTTGGATGCTTGCTTTGATCTTATGTGGCTGTGAGAAAGAGGGTTTCATCAACTCTCCGGATGCGCTGTTGCAAATAGGGGTAGATACGCTTCGGTTCGATACGGTGTTTACAAGCAAGGGGTCGGTTACCCGGCGTTTTACCCTTGTCAATGAAAACAATCAGAAATTACGCATCGACCGGATCCGGCTTTTCGGTGGTAATGCTTCTGCCTTCGCGCTCAATATTAACGGACAGCCCCTGCCCGAAGCCAACGGCCTTGAACTCGCTGCACAGGACAGTCTGTACATTTTTGTGCGGGTAACCATCAATCCCGACGCTCAAAATCAACCTTTTGTAGTACGGGATAGCATCGAAATTAATTTTAACGGCAATAACCGGTTGGTGCAATTACAGGCTTATGGCCAAAATGCGCGTTTTGTAAACGGAGGAACGCTTACCGGTAATACGATCTGGGATGCCAACCTGCCTTATGTAATTCTGCGGCCGCTGACGATTGCTGCGGGTGCATCGCTTACCATAGAAAAGGGTTCGCGAATTTATTTCAATGCAAATGCGCCGCTGATTGTAAACGGCAGTTTGCAATGTCTTGGCGAAGCCGGCAACGCAGACCGCATCCGTTTCCGCAGCGACCGGCTGGATGCCCCGAACAGCGAATTTCCGGGAGGCTGGCCCGGTGTTATTTTTAATGACGGCAGTACGGGCAATCTGTTGCGCTATACCGAAATCAGCAATGCCTTTCAGGGAATCCTTTGTGCCGGACAGGCCAATGCGGTCCCTGCAAAGCTGATCCTTGAGCAAACGGTGATTGAGAATGCCTTCGATCTCGGGCTGTTTGCGCTCAATAGTTCGGTCATCGCCCGCAATTGCCGCATTACCCAATGTGGCAACGACGGTCAAGCGGGCATCGGAGGGAGCAATGTCATTCTAACCGGTGGCGGGCAGTATGTTTTTGAGCATTGCACGATAGCAACTTATGCCAATTTTTATCAGAACCACCGGCAACCGGTACTGTATGTAGGTAATAACTTTAACGGTGCATCCAATCCGCTGAATGCCCGCTTTACCAACAGCATTGTGTGGGGACAGGGCGGTATTCCGGAAAATGAGATCCTGATCAATCGGACTGCAGGACCGGCATTCATTGTGTTGTTGCAGAATGTACTGTACAAAAACAAGGATGCACTACAAAATGTAACCGAACAGACAGTCATCCGCAATACGGACCCGCTGTTTGATAGCATCAATACCAATTTGCGACGGTATAATTTCCGATTGAGGACCGGCTCTCCGGCTATAGATGCCGGACAAACCACAAGCCTCCTATCCGATTTGGATGGCAACTCAAGAACGGTTGGAACAAGGCCTGATTTGGGAGCATACGAGTTGCGTTAGCAGAGATTGGCATTCTTTTAGCAAGGAATGCGGGAAAATAGCGGCTAACTTTGGAACATATCCCGTAATTATTTGTTTATCACTTATAAATCAACATTAAAAAAATGACAAGGTTTTTATTCATCGCAGCAGCAATTACCATGATGGCATTTACTCCACTAAAAACAGATACCGCTTATGCTTTCAAAGTAAAAAGCATTGATGGCGGCTCGCTTGACCTGAGTGCCTACAAGGGCAAGAAGATATTGATCGTAAACACCGCTTCGAAGTGCGGCTATTCCCGGCAGTACGAAGGTTTGGAGCAATTGTACAAAAAGTACAAAGGCAAGCTCGTAGTGATTGGTTTTCCGGCCAACAATTTTGGTGGACAGGAACCCGGTAGCAACGAACAAATCAAAGAATTTTGTACCAGCAAATTCAGCGTAACCTTCCCGATGGCATCCAAAGTGAGTGTAAAGGGTGGTGATATAGATCCGCTGTTTAAGTGGTTGACCAACAAAAGCGAAAACGGGGTATTAGATGCTACCATCGGATGGAATTTTAATAAGTTCCTGCTTGATGAAAATGGAAAATTATTAGAGCATTTCCCAAGTAATGTAGAGCCAATGAGCGAAGACATTACCAAATATTTGAATTAAGAGGTGGTTGGAACGTGAAGCGTTTGGTAGAAGGTCCCGGTGTTGAAAAGCACCGGGATTTTTTGTGGGTACGTGTAGATACGATTTCTCTTTTGGCTATCGGGATAAATGCTTCAGATAAGGATTTCCTGAATGTTTTTTCTTAGTGCGGCGATTACAGCCAGTTTTAATTGCCAAGTTTTAATCCTGGTCTATCCAGGGTTTTAATCAAGAGCATTCGAGGTTTTAATCCCTGCTTATCCGGGATGGAACAAGCGTTTTCACCAATAACTAAATCAACCTAATCCCCCAACCACTCAATTGACTCAATTCACTTAATTACTCTAATCCTTTGGTGTTTTCTTGATTTTTGAGTGTTTGTGAATGTTTGAGGATTTACCTTTCTCGTATCACATTTCACCCTTCGTACCACAGGGCAGGCTTTTCACGTTTCACCTTTCCCCTGTGCATGCCTAAAATAGGTTGACATTTTTTAATAATCTTTAAACAATGATAGTTGCTTTGTTTCAGAAATTTCAGTATTTGTATTAGTTGTAAATATTTTCATGTTAAAACGGTCATTAAGTGACATTTTTTTTAATT
>JBGSNV010000048.1:0-2744 GCA_041739485.1 Chitinophagaceae bacterium
GCCTTGATAGTTTTACCATTCGTTGCTATAGCCACAGATAGTGGGGAAATGAACAAAGACAGGGTAAAAGAAGATGCAGAACAGGTTATTCGGGTTAAGAGTGGTTTTAAGGCAACGACCCTCGTGTCCTCCGCAGGAAGAAACCGGCATATAGCCGTTGCGCCTAATGGAGACCTGTTTATTAAACTCGATCGGTTGCGCAACGGTAGCGGCATTTTACAAATGCGCCGGAACCCAACTTCGGGTGATTTTGTACTATTAGATAGTTTTGCAAATTATGGAGGAACAGGTATTTCAATCCACAGCGGATACCTCTATGCTTCGAGTGATGACGCTGTTTTCAGGTATGCATTGGATAAATCAGGTAATGTGCAGCAAAAAGAAACCCCGCAACGCATTATTCAAGGTTTATGGAGCCGTCGCCAGCATGCTTCCAAGTCCATTGCTCTAGATAATGCCGGTAATATTTATGTAAATATCGGTGCGCCAAGCAATGCTTGTCAGGTGAAAGACCGTACCAAAGACTCTCCCGGTATGGATCCTTGTCCCATTTTAGACAGCGCCGGCGGGATCTGGAGATTCAAGGCAGATGGGGTAGATCAAAGTTATGCAGAAGGCACCCGCTATGCCACCGGATTACGCAATGTGGTTGGGCTCGATTGGAATAATGAGGTCAATGCTTTGTATGTGATGCAGCATGGACGGGATATGTTGTCTTCGCTTTTTCCCGAAGAGTATTCAGACAGCTTGAGTGCCGAATTGCCGGCTGAGGAAATGTTTCGGATTGAAGCCGGAAAAGATTATGGATGGCCTTATTGTTATTATGATCCCATTCAGAACAAGAAAGTACTTGCTCCGGAATATGGTGGTGATGGCATTGAATTAGGCAGATGCGCGCTGAAAGAGCAGCCCTTAGTAGCCTTTCCCGGGCATTGGGGACCCAATGCGATGCTATTTTATACCGGCGATCAGTTTCCGGAACGTTATAGAAATGGTGTATTTGTAGCTTTTCACGGTTCCTGGAACAGGGCACCTTTCAGACAAGCCGGTTACAATGTGGTTTTTGTGCCAATGAAAGATGGAAAACCGGCAGGAGATTATGAGTTGTTTGCTGAAGGTTTTACCGGCAAGGAATACATTATGAGTACAGGAGACGCGCTTTATCGGCCCTGCGGTCTTGCACAAATGTCTGATGGCTCCCTGCTTGTAAGCGATAGCCGGGAGGGCCGGGTGTGGCAGATTCGATTCGAGGGCTCGGAATAATATAGGGAAAAGCGGAAAGTAGATAAGGGAGTAATGTTTATATATTATTAAAATTCAATTAGTTATGATGAAAAAAATAGGATTTTTATTGGTCTTGATGTTGGGAAGTGCAGCTGCTTTTTTGCAGACAAACGAAAATCCAAGAATGACCGCTGGAAAAAAAGTGTATACCAAGAATTGTTTGGCCTGTCATCAGGCAAACGGTGCAGGTGTTCCGGGGTTAAACCCTCCTTTAGTAAAAACCGATTGGGTGCTTGGAGATAAAAAGCGACTTATAAATGTGGTTATCAAGGGTTTAAATGATGCAATTGAAGTAAATGGCGAGGAATATGAAAATCCAATGCCAGCACTCGAATATCTTTCTGATCAGGAAATTGCAGATGTATTGACTTACGTAAGAAATTCTTTTGGAAATAAAGCTTCTTTTATTGAGCCTGCCGAAGTAAAAGCAGCCCGGGCTAAAAAGGCAACCGGGAAATAGTTTTCATTCATTTGAAAATGTTAGGCCCTTTACCGTTTCTAAATAAATTGGATAATTGTTTAAAAGGTGGAGCTCTGCAAGCTTCACCTTTTTCGTCTCAGCAATTGACTACTTATTGTATTCGGGGCTTTCAATAAAAAATGGGGAAAGCTTGTATAAAAGAATCCATTGAATTTATATGTGATTTCACTTTTCAATCGTTTGTTGTAGTTAAAGTAGATTGGGAATGAATCTTTTTCGTGAAAGATTAACATTAAATAAAAGTAATTTTAAAAAGTCAATGGTTATTTATGGTACATGCAGGCATTAACATAGGTTGAATTAATGCGACTCAGGATTCTTTTTGTATAAAAAATTACTAAATTTTGAATAAAAAGATGAAAAAGTAAAAAACAGGCGTCTTACCTTTGCGGCCCCTTTGTAAAGTTTTATCCACAATGTTTACAAAAAAGCGGGGTCGGAATGCTGATAAATCCAATTTTGGGCAGTATATTTCGTTGAAAATCAGTAAATAATCATATGAGGCAATTAAAAATAGCTACACAGATCACTAACCGTGATTCGCAGGCAGTAGAAAAGTATCTTCAGGAAATTTCTAAGATTGGAATGATTACTCCGGAGGAAGAAACCATTTTAGCCCAAAGGATTAAAATGGGAGATCAGCGCGCTTTGGAGCGTCTGACCACTGCCAACTTGCGTTTTGTGGTTTCCGTAGCGAAACAATATCAACATCAGGGTTTATCGCTCAGTGATCTGATCAATGAGGGAAATCTTGGTTTGATTAAAGCCGCTCAACGTTTTGATGAAACTAAAGGTTTTAAATTCATTTCGTATGCGGTATGGTGGATTCGTCAATCTATCCTTCAGGCTTTGGCTGAGCAGGGAAGACTTGTGCGTTTACCTCAGAATAAAATTGGTACCTATAATAAAGCAAACAAAGCCTATATGGCTTTCGAACAGGAACACGAAAGAGAGCCTTCTACTGAAGAACTCGCTGAGA
>JBGSNV010000049.1:0-3700 GCA_041739485.1 Chitinophagaceae bacterium
CCTCAGCGAACTCGAGCCGCATTTGAACGGACCGTTTACGCCCGATCTCGCTACACCAATCAGCAAAATGAAGGAAGCAGCTGCTGCCAACAACTGGCCTACCAAGATTGAAGTAGGTCTGATTGGTAGCTGTACCAATAGCAGCTATGAAGACATCAGCCGGGCAGTAAGTCTGGCGAAGCAGGTATCCGAAAAAGGATTATCGCTAAAATCAGAATTCACCATTACTCCGGGTAGTGAGCAGGTTCGTTATACGATTGAGCGGGATGGTTTCCTCGAAACTTTTAAAGAAATAGGCGCCACGGTATTTGCCAATGCCTGTGGACCCTGTATTGGTATGTGGGATCGCGTGGGTGCCGAAAAGCAGGAACGCAATACCATCGTTCATAGCTTTAACCGGAACTTTGCCAAGCGGGCAGATGGCAACCCCAACACGATGGCGTTTGTAGGCAGTCCGGAACTCGTTACCGCACTGGCGATTGCAGGAGATTTGAACTTTAATCCATTAACCGATACGCTTACCAACAAACATGGGGAGCAGGTAAAACTGGATCCACCAACGGGCGACGAATTGCCGCTCAAAGGCTTTGCAGTAGAAGATGCCGGTTATCAGCAGCCTGCTGAAGATGGCAGTAAGGTAGAAGTCATTGTACAACCAGACAGCAAGCGTTTGCAATTACTAGATCCTTTTGCCGCCTGGGAAGGTAACGATCTGAAAGGATTGCTTTTACTGATCAAGGCTAAGGGAAAGTGTACCACCGACCATATCAGTATGGCAGGCCCCTGGTTGAAGTTCCGGGGGCACCTCGACAATATCAGCAACAACCTGTTGATTGGTGCCATGAACTATTTCAACGAAAAAACAGACAGCGTTAAAAATCAACTGACCGGTGAATACGGAACCGTTCCCAATACCCAACGCGCTTACAAAGCCGCTGGCATTGGCACCGTGGTAGTAGGCGACGAAAACTATGGCGAAGGCAGCAGCCGCGAACATGCAGCAATGGAGCCCCGTCACCTGGGTGTACGTGCCGTACTGGTAAAAAGCTTTGCCCGTATTCACGAAACCAACCTGAAGAAGCAGGGGATGCTTGGACTTACTTTCGCCGACAAAGCCGACTACGACAAGATTCAGGAAGACGACAAAATCGATATCATCGGGCTTACCGAATTTGCACCGGACAAACCACTGACGATTGTGCTGAACCATGCTAATGGAAGCACTGACAGTTTTGAAGTGAATCATTCTTACAATGCGCAGCAGATTGAATGGTTTAAGGAAGGCGCTGCACTGAATATCATCCGGAAGGAATTTTTAGCAAAAGGCTAAAGGTACTTTTCCAAAAAAAACACCCGCTTCTGAAAAGGAGCGGGTGTTTTTTTTGTGGGATTGGTTGCATAAATAGATCCCGCGGATTGAATCCACCCTACTCTGCAGGTAGCTATCACCCCGTCAATCTCTACATTCCGTTTTTGTACTTGCTCTAACGTCCCTGATTTGCATAAGGAATTGACCACCTAAAAAAGGGATCAGGAATGATAAATCTCAGCCATTTGATGTGTATATTTATATGTCAAATAAACAAAATGACCAATCAACAAACGATTGGGTAGAAATGGGTAATTACCCGTATCTATAAAACAAACCATGATCTGGAAACCGAAAAATTTTAAAAAGATGGAAAAATTTCAAAATAAATACAGAATCCCATCTGCCAGATTACAGGGATACGATTATGGTTCAAACGGATTTTATTTTGTAACGATTTGTACCAAAAAACGGGAATGATATTTTGGGGATATTGAAGAGACGGGCAACCATTATCGGAAAAACCGCCATTGATTTTTGGACAGAAATTCCAAAACATTATCCATTTGTGGAATTGGATACATTTGTAATCATGCCGAACCATATTCATGGGATTTTATTATTTAATTACCCGGAATAAAAAAGATTGGCAACCCAACAAATTTGGGGTGCAATGGGAAACAACAGGTACAGTAATTCGTACGGAAGCACATCCTATTTTTTGTCAGATCAAAAGGAGAAAATAAATAGCAAAGCAATTTCTTCTCAAAAATATTGGAGGAGCAGGGTTCCAATCTATATCATTCAATCTGTTTGAAATTTCACCTTGACTATTCCTTAGCGAAACAAGGAATACTTTATTGATTCTATGCCTCTTGTAAGGAATTTCATTAAAAAAATCCCCTTTCCATTCCCCCTACAACAACAACATTTTTCCCGGTAAAACGGAGTACACCTGTCCGTTTTTGGAAAACCAAACGGTGAGAGCGCTTTGATTGAGCACCACTTTTTTATCTACAGAAAACTTTAGTTGTCGGTAAGCTAGTATATAATCCACCAAAGCAATATGAGTGGTATAGTGAATGGCCGGGGTGTTTGCCACCCGTTGAAAAAAGCGCTCCGTTTCGGCCCATTTAGCCCGATTGCCCAATTCCCAACTATGTCCCCAAACATCTAGCAAGGCAAGGGTTTCGGTTTTCAGAAAAGCATCAATGATGGTATAAAACTTCGCCAACTCTATGCGGTCCGTCTCAGGTTGCCCTTCCTTAAAATAGGCTTTTGCAAACTGATGTATGGTGGGGTGCCATTTAAGAAAGTTTTCAGGAATAGCAAATCCCTCAGTATCCTGTGCGGTTCTTGCATATTCGATACCCAGGCCCTCAATAATGGCTACTACCCGATCGTTGTGGTTGCCAAAGGGATAGGCCATTCCTCGTACAGGGTATCCAACGAGCCGCTCAAGACCTTTCCTGTCTTCCACCACTTCGTAAACTACATCGGCTTTGGATAAGGTATTCAGATTGGGATGATTGGCACTATGTACCGAAACCTCATGCCCAGCAAAAAGACTTTTCACTTCTTTTTGATGAAGATATCCTTCGGTGCTGAGTTTGTTGGAGTTGAGATGAAAGGTCCCGATCAGACCATATTTATTCATCAGCTCAACGAGTTGGCGATCTTCTGCCCTGCCATCATCATAACTTAGAATCAGCGCTTTGCTTTTCCCATCCGGAAAAAGCATTTCGATGGGGATACTGGTCGTTGCTAGTGCAGGGTCGGTTTGTGGCAAACAAACGACACTACAAAAGAGAAAGCAAAAACCAAAAACCAGTATTTTCTTTAGCAATCCTTGCATACGGATGTAATGGTACAAATTTAAAGTTGAGATTAAATGGAATGCAAAAGATATTTCAAAATACAAATGCTACCGGTTGCAAATAGTTTTAGGGGACTTATTCCCCTAAAACTATTTCTTTTTAAATATTCTTTTATACTTACCGCTCCCCGGCACCTTCCCCGGCTGCCGACGCGGCAATTTTCTTTTCGGCAAGTCCTTTTTGGATCGGCTGTCCAAAAGCCTCCGGATGCAGGTAAGTTCCCAATTCATCACGGGGCTTATCCACTTCTACCGGGATACGATTTTTATCTGCAAAAGCATCATGACGGATACCAGTAATCTGCCAACTTACTTTTACGTTGGGCTTATCGGTAAGGATAGAAAATTGATTTCCTTTCAATTCGTCTTTAATGATTGCCTGAGCAAAGGTTCCGATGACAGTAAGCTGATACCGGAAATCTTTATTGAGGGCTTCAAACCAATCGGGCATTTCCACTACAGACTCTCCTTTGGCATTAGTGGTGGTATTTCCATTATACACATTCATCATATCC
>JBGSNV010000054.1:0-12999 GCA_041739485.1 Chitinophagaceae bacterium
TTAAACAGGGAAGTTTCACCGAAACGATTGATCCGGTTTATGGCAACAGAACTAAAAACCCTTTCCGGCAGGTACATAAAAAACCCCTTGAAGCGGAGGCAGCAGAGTTAAAAAGAAATAAGCGATCGAGAAGTGCCAAGCTTAGGGTGTACGAAAAGATAAACGAAAAAGAAACATAAGGGATATAAAAAAGAGCATTGATAAAATGGAAAAGAAAAGAAAAACAGGGGTAGGGCACAACATGATGCAGGCGAGATGGCTTGTGCATTATGTGCCGTTCGGTCTGTTTCTCGGGTTGCTTGCCATGTTGTATATCGCTAACGGACACTACGCAGACACCAATGCCCGCAATATGTCAAAAGCAAGGGCTGCGCTTAAACAATTACAATACGAGTACAAAACGCTGAAAGCAGAGCTGATGTACAGGACCAAAGAAAGCGAATTAGCGAAAGCGGTAGAACCGCTTGGGTTACAAAGAATAACGGAACCACCTGTACGCATCAAAACAGAAAAATCAAAAACAGAATAATTCATTAAAAATAAAAAGAGCAACAGGGATAAACCCTGACAACAATGGAAACTAAAAAAGACATATTAGCAAGAACATACATCATCTTCATTGGGTTGTTGCTTTTCTGCCTGGCTATTGTTGGCAAAGTGCTTTACATACAAATTGCCGAAGGGGAAGATTGGATTGCCCTCGCAGATAAGGCAAGAATAAAGCTTGAAGAAATAGAGGCAGAACGTGGCACCATTTACAGCGAAGATGGCGCCGTACTTAGTACTTCTATTCCCGAGTTTGATATTTATATTGATTACATGGCCGATGGTCTCCGCGAAAAGAATGGCAAATTATTCAAGGAAAATGTAGACTCGCTTTCGCTGGGACTTTCCAAAATTTTTAAAGACAAGAAATCAAGTGAGTATAAAAAGCTCCTTCAAAAAGGATACCGGGGCGGGGAGCGCTTTGCTTTACTGAAAAGAAAAATTTCTTTTACCGAATACGAAGCCCTGAAAAAATTACCTCTTGTAAGACTCGGAAAAAATAAAAGTGGTTTCATAGCCGAGGTTCGTATGAAGCGCTTGTATCCATTTAAGTTGATGGCTAACCGTACAATTGGCATTGCTAGAGACAGCAACAAAGTCGGGCTCGAGAAAAAATACGATCGCTACCTCAATGGTATAACGGGCAGCAGATTGGTGCGCTATATTGCCGGTGGTACAGGCGTACCTATTGAAGGAAACGAAACCGAGCCACAGGATGGCATGGATGTGGTGACCAATCTCGATGTAGGAATTCAGGATATTGCACATCAGGCGCTGCAAAGAATGATGATTGAAAATGAAGCCTTGTATGGCACCTGCATTGTGATGGAGGTGAAAACCGGAAAGGTAAAAGCGATTGCCAACCTCGGTCGTCAGAAAGATGGCAGCTATTGGGAGGACTATAATTATGCCTTAGCCGCTACCGAACCGGGCAGCACCTGGAAACTAACCACACTGATGGCTGCGCTTGAAGAAAAAGCGGTTACCAATGCCTCAACGGTCAATCTTGAAGGAGGACGATGGATGGTAAGTAACCGAACGGTATACGATAGCGAAATTCATGGTCTGCATCAGGCAACGGTGCAGCAGGCTTTCGAAAAAAGTTCCAATGTGGGTATGGCTAAACTGGCCTATCAATATTTTACCAACAAGCCTTCCACCTATTTCCGCTATTTGCATAACTGGCATATGGATACAATAACCGGGGTCGATTTACCCGGTGAAGGACGACCTAGAATCTATAAGCCGGGACACCGAATGTGGAGCAATACAACCTTGCCCTGGATGGGATTCGGATACAACCTTACTATAACACCTCTACAAACCGCAATGCTATACAATGCGGTGGCAAACGGTGGCAAAATGATGCAGCCTTACCTCGTAAATGCCGTGATGAAAGAAGGGGAGCTTGTGCAGCAATTCGACCCCGTTGTATTGAATGAAGCCATCTGTAGTCGCGAAACACTTGTGCAGGTAAAACAATGTTTGGAAGGGGTAGTAATACGGGGTACAGCTTCTAAACTGCAGACAACGGCTTACACTTTTGCCGGTAAAACCGGTACCTCTCTTGTAGCTGATAAAGGGATTTCTTATGACGATAAAATGTACCAATCTTCCTTTGCCGGTTATTTTCCAGCAGAGGATCCGGCATATACCATCGTGGTGGTGATTCGAAATAAAAAACATGCCCCCCGGTTTTATGGTGGAGTGGTAGCAGGTCCGGTTTTCAGGGAAGTAGCAGATCGTTTGTACGCAGGCTACCTTCATCAAAACAAGTCTTTTCCGGTAAGGAAAGATTCAATCGTGCACTTGTATGCGGGTACTAAAACCGCCCTTGAAACCATTACCGGTGCATTGAATATGCCCTATCGGGATTCTGCAAAAGACAAAGGGCTTGCTTACCTCGTAACGGCCCCTCAAAAGCCCGGTATCATGAAGCAGGAAGTAGTATCCCACGGACGTATGCCTGAATTAAAGGGCGTAGGACTGAAAGATGCTTTGAAGATATGTGAAGATAATGGATGGATGGTTTCTGTAAAAGGATTTGGCAGGATAAGTAACCAATCTATTGCTGCCGGAAGCCCGGTGAAAAAAGGACAAACAATAACACTGATACTTGACTAGAACAGATACGAATAAATGATGATGGAACTGAATAAAATAGTAAAAGGAATTGCCATAAAGCAACGCAGCGGACCGGATGCCGGTACCGTTGCGGGGCTTGCCATCGACTCAAGGCAGGTGGGCAATGCTTTTTTATTTATAGCCATTAAAGGAACACAGGTTGATGGGCATGCTTATATAGATAAAGCAATTGCTGCGGGTGCAAAAGGGATATTGTGCGAAGTATTGCCCGCTGTTTTAAATCCTGAAATAGTATATCTGCTTGTAAACGATAGCGCGGAAGCTGCAGGAATAGCAGCCCATAATTTTTATGAAAAGCCTTCACATCGGGTAATCCTTGTAGGCGTTACCGGTACCAATGGTAAAACAACGATCGCTACTTTGCTTTTCAAATTATTCCGTGCTCTCGGTTACAAATGTGGTTTGCTGTCAACGGTGCAAAATCAGATTGACGATAACATCATTCCGGCCTCTCATACAACTCCTGATGCCGTGCAGCTGAATATGCTGATGAATCAGATGGCAGAGGAAGGCTGTACCCATGTATTTATGGAAAGCAGCAGTCATGCCATACATCAGCAACGGATGGCGGGTTTGCGCTTTGCCGGTGGCATCTTCAGCAATATCACCCACGATCATCTTGATTATCATAAAACATTCGACGAATATATCCGGGTGAAGAAGTCCTTTTTCGATGGGCTTCCTACCACCGCTTTTGCATTAAGTAATCTCGATGACAAGCGGGGTACAATCATGTTGCAGAACACAGAGGCAAAGCGCCTTTATTACAGCCTTTTAAATATGGCTGACTTTAAAGGCAGAATCATTGAAAACGGATTGGCCGGTTTGATGATGGATATTAACAATCATGAAGTGCATTTACGGCTTATCGGCACCTTCAATGCCTACAATGTACTGGCGGTATATGGCGCGGCAATGGCACTCGAAGAAGATTCGGATATGGTATTGGCTGCGCTCAGCAGTATTACCGGTGCCGAAGGCCGGTTTGATGTAAGTCTCAGTCCTAAAGATCGGATTGTGGGAATAGTGGATTATGCGCATACACCCGATGCTTTGCTGAATGTACTCACTACTATCAAATCGCTTCGTAAGGGGTATGAGTCGGTGATAACGGTGGTGGGTTGCGGTGGTGACCGTGATAAAACCAAACGGCCGTTGATGGCAGATGCCGCCTGTGAGTATAGCAACAAAGCCATTTTTACAAGTGATAATCCACGGACAGAAGATCCTTCCGCTATTCTTGCAGATATGCAGAAAGACCTTAAAAGTGAATACAAAAGAAGGTCGTTGGTCATTGCGGATCGCAGGGAAGCTATCCGCGCTGCTGTAATGATGGCTATGCCGGAAGATATTGTTTTGATAGCTGGTAAAGGGCATGAAAAATATCAGGATATCAATGGAGTGAAACATCACTTTGATGATAAGGAAGAATTAGAAAAATGTTTTGAAGACAGATAGCAGGGAATAAAAATATTATATGTTATATCATTTCTTTACATGGCTGAATACTGAGTTTAACCTTCCGGGAGCCGGCTTATTTCAGTTTATCACCTTTCGGGTGGCGCTTGCTGTTATCTTGTCTCTTGTACTATCTACCTTGTATGGTAAAAGGATCATCCGCAAGTTGCAAAAGTTGCAGGTGGGGGAATCGGTTCGTCAACTCGGGCTTCCCGGTGAGGTAGACAAGGCGAATACCCCAACAATGGGTGGCTTTATCATCCTGCTTGCTATTTTGTTACCCACATTATTGTTTGCCCGTATCGATAACCTGTACATCCTGTTGATGATTTTGGTAACGGTTTGGTGTGGCATGATCGGTTTTATAGATGACTATCTGAAACTACGTGCAAGGCGCATTGCCAAAACATTAGGTAAGGATTATAAAAAAGCAGATGCTGATGGATTGGCCGGTAAGTTTAAAATTGCCGGGCAGGTAGGGCTTGGCATTATTGTTGGGGCTACTTTATATTTCAGTGAGAAGGTAGTAGTGGAACGTGCCGTCATTGGTCCCAATGTTGAATTGGGTCAAAAAGAAGTTTTACTTGGTGAGAGCACAAAGATCATCGATGGTAAAAGCTACCGCTACGTTCAGGTACGTACGCCTATCACCACAATTCCCTTTGTAAAAAGCCATGAGTTTAATTATTCGAGATTGCTGCCTTCAGGCCTTAAGGATTTTACGTACATCCTCTACACCATTGTAGTGATTTTCATTATCACTGCGGTGAGCAACGGCGCTAATATTACCGATGGATTGGATGGGCTTGCAACCGGCGTCAGTGCTATCATTGGCGCCTGTCTCGGACTCTTTGCCTATACAAGCGGTAATATCAAATTTGCGGAGTACCTCAATATTATGTACATCCCGAACCTCGGAGAATTATCCATTTTTATAGGAGCCTTTATCGGTGCCTGTGTGGGTTTTCTTTGGTACAATTCGTATCCGGCACAGGTATTTATGGGCGATACCGGAAGTCTTGCGTTGGGAGGAATCATTGCTTCGCTTGCCATTATAGTACGCAAGGAGTTGTTGATTCCTATTTTCTGCGGGGTATTTCTTGTAGAGAATCTCAGCGTGATGTTGCAGGTCAGTTATTTTAAATATACCAAAAAGAAATATGGGGAGGGGCGCAGGATATTCCTGATGAGTCCCCTGCATCACCATTATCAGAAATTAGGATTTCACGAAAGCAAGATCGCAGTAAGGTTTTGGATCATCACCATCATCTGTGCGATTGCAGCCGTCATGACATTAAAAATCAGATAATACAAAGCATCATCCATTGGCAAAAAGGATAGTCATATTAGGTGGGGGCGAAAGCGGAGTAGGTGCAGCATTGCTTGCGCTAAAAAAGGGGTATGAGGTATTCGTATCCGACAGCAATCCCATTCCAAGACCTTTCCGGGAGGAGATGCAGCTTCATGGGATTGCCTTTGAGGAAAGCGGTCACACCGAAGACTTGATATTGAATGCCACAGAAGTGATTAAGAGTCCCGGTATTCCTGAAAAGGCTGCTATCATCAAAAAGATCCGGCAGCAAGGTATCCCCGTTATTGGCGAAATGGAATTTGGATATCGCTATATGGGTAAAAGCCGGTTAGTGGCAATTACCGGCAGCAATGGAAAAAGTACGGCGACTTCATTGCTGTTCCATATCTGTGAAACGGCCGGACTTGAGTGTGCAATGGTAGGGAATATCGGTGTATCCTTTGCCCGGCAGGTAGCTATCGATCCTAAACCACTTTATATAGCGGAGATCAGCAGTTTTCAACTCGATGATACCATTGAATTCAGACCTCATATTGCTATTTTACTAAATATAACCGAAGATCATCTTGATCGCTATGAATACAAGATGGAGAACTATATCGCAAGTAAGTTTTCTATTACAAAGAATCAAAAACCGGAAGACTATTTTATTTATTGCGCCGACGATCCGGTAACCATACAGAACATCAACAAGTTTTCAATTTTATCCAATCCCATATCATTTTCTATGAAACAGACAGAAAGGCAAGGCGCTTACATTAAGGACGAAGAAATGCTACTCAAACTCAAAGAGGAAGAGGTGAGAATGAATATCAACGATTTTGCCCTTAAAGGAAAGCACAACCAAAACAATACGATGGCAGCAGGTATTGCATCCAGCATTTTAGATATACGTAGTACCAAGATCCGCGAAGCCATTACAAGTTTTGAGGGACTTGAGCACCGCAATGAAAAAGTAGCGACTATCCGTGGCGTAGAGTACATCAATGATAGTAAGGCTACCAATATCAACAGTACCTGGTATGCCCTTGAAAATATGGATAGACCCGTGGTGCTGATTCTTGGAGGAGTGGATAAGGGAAATGATTATTCTTTGATTGAGGAATTGGTAGTTGAAAAAGTGAAAGCCATTATTTGTTTGGGTGTAGACAACAGTAAAATTCATGAAGCGCTGACGAAAACCGGTAAGGAATTGGTGGATGTAACCAATATGAGCGATGCCGTAAAAGCAGCTTATAAAATTTCTGAAAAGGGAGATGTGGTATTGCTTTCGCCTGCCTGTGCCAGTTTTGATCTTTTCAAAAACTATGAAGACCGGGGCAAACAATTTAAAAATGCAGTAATCGAATTATAAGTATTGGAATCCTGGAAAAAAATATCAGAAGAGCTCCATTTGGATGGATCGGATGAAGCAAGAATTGCTTTGTTGCGACAGAATACCCGGGGTGACCGGGTGATCTGGAGCATCGTGGCATTTTTGGTCATCTTTAGTCTGTTGGCTGTATATAGCTCAACGGGTACGCTTGCCTATGCACAATTTCAGGGAAATACTTCCTACTTTTTATTCAAGCAGGTTAGCTTTATCGTCATTGGTGTTGGTATAATTTATTTCACCCATCTTGCCGATTACCGGCTATTCAGCAAAGTGGCGCTTTGGTTATATATCATTTCCATCCCTTTATTGATCTATACTCTATTTTTCGGGGCAAACCTGAATGAAGCAAGTCGTTGGATCAAATTGCCGGTAATCAATCTTACGTTTCAAACTTCTGATTTTGCCCGACTTGCCTTGTTTATGTATCTGGCAAGGCAATTGAGTCGCAAGCAAAAGATGATCCGCGATTTCAAGAAAGGATTCCTTCCGCTTGTTGTGCCAATCGGGTTGACCTGTTTGCTGATTGCGCCGGCCAATTTATCTACCGCATTGCTTACCGGTGCCACTGGCCTCTTACTTCTGTTTTTGGGACGGGTATCTATGAAACATCTTTTGGTGACGATAGGTATCGCTGCCTTACCGGTTGTGCTTCTTGTAATTATGGCAGCTGTAACCTACAACCCGCCGGTGCCGGATGGTGCTGTTCAGGCTGAAGATTCGGAGGTTACCAAAGACATTCAATCTACGGGTAGAATGGGTACCTGGATAAAGCGGATACAGGATTTCCGCTATGCAGAAGGTGATGCGGTACCTTATCAATTGCAGCAGGCAAAAATTGCTATTGCCAAAGGCAGTTGGTTGGGATTGGGTCCCGGCAACAGTGAACAGCGTAACTACCTGCCGCACCCTTACAGCGATTTTATTTTTAGCATCATTATTGAAGAGTATGGTATTGTTGGTGGTGTATTTGTTATGATGTTTTACCTGATATTTTTATACCGCTGTATCCTGTTGCTGCGAAAGGCTCCAAAAGCCTTCGGGGCATTTCTGGCATTGGCGCTTAGTATTACCCTTGTCATTCAGGCTACCATCAATATGGCGGTCAATGTTGGTTTATTTCCAATCACGGGGGTCACCTTGCCGCTGATTAGTATGGGAGGAACCTCCTTTCTGTTTACCTGCTTTGCTATTGGGATTATTTTAAGTGTAAGCCGAAACATACAGCAGGCAGAAGGACTGGAAGAAGCGCCGGTATTGGCAACAAACAACGAAAACGATACAGAAATTATCCATGCATAAGCGTATCATCATAGCAGGAGGAGGCACCGGAGGACATATCTTCCCGGCCGTTGCTGTGGCTAATGCGCTGAAGCAATTGGACAAGGATATTGAGATATTATTTGTGGGTGCCCGGGGTAAAATGGAAATGGAACGTGTACCCAAAGCTGGTTATAAAATCATTGGTTTGGATATTGCAGGCTTTAACAGAGGGCAGCTATGGAGGAATATTTCGCTACCTGTGAAGCTGATCCGAAGCTTTTTGCAGGTGCGGAGCATCTTTCAATCCTTTAAGCCATCGGCCGCTTTTGGGGTGGGTGGTTACAGCAGTTTTCCGGTTTTGCGTTTTGCTCAGAATAAAGGTATTCCTACCTATATCCACGAGGCCAATGCCTATGGCGGTAAAAGCAATCAATTGCTTTCAAAAAGAGCAAGGCGCGTATTTGTAGGAACACCCGGAATGGAACCATTTTTTCCTGCAAGTAAAATTTTGTTTACAGGAAATCCGGTGCGGCAGGAAATTCTATCGGTGGGAAAAAGCCGGGAAGAGGCTTTGGCTTCCTTCGGACTTCTACCGGATAAAGTCACCTTATTGGTGGTGGGTGGGAGTCTTGGGGCGTTGTCTATCAATAAGGCAGTAAGTAAGGGTTTGCAGCAATGGTTAGAAAAGGGTTTTCAGTTGATCTGGCAAACCGGGAAACCGTTTGAGGAAGAGGCAAAGCAGCTTGCAGGAAAGCTATCCGGTTTATATGTCAATGCCTTCATTACCGATATGAATGCAGCATATCAGGCAGCAGATCTGGTGATCAGTCGTTCGGGTGCTATGAGTGTAACGGAACTTTGCCTTACCCGTAAGCCGGTCATTTTTGTGCCTTTCCCCTTTGCGGCCGAAGATCATCAAACCGCAAACGCCAAAGCGCTTGTAGACAAAGATGCAGCCCGGATGGTGCCGGATCGGGAAGCAGCGGAAAAACTGATTCCAATGGCTTTAGCAATGGCAACGGATGAGAATTTACGGAAGCAGCTCAGCCACAACATACAACACCTTGCCGCAGCAGATGCTGATCAGGTGATTGCAAAGGAAATTTTAAAGGATCTTGAAACAATATGATGAAGATTGACGATATAAAAACAGTATTTTTCATTGGTATCGGAGGGATTGGCATGAGTGCGCTTGCCCGCTTTTTCAATCACAGAGGTGTACAGGTTTCCGGTTATGATAAAACCGCAACGCCGCTATCCCGTCAGCTTGAGGCGGAGGGGATTAGCGTGCATTATTTTGATGATGTTTCCCTCCTGGATAAATCCGCTCAATTGGTGGTTTATACCCCTGCCATTCCTGACACACAATCACAGTTATTATGGTATCAGGCCCGCGACTACAAGATTGTAAAGCGGAGCGATGTTTTGGGTATGATTACCAATTCCGGGTTTAATATTTGCGTAGCCGGAACGCATGGCAAAACAAGCATAAGCACGATGGTTGCGCATGTATTGCGTCATACCGGTTATGGTTGTAATGCATTTCTTGGTGGAGTTTCGGTCAACTATGGTACAAACTTCTGGGCATCAACCAATCAGGTAGCTGTCATTGAAGCCGATGAGTTCGACCGGAGTTTTCTCAAATTAAATCCGGATATATCTGTCGTCACCTCCATGGATCCGGATCATTTGGATATTTACAAAACGGCCGAAGCTATGCAGCAGGCTTTTGTAGATTTTGCTGCTAAAACCAAACCAACCGGAGTACTTATCCGCAAGCAGGAGTTGACTCGGTTGAACGAAGCCATGGTGCGCCGTCAATTGACCTATCAATTAAGCGGAGAAATTAACGGGCAGGTGACCTCTGATCATCACCATCATGATGATGAAGAAGATCATCCGGATGTATATGCTTCCGATATTGTGGTGACAGGTAACGGATATCGGTTTGATGCGATGATTTCAGGTACACAATTCAGAGGGTTGCAATTGCATACAGGCGGCTTACATAATATCGAAAATATGTTGGTGGCTATTACGATAGCTAAACTACTCGACATAAAAAACGAAGCGATATACGATGCGGTTGCTGCCTACAAAGGGGTACGTCGCCGTTTCGAATATATACTTCCGGGTGAAGACGGTTCTCCGGTATTTATTGATGATTATGCACATCATCCTGGCGAGTTGGATGCTTTGCTTAAAAGTGTTCGCAATATGTATCCGGGTAGGAAAATAACAGTGGTTTTTCAGCCGCATCTTTTTTCAAGAACAAAGGACTTTGCTGAAGGATTTGCTGAATCTCTTGCGCTTGCGGATGATGCTGTATTGTTACCGATCTATCCGGCAAGAGAGTTGCCGATGGAAGGGGTTACAAGTGAATTAATAGGAAATAAAATGCAACGGGTGACCTTATTGGAAAAGGCAGCATTGTATGACTGGTTGCAACAGCATCCAACGGATGTATTGGTCACTGCAGGTGCTGGCGATATTGATGCCATGTTGCCAGGGATAAAAGAAACACTGCTAAAAAACAGGAATTAGAAAAGAAATATGTTTAAAGGAATCAACATACAAAAAATGCTGCTCAGAATGATACTGATGGGAATGGCCATTGGTGGCGGCTTGCTGTTGTTGAGTGCTGTCAAAACTAAAGATGCCAAACCTTGCAACGATATACAGATTGACTATGCGAAAGGGCAGGAGGGTGGATTTGTCAATGATAAAACCATCAATAAGATTATAGAGGATCTGATACAGCGCAAACCCAAAGGAACGCCCCTGCATTTATTTGATCTTAAAGTTATTGAAAATGCACTCGAGCAAAACGCCTGGGTGGCTGATGCACAATTGTATTTTGATAACAATCAGGTGTTACATATTTATATTGATGAGCCAAGACCGGTAGCCCGTTGTATTGATGAAAAGGGAAAGCAGTTTTATCTTGATCCGAATTTACTGGAAATGCCCCTGAGTCCCGAATATCACCTGGATGTACCGGTATTTACAGGTGTTCCGGCCAAAAGAAATACTGATAAAGGCAAACAGCTTTTGGGAACAATTATGGCTATGGGGCAATGGATTGTAAAAGATGCTTTTTGGCTGGCACAGATCGCACAAATTGATGTATCAAAACCCGGTAAAATAGAGATGATACCTACCCTTGGAAATCATGTGGTGGAACTGGGAGATGGAACGGACCCGGAAGGTATGTTTACAAGATTGGGTGTGTTTTATAAAATGTTGGTGGCAGCAGGTTCTATTGATACTTATGAGCGCATCAATGCATCTTATTCCAATCAGATCGTTGCATCCGGAAGTACTTCCGAAGTGAGCAAAGAGGACCGGACCAATGCCATGAAGACTTTTAACAGGATCGTCAATGAAAATAAAAAGATCGTCAATGAGAGCTCCGTTATCAGTTCTGTAGGCGTAGGGAGAATTGTTGAAGAGATTCCTGTTTCAAATGAAAAGGAAAAAAAGCCAAAGGATGCGGTTAAAGAAAAGTCGACCCCGAAAGCAACCATGGAAATGCCCGAAAAGGGGACAGATAAAGAATCTTCAACAACAGAAAAAAATCAGACAAAGGAAGATCCGGAGAAAAAAGAAAAAATGAAGGAAGAAAGTACAGATAAAAAAGAAGTTCCCAAACCAAAGGCTATCATGCCTAAAACACAAAATAATTAAAGCATACAACTATGAATAGCAGCAACACAAATCAGGGTCCCGTTGAATTTCCGCCCACACCGGGTGCCAAAACCAATGTAAATAAAAATCCGGTGATCGTAGGGCTTGATATTGGTACTACCAAAATAGCAGCAATTGCCGGAAGGAAAAATGAATTCGGGAAACTGGAAATCCTTGGTTTTGGACGTGCCGGAAGCAACAATTCGGTGCAGCACGGACAGGTACTCAATATCGAGAACGCGGTCAAGGCCATTAATGAGGCCATGACAAGCTGCCGCGAAAGCAACCCGAACCTGAATATCATGGAAGTGTATGTAGGTATTGCAGGTCATCATATTAAAAGTTTGCAAACCCGCGGCGATTTGGTTCGTCAGAGCCTTGAGGATGAAATATCTCAACTTGAGGTGGATCGTTTAATTGCCGATCAGCGCAAAACCTATATCCCGGCAGGAGATCAGATCATTGATGTAATTCCGCAGGAGTTTACCGTGGATAATTTTCAACACATCAAGAATCCGATTGGCTACAGCGGGGTGAAAGTAGGCGCTAATTTCCACATCATTACCGGCGACCGTCATGCCATCCGCAACATAACCCGGGCTGTCAATAAGAGTCAGTTGTCCATCAAAGACATCGTATTGCAACCCCTTGCAAGTGCCGATGCGGTGATGTGCGAGCATGATCTTGAGGCCGGTGTGGCCATCCTCGATATTGGAGGCGGAACAAGTGATCTTGCTGTTTTTCAGGAAGGCATTTTACGACATACCGCCGTTATTCCTTTCGGGGGCGAAAATATTACCAACGACATCAAAACCGGATTGAGTGTTTTGAGAAGTCAGGCCGAAGCCATGAAAGTACAGTTTGGCAGTGCGCTTGCACAGGAAGCCAAAAGTAATGCCATCATAACGATACCGGGTATACGCGGTATGGCGCCCAAGCAGGTGAGTGTAAAAACACTCGCACAGATTGTACAGGCCCGTATGAGTGAGATCCTCGATTTTGTGACCTACCACCTTAAGCAGGTGGGTATGGAAAACAGAATGCTGAATGGAGGCATTATCCTTACTGGTGGAGGATCACAGTTGAAGCACTTGCTGCAACTGACCGAATATCAGACCGGACTGAATGCACGGATCTGATTTCCCAATGAGCACCTTGCAAGCGGGCATATAGCCGAACTGACCAAACCCATGTACAGCACCTGTATTGGATTGAT
>JBGSNV010000251.1:0-8323 GCA_041739485.1 Chitinophagaceae bacterium
ATGAATAAATACTATGGCACGTTACACTGGTCCAAAGACCAAAATCAGCCGAATTTTCGGCGAGCCCATTCTGGGCAATGGCAAGTACCTCGGAAAAAACAGCAATCCTCCGGGACAGCACGGTGCAAACCGTAAGCGCAAGCAATTAGGCGAATATGCGCTTCAGTTGAAAGAAAAACAAAAAGCTAAATATACCTATGGTGTATTGGAGCGGCAGTTTTACAAAACTTTCGTTGAAGCTGCACGTCGCAAGGGAGTAACCGGTGAAAACCTGATCAAGTTGCTTGAAGCAAGACTTGATAACACCGTTTTCCGTCTTGGTATTGCACCTAGCCGTCCCGCAGCACGTCAGTTGGTAAGCCACAAGCACGTTACTGTAAATGGCGACGTTTTGAACATTCCTTCTTATCAGGTTAAGCCCGGTGATGTAATCGGTCTTAAAGAAAAGAGTTCTGCTAATCAATCAATTACCAGTGTTATTGTTGGTAAGAACAATAAGTTCAATTGGTTGGATTGGAACGAAACTGAGCAAAAAGGAACCTTTATTGCGTATCCTGAACGTGCTTCTGTTCCTGAGAATATTAAGGAGCAGTTAATCGTGGAATTGTATAGCAAGTAATTCATAAGAATAGACTCTGTCGTTTTTGTTAACCGCAGATTTTTTTACTGAATACACTGCTTCATTTTTTCAATCTGAAATAAACCGAATAAAAAATGGCCATTTTAAGTTTCCAAAAGCCTGACAAAATCGTTCTGCAGAAAGCAACTGATTTTGAAGCCCAGTTCGAATTTCGTCCACTCGAACCAGGTTACGGTCTCACCATCGGAAATGCCCTTCGCCGGGTTTTGTTGAGTTCTTTGGAAGGACATGCAATTACCGCTATCAAAATTGAAGGAGCAGAACATGAATTTGCAACCATCAAGGGAATTGCAGAAGACGTTACTGAGATGATCCTTAACCTTAAGCAGGTGCGTTTTAAGAAATTGGTTGAAGGCGATGTGCCACAAGAAAAAGTCAGCCTGAGTCTTAAAAATCGTACTGAGTTTACTGCAGCGAATATTGGAGATGCTTTGCAAAGCTTTCAGGTAATGAACCCTGAATTGCACATCTGCACCATGGATCCTTCTGCTAAGCTTGATATTGAAATTTACATCGGAAAGGGTCGGGGTTATGTACCTTCTGAAGAGAACCGTTTGAAGGATGCTCCATTTGGATACATTCCTATCGATTCTATCTATACTCCGATTAAGAATGTAAAATATAATGTTGAAAATACCCGGGTAGAGCAACGCACTGATTACGAAAAACTGTTGATGGACGTTGTTACCGATGGTACCATTCATCCTGAAGAGGCTGTAAAGCAGGCTTCCCGCATTCTTATTCAGCATTTGATGATCATCACTGATGAAAACATCACTTTCGACACTAAAGAGGAAAAGAAAGAAGATCTCGTTGATGAAACTACCCTTCAGCTACGTAAAGTATTGAAGACACCACTTGAAGATCTTGATCTGAGTGTACGTGCCTTCAATTGCCTGAAAGCAGCTAAGATCAATAGTTTGAGTGAGCTCGTTCAGTACGAGCAGGAAGATTTGATGAAGTTCCGTAATTTTGGTCAGAAGAGTCTGAGTGAGATTGAGCAGGTGCTGATCGATCGTGGACTTTCTTTCGGAATGGATCTTGCTAAGATGGGTCTTGATGTAGAAGATTAATATATTGTTCCGGATTTTTGCAGGAAATAAACCCCGCGAAAATCCGGAATTCTTTTTAGGATGTTTATTATCATCCATTTTCAAACATGTTGCAATTCCTTGACACGGTGCAATATATAAAATCAATAAGTCATGCGTCACGGAGACAAACAAAACAATTTAGGCCGTACCAAATCCCACAGGGATGCCTTGCTGCGCAATTTGGCCAGCGAACTGATCATGCACAAGCGGATCATTACCACACATGCAAAAGCAAAGTCTTTGCGCACTTATGTGGAACCATTGATTACAAAAACCAAAAGCAACGATTCTGAAGCACAAATTATGCATCAGCACCGTATTGTTTTCAGTTATTTGAACGACAAGTCTGCGGTAAAAGAACTCTTTACAGTAGTAGCTCCCAAAATTGCTTCTCGTCCGGGTGGTTACACCCGCATTATTAAGCTCGGTAAGCGGGTAGGTGATAATGCTGAATTGGCAATGATTGAACTCGTTGATTTCAACGAGGTTTATGGTAAAACTGCTGATACTGCTGCTGAACCTGCTAAGCGTACCCGCAGAGGTCGTAAGAAGGCTGATGATGCAACATCTGAAACTACCGCTGTTGCCGCTGTTGCAACTCCTGTAGAAGAAGTTACTGAAGTGGCTCCTGCTACGGAGGAAAATGATGCTTCTGAAGAGAAAGAGAAAAGCGCAGAATAATTTCTGAGCAAAATAAATAAGTGGGTTGTTGCATTTGCAACAGCCCTTTTTTTATATTTTACCACCTGCTGTACCCGTTATATAAATTCTGCTATTGGGTGCTGCTTTTACTTCCGAGCCGGGATGGAGTTTCAGTGCTTTTATATAGATGGTATCTTTAAGCAAAACCGGGTTACCCGGCAGAATTTCTACTGAATAATTGGATGTATGGATTGAGGGTTCGAGTAACCCATTCCAATGATTTCCTTCCCATCTCAATACATTACACAAGTCTTCGGTATAGCTTTTTGAAAGTACCCGTTCCTGTGCTGGTATCAGCGCATTTACATCGAAATCTGGAGGTCCTATTTCGCCAAAATTATCTTTGTTTAAAAAAGAAGGGGCCTCTTTAAATACCATCGATTTTATTATAAAATTACTGGATCCCTGCCACGAGTTTTCTGAAATCATATGGTCTTTAGCGTTAATGCTAATCATTCCATTCAGCCGGTGATTAGCAATGATATTTTGTGCGTTGGAATAAGAATTGGAAATAGAAAAACCTACCAACGTTACCATGTTTCGAAAATAAGTATTGAATGGGCCATTTTTTCCGTGAGAATTGTCAATGCTTGCAAACTGAGCCACATTTGATTCAAATAAATTGGCAAACGTATAGTTGCCATGGAGTACCATATCTTCTCCGGCTACGTAAAAGCCCGGAAAAATTTCTTTTTTACCATCGTAGGCATAGTTGTATGCAAATACGTTGCCATTAGCGCCTGCCTGTAAAATCATGGCATGTCTTAGGTTACTGAAAATATTATTTTGCACCAATACCTCCCCCGTTGTGTATTGTAGCATAATTCCATAAGCTCTTCCATTGGCTCCATAGTTCAAGCCATGATGAAAATAATTTTTTTCAATGAGTAGGTTGGTGGAATAGTTGACTTCAATATGTGCAAAATTGCATTGTTCGCTCTCTATGGCTTTTACCCAGCAGTTGCGGGCGTATTTGAACACAATATTCGAAGAACCGCTACCTGTATTGGTGTAATCTTTTCTGATAATTTTAAGACATTCAATACCGCTGTTTTCAACAGGAGTTATTTTCCTATAGCCAGGTTTACCGGGTATTTCAAGGTCAAGTCGAAAAGGAGATCTTGTTTCAATTGTTGTTTCATTAGACTGGAGAATATTCGCAATTTGACCAATTGATCCTAATGCCCAATCATCGTTAATAAAAGCAGAGTCATTTTGTAAAAACCTGATCATATTGCCAGATTTCAAAAGAGGATCATTGGTTGTTTCAAAATATCGGTCTCCTTTTTTAACAGACTTATTGATCGTATATATTTTGGTGGGTTCTGTTCCTCTTAATAAAAATGAGGCTTCGTGCCGGCTACCCTGATCAAATACGAATACTGTTTTATTGCTGCCAAGCCCCTTTATCACTACGTTGGAAGGTAATCTTATGCCCTTTTTAAAAGCATATTCGCCCTCCCCAAAAAGAATAATTGTAGGTCTGCTGAGTGTGTCTAAAATAGCTTGTAAAAGCGGAGACTGATCCGTGACACCATCTGCCTTACCGGGAAATGACAACGGTACATAAGAAGAAACAGGTGCCATTAAACCTGCTACAGTCCAATCTGTAAGTCTTTCTTCCGGGGGCAATTGAGCATACCCTTTTAATACATATCCTGCGCATATCAGCGCCACCAACCACATCTTCATCAAGTTGATAAACGGATATTTTATACAATTAGTGCATAATCACTGTGCCAAGTATTTTGGTGATGGCCATTTCGTGCTTCTTGAGTTCAAGATGTAACTCCATCAATCCGCGGATGTTTTCCACGTCTTTTTCAGTCTGCAATTCCTTTGAATTTTCAGCAAGCATTTCTTTGAGTTTCCTTAACTTATAAAACTGAACCGATCGAATAACATCATTTTTATTTGCATCTTCCTTGTTGAGTTTCTTGCTTTCCGGCATCTTATCCCAACCCGGGCTTAGCTCATAGGGAAATTCAAGCAGCGATACAATCATGGTACTCATCGTATCATCCTGGTAATATAAAAAAGTCTTTTCGGTGGGCTCCATCCCGGTTATATACCATTGATGATAGGTGGCGAATATTTTGTCAAGGACTTTATTCGTAAAGGGGAATTCGGATAATTCTTCGAAAATGAAATCTGCTACTTTTTGACCGTCTTTCAGCTCACCGAGCCCGAATTGTAAGAGGCATTTTACAACGGCCCGTTCCTGCATTTCGTTGTTTATTAGCAGACTGAATATCTGTTCTTCTTTTTGTATGAGTTCTTCTTCCGTTTGGGCTTCCCCCCGAACCTCTTCGGGAAGGAGGCGATTGTCATCCTGCTTTTTTTTCCGTTCCTCGCGTTGAATTTTATCTCCAATCAGCTTATTGACCAAGGCCACAAGACCGGCTTCTTCAATTTGTAAGATCTGTGAAGTTTGTCGGATATAATCCTGCTGCAGGCTAAAATGTTCGGTTTTATTGATCCGGCTAATGCTTTCTGCTACTCTTTGAACGAGCTCATTTTTTTTTCGGCTATCCTCACCGGCATCCCGCAGGCCCACTTCTACCTGAAAAAGGATAAAGTCTTTTTTATTGGCCTTTATAAATTCTGCAAAGGCTTCTTTTCCTACTTTCCGTACATAACTATCCGGGTCTTCTCCATCCGGTATAAGTACCAGTTGAACCTGCAATCCTTCTTCAAGGGCAAGATCAAGTCCACGAAGAGCTGCTTTTATACCGGCGGTGTCCCCATCGTAAATGATCGTAAGATTATTGGTATATTTTTTTACCAGCCTTAGCTGATCGGGCGTTAATGCTGTTCCACCGCTTGCCACCACATTGGTTACTCCTGCCTGATACAAACTGATAACATCAGTATAGCCTTCCACCAGCAGGCATTCATCCTGCTTGTCAACGGTTTGCCGGGCAAAATAAAGACCGTATAATAGTTTCCCCTTGACGTAGAGTTCGTTTTCCGGGGTATTGATGTATTTGGGTGCCCTGTCATTTTTTTTAATGAGTCTTGCCCCAAATCCAATGACCTTCCCTGTGGGGTTGTGTATAGGAAAAATAATGCGGTCCCTGTAATTGTCCACAAGGGCTTCGTTGCGTTCAGCCACCAATCCGCTGCGCAACAGGTACTCTTTAGAATATTTCCGTTTGAGCCCTTCTTTTGCAAGTCCATCCCGGGTATCGGGACAATATCCCAATTGAAACAAACGAATGGTTTCCTCAGTAAACCCGCGATCCGTCAGGTAAGAAAGGGCGATGGCCTGCCCCTCTTCGGTATCATGCATTTGCGTTGAAAAATAATCTCTTGCAAACAGATTGATAATGGCGAGACTATCCGCAGTTTGCTGTATCTCCTTGTATTCCGGATCGGTTTGGGTTTCTTCAATTTCTACATTGTAACGCTTTCCAAGCCAACGCAAAGCTTCTGTGTAAGAGTGTTTTTCGTGCTCCATCAGAAAGGTGATGGAGTTTCCGCTTTTGCCACAGCCAAAGCATTTGTACAATTCTTTGGAAGGTGAAACTGAAAAAGAAGGCGATTTTTCGTTGTGGAATGGGCAAAGCCCGATATAATTGGTTCCTCGTTTTTTAAGTTTCACAAATTCTCCCACCACTTCCACAATATCTATGCGGCTGATGATCTTCTGTATTGTATCCTGCGTTATCACTTTGCGAAGGTACCCCGGATGGGTGTTTTATTCTTTTTTTTATGCAGGCTCTTTAAGAATGAGGGAGCATTGCTTTTCGTAAACACAACTTCTGTTACCATCCTGCAGCACTATCATCTCCTCGGTTATCTCCAATCGCTTCAAGGGTGCCATCTTTTTTTACCAGAATCATATCCGTTCTCCCAATAGATCCTCTCATTTTTATCTGATAGCCCATATATAGTAGTTTTTGGGTTGTCGTTTTTGGGAATCCGTTTTCGGTATACACTTCGTCGGGCAACCATTGGTGATGGAATTTAGGTTTATTGACAGCATCGTAAGCACTCAGGTTAAAATCGATGACATTGATAATGCTCTGCAAAACCGAAGTAATGATGGTTGTACCTCCGGGAGTACCTACTACCATAAAGGGTTTATTGTTTTTTAATACGATAGTAGGTGTCATGCTGCTCAACATTCTTTTACCGGGCGCTATGGCGTTGGCTATGCCACCAACAGCCCCAAACATATTGGGAACACCCGGTTTGATGCTGAAATCATCCATTTCGTTATTGAGCAAAAATCCTGCACCGGCTACCACTGTTTTACTACCGTAACCACCATTAAGGGTCGTGGTGACCGATACGGCATTTCCAAACCCATCCATTACACTCAGATGCGTGGTCTCCTCACTTTCGGGCAGTAAACCGTGGTTGGTATTTTTACTGATCCCGGCAACTCCCTTTTTATATACCTGTAACCGCTGAGTGATATAGTTGTCAGAAACAATGACTTCTGTAGGAACTTTGTAAAAATCAGGATCTCCCAGAAATTCGGCGCGGTCAGCAAAGGCAAATCTTTCTACTTCGGTAATTAATTGAACACTCTCTGCGGTTTGAAATCCCATTTTCCCGAGGGGGAACCGGCTTAGCATATTCAGCATTTGCTGTAATAGAATGCCCCCACTGCTTGGGGGAGGCATGCTGATGATTTCATGCCCTTTATAATCAAATGAAACAGGTTTTCTCCAAACCGCTTTATAATTTTTCAGATCCTCAAGGGTGATGATTCCTCCTCCTCTTGACATTTCGGCTACAACCCTTTGCGCATTTTCCCCTTCATAAAATCCTTGTTTTCCCTGGGTTTGAATCAATCGGAGTGTTTGGGCAAGATCCTTTTGTTTCAAAGTATCGCCTGCCTTCCAGGGTGTTTCTTTTACAAAAACAGGGAGTATTGTATTGTATGAAATAAACGACGATTTACTGCGGTTGAGTCCATTGGCTTCCGCTTCGGTAATTACAAATCCGGCATCGGCGAGTAAAATGGCAGGCTCCAATAGAGTAGACATGGGCAGGGTTGCATATTTATGGGTTTCAAAAAGTCCGGCAACAGTGCCCGGAATTCCAGAGGCAAGATGTCCATTCTGAGATTTTTGAGTGTTTGCTTTCCCGTCTGTTTCTATGTACATGTTTTCAGTGGCTTTTCCGGGAGCCATTTCGCGATAATCGAGGGCATATTTGTTACCATCAGCTGTGGAAGCAATCAAAAATCCTCCCCCTCCTATATTTCCCGCTTCGGGCAAAACCACAGCCAATGCCCATTGAGTGGCAATGGCAGCATCAAAGGCATTGCCGCCTTTTTGTAACATAATGGCTCCGGCCTGACTTGCAAGCGGATGGGCAGACACTACAGCAGCTCTTTTTGCAGTTAGCTGTTTTACCGAATGATATTGGAAAGGGGATAGCGTTAGGGGGGCTGATTCTTGAGCAAAACCAAACTGGATCAAACATGTACTTACTATAGTCAAGCTACAAAGGCAATGGCAAAAAAAGCGAAGCAAACAATGCATAAATCAAAATCTATTTTGAAAAGCGGATACGTACTTTTCTATGTTGAAAAATATTGACAAGGATCAAATTTACAGGGTTCAACGGCTCCTGCGACGAATTGAAAAATAATATATCTATTTAAGAGAATTAGCCTTTGCTCTTTGTAAGGATAGCCCATTAAAAATTCGCATATTTGTAGCATGAAGCATTTATTCTTATCCATATTTACGCTCCTGATTGTGGGAGCTTCTTTTGCTCAGTCTGTTCCGGCACCCAAAGAATATTTGGGATATGAGCCCGGCGAGCGTTTTGCTCAACATCATGAAATTGTGGGTTATATGCAGGCGCTTGCTGCTGCGGATCCATCACGAATGAAGTTGGAACGCTATGGAACCACCAACGAAAA
>JBGSNV010000279.1:0-6609 GCA_041739485.1 Chitinophagaceae bacterium
TGATGGTAGCTGGCAGATAGTTATAATCTGTCACCATCAGCTTAATCACTTCATATTCGTTGCCAAACAAATTGCGGGGTATTGATGCAGTGCTACCCTCGTAACCTACGTGCGTAAATTCTATTTCATCTCCTTTTAATACAGCGATACTGAATACCCCCTGACCGTTGGTAATCGTACCCCGACCCTTGCCTTTTACGGAAATGCTGACCCCTTCTATGCCTACCAGGCTGTCTGCTGTCATAACAATACCGTAAAGCTGTACCACAGAGTCCCTGTATGATTCCTGTGCATAAAGCCCGGAAAGCACAAAAAAGGAAACAAGCAACGTGTATAATTTCTTCATTTATAAAGTTCTATTTGCGAAAATACCGTAAATAACATACCCTTAATCAACAAAGAAAGGTTGGAGAAGGTTAATTTTGCAGGAATCGATTATCAATTAACAAAAACTTTGGCAATGACCGAACAGGATATTTTGAAGGCGTTAAGCAATGTGCAGGAGCCGGATTTGGGAAAGGATCTCGTGACCCTCAACATGGTGAAAGATATAAATATCAAAGACAAAAATGTTTCCTTTACGGTAATACTTACCACACCGGCCTGTCCCATGAAGGATATGATTAGCAGTGCCTGTGTAAATGCTGTAAAAATACTGGTAGATAAAGAAGCGATCGTGCGGGTTGATTTTACAAGCAATACCACAAGTGGCCGCAAGTCCGGAGAGCAGGTGTTGCCGGGTGTAAAAAATATCATTGCCGTGGTCAGCGGTAAGGGTGGAGTTGGAAAAAGCACCGTTTCGGCTAATCTCGCTCTTGCCCTTGCGGTGGGAGGTGCCAAGGTAGGATTGATGGATGCAGATATCTATGGGCCAAGTGTACCCATCATGTTTGGGGTACGCGGCGAAAGACCGATGATGAAGGACGGTGGAAACGGGAAGGGATTGATCGTTCCTTTGGAGCGTTTTGGTATCAAACTGATGAGTATTGGATTGTTGGTTGACGATAAGAGCGCGGTGGTATGGCGGGGGCCTATGGCAAGCAGTGCCATCCGGCAGTTTATTACCGATGTTGATTGGGGAGAACTTGACTACCTCGTGATAGATATGCCACCCGGTACCGGAGATATTCACCTGACGATGGTACAAACTGTTCCGGTAACTGGTGTAGTGGTGGTAACTACCCCACAAGCGGTGGCTTTAGCCGATGCTAAAAAAGGGATTGCTATGTTCGGACAAGCACAAATAAAAGTGCCGATTATTGGTCTTGTAGAAAATATGAGCTGGTTTACGCCTGCTGAGTTGCCGGATAGTAAATATTATATTTTTGGAAAAGACGGGGGTAAAAAATTGGCCGAAGAGTATGAAATGCCGCTACTCGGCCAAATTCCATTGGTTCAAAGCATTCGCGAAGGCGGAGATGAAGGCGTTCCTGCCATGGTAAGCGATGATCTTATCAGCAAAGCAGCTTTTGAGGATTTTGCTTCTAAAACCGTTCGGAGTATTGCTATGCGTAATGCAAAAATGGCTCCAACCCAAGTAGTGGAAATGGTGGAATAATGCTTCTTGTGTTTTGCTGGTTTAATAAATCTACTCAATTTTCAACGCTTAATTGAATGAAATATACTTTTCTGATCTTTATTATTTCCATTGGTTTTCAAGCTTGTATGACGGTTACTGATAAAAATGATGCTGCTGTCTGGGATCTTCAGGGGCACCGTGGTTGCCGGGGATTGTACCCTGAAAATACCATTCCAGCTATGATGCATGCGCTTGAATTGGGTGTAAATACACTGGAAATGGATGCCGTGGTTACCGGCGACGGACAGGTTATCCTGAGTCATGAGCCTTTTTTCAATCATGAGATCAGTACCCGGCCGGATGGAAGTTGGGTAGAAGAAGCCGATGAAAAAGGTCTGAATATTTATACCATGCCCTATGATTCCGTAAAGCGGTATGATGTTGGTTTGAAACCCCATCCACGTTTTCCCGAACAAAAAAAGATGGCTGTTCATAAGCCTTTGCTATCCCAGGTGATAGATTCAGTTCAGGCGTGGTGTGAAAGAGAAAACAAACCGCTACCTTTTTTTAATATTGAGACAAAATGCATGCCTGCTACCGATTCGGTCTACCATCCCGGTCCGGAAGCTTTTGTAGAATTATTGATGCAGGTGATTCAGGCAAAAGGGATTGAAGAAAAAGTCATCATTCAGTCTTTCGATTTCAGGACCCTTCGTTATATGCATGAAAAGTATCCTGCTGTTCGTTTGGCAGCGCTTGTGGAAGGCTACGATTCGCTGACGGTGGCCGAACAATTGGTCTCCCTTGGCTTTACGCCTGCCATTTATTCGCCTGCCCATGAAAAGGTTACGGCCTATATGGTGGAGGATTGCCGCAAAGCGGGTATGCTATTGATTCCCTGGACGGTGAATGATCCCAAAGATGCCGATAAATTGAAAGTATTGGGAGTGGATGGATTGATTACAGATTATCCCGACAGGATCCGATAAATCCCAAAATTATCAGGGCAAAACTTCATTGGGGGTTTTGCCCTTTTTTCTTTTTTTGATTTAACCCTTTGCAGCGGTTAATTTGCACACATGAATAAAGCATCCCTGATTGAGCAAATAGAAGCGAAGAAATCATTCCTCTGTGTAGGATTGGATACCGATCTGAAAAAAATACCGCCTCATTTGCTTTCTGATCCCAATCCGGTTTTGGCTTTCAACAAAGCCATTATAGATGCTACCCGCGATCTTTGTGTAGCTTATAAAATCAATACTGCTTTTTATGAGGCCAACGGTGCTGCCGGATGGCAAACTATGGAAGAAACCTTTGCTTACATTGGCGAAGGTCACCTGAAAATAGCCGATGCCAAAAGAGGAGATATCGGAAACACAAGCAATCAATATGCCCGGGCTTTTTTTGAGCAGGTAAAAGCCGATGCCATTACCGTAGCTCCCTATATGGGGGAAGATAGTATCCGTCCTTTTCTGGAATATACCGACAAATGGACCATTGTACTGGGACTTACAAGCAACCCCGGCAGCAATGATTTTGAAAGATTGAAACTGGATGCCGAGCAGTTTGATACCCGTTTTGTACCCAACATAGTACAAGGAAACCGCTCGGAACTTTTATATGAGAAAGTGCTGAAAACCATATCCTTATGGGGAAGCCCTGAAAATCTGATGTTTGTAATCGGGGCTACGCATGCCCAGGAACTCGAACATATCCGCAGCATCATTCCTGACCATTTTATGCTGGTGCCTGGAGTGGGTGCTCAGGGGGGCAGTCTGGAAGAGGTAGCTACTTATGGTATGAATAAAGAAACCGGCTTGCTGGTAAATGCAAGCCGGGCTATTATATATGCCTCAATAGCGGAAGACTTTGCAGAAAAGGCCAGAAATCAGGCTCAGGCCTATGTTCATGATATGGCTGTTTATCTTCACAAAGATACTTCAGAGGAGAATTAATCCATTTTTTTTGAAGCACTATCAAGCGCAGCAAAAAAGTGATCCCGCATTATTTTAGCCTTTGTTTTTTCTGACTCATAATATATGAGTAAGGAATCAGCTACAGCAAAAGTTGGTTCCGGCTGAAAGTTATCCATCCAGTCCATCATTTCCTTATCGGCTGCCTGCAATTGCTCCAGCAATTTCGTGTATTCGGCACGCAGCGAAACACTCGTATTGTCTTTCAGTTTGGCCAGGGAATCGATTCGGTATTGAGCCGTTTTCTGGAATCCCCTCAGTTTCCCCATTTTAGGCATGGCTTCATCGTGGTAGCCAACAATTTCTTCAAAAAGACTGTCGGTAGGAGAGTTTACAACGGCAGCTGCATTTTGACTTTTACCTCCTTCTGCCTCTTCGGTATTCTGATTACTTGTACAGGCAATGGCTAATAAAGCCATACCGGCCAATCCATAGAGCATTACTTTTTTCATATTTTGGTGTTGTTTCTTTTAAAATTGTGTTGCAGGGTTTTATCAAAAAATCTTTGTTATTTATTGAAACAGCCGCAAAGTTGTGTAAATTCAAGGATATGATCGTTTTCAAAGACCGGCTTTACCATTTCTTTTTCATGCTTCAAACTGTATGGTAATTTTTATAAACCCTACAGCTTCCAGAAAACGCCTCATCATTTGCAAAGCTTGCTGATTGGCTTTACCAATCAGCCCCCGCCGCAGGGCCTCATTCACCATTTTTTGCCGCGCTTTTTCTTTTACGGCAAGTACCGCCTGCTGACTCCAGTTTCCTTCTTCTACAAATACATCAAACCCGGAAGGGTTGGTAATGACCTCAAGTATACGGCTTGAGGGTAAGGTAAGCGATACGGAGTCGCCGATTATTTGGATACTGCTATCGCCGAGTTGTTTCAGATCAATACCCGCGATAACACTGCCGCTGACCACCAAAACCAGTTTGTTTCCGGAAGGCAGACCCGGATAGAGCGAGAAAGGGCGAAAAATGGCATCTTGTAGGGCTTTCAAAGCAAAACTATTTTGATTCAGCATGAAACTATCCACCACCATTTCCGAATACATTTTTGCCGTTTGCAATTCTGCTATTTGTTTGATTTCTGAAACCAGAATTTGGGTTTCCTCAATGGTAACAGGCTTACTTTGAAACCAGCCCGCCGGGTCAGGCAGCCAGTTCATTTTTTGGAAAATCAAAATCAGAATGATCAGCGCCAAAATTGGGTAAATCAGTTTTTGCAGGATATTTGAAAATGGGATATTCATATGTGTATTTTTAGTGCGCAGGCTCTCGCCTGCTGGTTTTTATTTGTCATATGGAATCTCCTGATACTCAAGCGGGCTGGGTGTGCCGTTGCTCGTGGAGATTTCATGTGTTCATTTTTATTGTTTTTTAATTGTCACGTGGGTCCGAATATTCGGACCGAACCTTTGGATGCCCAATGATCATTTGCGTTGAGTGTACAGTGGGTCCGAATCTTCGGACGTGAGCATTTCATATTTATCTTACTCAGGAGTATAGGTAAAGTTTGTATTAAATTGAATATCAATCTTTTCGTATCCTAATTTTTCGAGATAACTGGTTAGCCAGATTTTTGTATTTTTCTCTGCCTCTTCCAAAATACCCATTTTATTACTTTGTGCTAAGATCTGTTTCTCTGCCTGTTTCATCAGGTCGTTTTGTTCCTGTAGCGAAAAATGATCGCGGAAAAAGTCGATTTGCTGATAAGCAACCCGAATATTTTGTGGCAGGAGATTGACTGATAATATTTTAGGAGGGGGTAGTTGTAAGAGAATGGTTTTGTCCTTTTGCTGTATGTATTTGGGAGTAATTTGGGTAAAGTCGATGCCCGCTTTCACGGTTGCTTCGCAAGTGATGAGGATTTTCCGGTCGCCCCATTTAAACCAGGTAGCATCATCGCTTGCTTTTACCACTTTTGTAAGCGTGTATTCTACGGTGGCAAGATCCTGCATTTGTTGCAGGGCAATGAGGGTTTCGGCTTTATCGGGTATCCTGTTTTTACAACCTGCAGATAGTACCAGTAAGAGCAGGCCCGCTATATATATTTTCGTCACAATTCGTGTTGTTTTGTCAAAAATCGCTGATTTCATCCGGATAGCCAACCCGGGAATAGAGAATGCTGATTATTAAAATTAGCAATTGAATAACATTCCGGTTAATTTCATATTCCCGTAACAATTATTTTGCAAAAAATTATTTCCCTGATAATCAATTAATTTCGCAGCATGGTATCCCAAAAAACGGAGGTTTACCTTGCTGTAAAGTGTATAGGGATTTCCTGAAATGTAGGTCAGGAAGGCAAATCACAGATTGAAAACGCCACAAAGAGGAACTAAAAATATTCGCAAATGAAAAAGTACGCGGTAATTGTTGCAGGTGGAGTAGGCAAACGGATGAACAGCGAATTGCCCAAGCAATTTATGTTGTTGCTTGGCAAGCCTGTTTTGTTTTACACCCTGAAAGCATTTTTGCAATCTTTTCCTGATCTTAAGGTTATACTTGTATTGCCCGAAGAACATATTGAAAAAGGGAAGGAACTCGTGGATGCATACTTTGATGCAAGCCGCGTTATTTTTACAGCAGGGGGTGAATCGCGTTTTCACAGCGTACGCAACGGGGTGAGTCTGATTGAGGAAGAAAGCATCATTATGGTGCATGACGGTGTACGCTGTCTTGTTACTCCTCAATTGATCAATTACTGTTATGATTCGGCTATAGAACATGGCACTGCTATTCCAGCAATCCCCTTAAAGGATTCAGTTCGTCAGCTTTCCGGAATGCTGACCGTTGCTATGGATCGCACCATTTTGCGCAGCATACAAACCCCGCAGTGTTTCCACAGTAAGTTATTGCTGCCGGCTATGACGAATATTGAGTTTAAAGAGAAATTTACCGATGAGGCCACTGTAGTGGAATCGTATGGGATTGATGTGCATTTGATGGAAGGCGAGGATACCAATATTAAAATCACCACACCTGTAGACCTGATGCTGGCCGAGCAGATTTTGCTAAGTCGTATAAAGGACGGGGTGCTTAGTTAATCAGGATTTCAGCCATTTCCACGGAGCCGGTAACCGATTGTGTTTCCAGAAAAAATAAGGTTGATTAACC
>JBGSNV010000295.1:0-4701 GCA_041739485.1 Chitinophagaceae bacterium
TTCCCCTCTCCCTATCGGGCAGAGGGGTGCCCCTCCGCAAGAGGCTGATTAATGGCTGGAAGGTTATTTCGAACCTTCGATAATCAAAATTCTAAGCTAATCCCCTCCGACGGAGGGGTGGTAGCGGCTAAACGCTATAAACCGAAATCAAATTGCCGCTACCGGGGGTGGGTCAACCGGAACTCAACCCACCCCTACCTGTCGAGCAGGTAAACTCCAGAGAGGGTGAAATTAGTTTCGACGCTTACCAAAATCCCTTAATCAACCTAATTCACTCAATTAACCTAATCCCTAATCCCTTCCTTCTTTGGAATTTTGAGTAAAACCCACCCCGCCGATCTACTTTCGTTTTTACCTAAACTTGTAGGGCGACCCTCCAGGGAGGGTGAAATAACTTTCGACATTTTCCAAAATCCCCTAATTAACTCAATCAACCTAATTAACTTAATCCCCAATCCCTTTCTTTTTCACCCCTTCAAATTAACCGAGACCCTTCCTCCGTGAGGGTGACGTCTTTGGAATTTGGAATTTTTCTTATTGGAATTTTTTATTTCCCCCTACACCTGACGCCCGTTCCCATTTATCCATTATTTTTACCCCAATCAACCACCGATTATGTTTCAGATTGAAAGAACAGACTCCGGCAACAGCGATTTTAAAGCTCTCGTCAAATTACTCGATCAGGAATTGGCGGTTCGCGACTGAGATGATCATCCTTTCTACGATCAATTCAATAAACTGGATCATATTAAACATGCCGTAGTGGCCTATATGGATGAGGAACCGGTGGGCTGCGGCGCTATCAAGGCTTTCGATGCCGGGATTATGGAAATCAAAAGAATGTATGTAAAACCCGAATTGCGGGGTCGCGGGGTGGCGGTTGCTATTTTACAGGAACTGGAAAAATGGGCAGCTGCGCTTGGGGTGAAAGCCTGCATCCTCGAAACCGGTGTCAACCAACCCGAAGCCATTTCGCTCTATAAAAAATGCCGCTATCAAATCCGCGAAAACTACGGCCCCTATGCCGGCGTGGAGAAAAGCATCTGCTTTCAAAAGAATTTAGCCTGAAAACCGGCTCTACCGATTAGTCGCTATATTGCTGACGTCCAACAGGATATTCTTCCTTATTTTAAATTACCAATATTACTTATGAGAAAACTAAGCTTTATGCTGGCGGTATTGGGTTTTGCGCAACTGTGCATGGCTCAGACCACCTTTCCGGTAAATGGTGTAGCCGACCCCAGAAGCGGGACCTACGCTTTTACCCATGCCACTATTGTACAGGATGCCAACAAAACCCTCAACGATGCTACCCTGCTGATACAGGATGGCAAAATTGTTTCGGTGGGCGAAAATGTAACAATCCCCAAAGATGCCGTGGTGGTAGACTGCAGCGGCAAATTCATTTACCCCTCGTTTATTGATGCCTATAGTTCCTACGGTATGCCGGTACCACAGCGTTCGGCCGCCGGATTCAATTTCCGCGCTCCGGCACAGCTTACAAGCAACCAAAAAGGCGCTTATGGCTGGAATCAGGCTTTGCGTACCGATATTGAAGGGATCCGGGTATTCAGCGCAGACGATGCGAAAGCAAAACCCCTGCGCGAAGCAGGTTTTGGCGCCGTGGTTACGCACCACCCCGATGGCATTGCCCGGGGAACGGGTATCGTGGCAAGTCTTGCCAATGATGTAGACAACAAAGTGGTGCTGAAAGAAAGAGCAAGTGCGCATTTCTCGTTCAGCAAAGGCACTTCCTCGCAATCTTATCCGGGATCGCTGATGGGTTCTATTGCGCTGCTTCGCCAAACCTTTCTGGATGCCGACTGGTACAAAAACAATCCGAAGGCGGAAGGGGTGAACCTGTCGCTGCAGTTTTTTAACGAACAGCGCAGCCTGCCGCAGGTGTTTGAAGCCGGCGACAAATGGCAGGACCTGCGTGCCGATAAAATCGGCGACGAGTTTGGTGTACAATATATTATCAAAGGCGGTGGTAACGAATATCAGCGTTTGAACGAAATCAAAGCTACCAATGCCACTTTTATCCTGCCGCTTAATTTCCCCGCCGCAATGGATGTGGATGATCCGGCCGAAATGCGTTTTGTAGGGATCGATCAGTTGAAAACCTGGGAACTGGCCCCCACCAATCCGGGTGCTTTCGAAAAAGCGGGGATTCCTTTTTGCCTGACTACCGATGAGCTCGGCAGTGCCTCCGAATTTTTACCCAACCTGCGCAAAGCAATTGAGTACGGACTGAGCGAAAAAGCCGCAATGGAAGCGCTGACCAAAAACCCCGCTACCTTATTTGGGGTGTACGATCAGATTGGAAGCCTGGAAGCGGGCAAATGGGCCAACTTTATGATTACCTCTGCGCCTGTTTTCAGCGACAAAGCCACGATCCACAGCAACTGGATTCAGGGCATGAAGCATGAAATAAAGGAAAGCAACTATTTTGATGTAAAAGGGCAGTATACGCTCACTATGATGGGCGACAAAACAAGTACGCTGAAACTGAACCTGAAAGATGGCGGCGTGGCAAGTTTTATTGACAAAGACACCATCAACGGCAAGTACAGCTACGATGGCAAAATGGTGAAACTGAGTTATACCAAGGGGCGTGGACAAAATGCCACCGATATTACGCTGAGCGGTGTAGCCACTACCCCGCAGCAGTGGAACGGTCAGGGGCTTGATGAAAAAGGCCGTTACTTTATCTGGAAAGCCGCTTTTGATTCGGGTTTGGAAGCCAAATCGGACTCAGCCCGTGAAAAGAAACCGATGGAACTCGGTACCGTGACCTATCCGTTTTTACCCTTTGGCAACGAAACAATGCCCAAGCAGGAAACGATGCTGATTAAAAACGCTACCGTATGGACAAGCGATAAACAAGGCATTTTGCCTGCTACCGATGTACTGGTAAAAAATGGTAAGATTGCTGCGATCGGTAAAAACCTGAACGAATCGGGTGCCCGCATTATTGATGGTACCGGAAAGCACCTGAGTGCCGGTATTATTGACGAGCACTCGCATATTGCCGCAGCCTCCATCAACGAAGGCGGACAAAGCGTAACAAGCGAGGTTCGGATTAAAGACAATATTGATCCCGAAGACATCAATATTTACCGTCAACTAAGTGGTGGCGTAACCACATCGCATATCCTGCACGGATCGGCCAACACAATTGGGGGACAAACCCAACTGATCAAACTGCGGTGGGGTGCTAATGCAGATGGCATGATGTTTGAAGGCTCGGATGGCTTTATCAAATTTGCGCTTGGCGAAAACGTAAAGCGTTCTTCTTCCTCCTTAGGCAATAACCGTTTCCCCGATAGCCGGATGGGTGTGGAACAGGTATTGAACGATGCGTTTAACCGCGCCACCGACTACCAAAAAGACTGGAATACCTACAACAACCTCGATAGCAAAAAGAAGGCACTGACTCCGGCTCCGCGTCGCGATCTTGAACTCGATGCGCTTGTAGAGATTATGAACAGCAAGCGTTTTATTACCTGCCACAGTTATGTACAAAGCGAGATTGTGGGAATGATGCGTATTGCCGAAAAATATGGTTTTGTATTGAATACGTTTACCCACATCCTCGAAGGTTACAAAGTGGCCGATAAGATGAAGGCACATGGCGCCAATGCCTCTACCTTCAGCGATTGGTGGACCTACAAAATGGAAGTGGTGGATGCCATTCCGCAGAATGCAGCGATTATGACCAAAGTTGGCGTAAATACCGCGATCAACAGTGATGATGCTGAAATGGCACGCCGTCTGAATCAGGAAGCAGCCAAGAGTGTAAAATATGGTGGACTTTCCGAAACAGAAGCGCTGAACCTTGTTACCATCAATCCGGCTAAAATGCTGCATGTGGATAGCAAAGTGGGTAGCATTGCTGTAGGCAAAGATGCCGACCTCGTACTGTGGAGCGACAACCCGTTGAGCATTTATGCCAAATCGCTTTACACGATTGTGGATGGTACCGTATTTTACGACCGCGAAAAAGATACCCAAATGCGGGAGCGGCTGAAAGACGAAAAGCAAAGGCTTGTACAGAAGATGGCTGCTGCCAAGCGTAGTCCTGCTGCCGGTGGCGCAAGAGGTATGCAAAGACCAACCCCGCGGTTTGAGTACATGAATACCTGTACCGATCATTACCACAGTCATGGCTTGTTGGTGATTGATGCCGAAGAAGTGATTGAAAACGATTAATCAGAAAGCAACTTTGCGTACAAGCAAGCTATTAAAAACACGAGATAAATGATTATGAAATCCCCACGAGCCACAGCACACCCAGCACGGATCAGTATTTGGGGATTCCATATGACAAAAAAAACCAGCTGGCTTTAGCCAGCGCACTAAAAATGAACATATGAAAAAAATATTTTTATACCTGTTGGGGATTGCCGCAATATGCAACGCCAACGCGCAGGAAACGGTTTATCCGGCTCCTGCCCAAAAAGCGCCTTTCGCCCTGACCAATGCCACGATACATGTAGGCAACGGACAGGTGATTGAAAACGGCATGGTGGTGGTGAGCAACGGAAAAATCACCGAAGTAAAAACCGCAGGACCGGTAAGCGGCATGGCGGTGATTGATTGCAAGGGACAGCATATTTATCCCGGGCTCATTCTTACGGCAAGTCAGCTTGGGCTGATAGAAGTAAACAGTGTACGAGCTACCGACGACGCCACCGAAAT
>JBGSNV010000304.1:0-4863 GCA_041739485.1 Chitinophagaceae bacterium
ATAAATTTCAATCTGAGGCCTATAAAACGGCGTATAAAACCGAAGCAGCTAAACTTGCTTCAAAGGACGCCGACAATAGCATCGTGCCGGGTATGCCTGATCCGGCTAAAGTTAAGATTCGTGTTTATTCAACGCAGTCCATCCACAAAACTTTATCCTCTTTCCGTCAGGGCTCAATGATTCATATTTATGATGAAGAGTTTGAGAAAAAAACAGAAGGTAATTTTCATGAGGCCTACATGACCCATATTTCTACATCAGCAAACTATCAAATTTTAGCATCGCTTGATATTGGCAGGCGTCAGGTGGTATTCGAGGGGTACGAATTGGTAGAAAAAAGTATTGAAATGGCGATGCTGATTCGGGCGAAAATTACAGATCATCCCAAGTTAAATAAGTATTTTTCTATATGTACCATTAAGGATCTGATTCCGGATGAGTACCGGCAATCGGGTCAGGAAGAATATTATCATAAAGATACCGGTTGGAAGCGGCTCGAAATTGCCTGAGAGAAAGATGAGTTCGTTTTGGATCCTACTAAAATTAATCTGAATATCGGCAAAACAGGCGTAGACGGGGATACTTTTAAGAATAAGTTTTTGATGGATCAGTTTAGTATCCAAATCAATAAAACCTCGCGAAATACCGTATTACTCATGACCAATATCGGTACCACACGAAGTTCTGTCAGCTATCTGATAAGCGTACTTTTAAAAATTGCCGATCAATTGGATGAACAGGCCAAATCACTGAATAAAGAAGAAGTTAGGATTCTTCAGGAGCGGATTCATTCTTTAACGCATGATACACCGCCTTTACCGGATTTCAGCTACTATCATGATTTTTTCAGACCGGTAAAAGGAATTCCGGGTGGAAATATACGGAAGGCTTATTTCCTGGCTTATAAAGAGGACTCCTGCGAATATATTAAACTCGATAAGTGTGCCGCAATCATGGAAAAGGGAAGGCATATTATTTCGGCCTCCTTTGTTATTCCATACCCTCCCGGGTTTCCGGTCTTGGTACCCGGTCAGGTAATGACCGAAGAAATTTTAAATTTTTTGCTGGCCCTTGATGTAAAGGAAATACATGGATTGCGTCCTGAACTGGGATTGCGGGTTTTTACGGAAGAGGCTTTGAGCCCTTCCACCGAAACTTACATCAAAAGCAATGAAGCAAAAGCCTTGCAGCCCGGAGAAACCAAGGCAAAAAATACCAATCATGTAAAAAAAATGAATCCGGTTATTCACTAAAAAAATATAATTTATGAATGCAAGTACTATGTTATTAGAAAGAAAAGAAGATAGAAAAGCAGCTGCCCCTAAAAAAACTTTAGCGGCCAACCGTAAGAAAAATGAAAAGCCGCTGAAGGGGATTTCAGACATCAGGCGTTTTTTTTATACCAATGAGACCCCTATTTATTTTCTAAGTGCTACCAATTTTAATTTATTGGGTGCCGATGAATGGGTGAAGGGTTTCAAATTTATTACCTATATCAATTGTTTCAATCATCAGCATCCGAATGTTTTTACACCCAAAGAACAGGTGCCCCACGAAGAATTTCAAAGCATTGAGGATATCAATAACTACCTGCTTGAGCATAAGGAAGTAGTAGATTATATCAAAGGCCGGGGTAAAGGCGGAAAGCTGATGCTGCTTATGTTTGATGAAAAAACAGAGCAACTTGCTAAAAACCTTGGGCTCGAAATTTGTTTTCCTTCTGCAAAAATGCGCACTTTTCTGGATAATAAAGTGAATACTAACCGGATTGCCGAAAAAGCAGGGGTACCCTGTGTGCCCAATGTATTGACCCGGGTGAAAAGCTATGAACATCTAAATGAAGTAAGCCGGCATCTTGGAAAGGACCTTGTCATTCAAACCCCGTTTGGCGACTCAGGGCATACCACCTTTTTTATAAAAAATGAGATGGAATACAATAAATATGCCGATGAAATAGAAAAGGAAGAAGAGGTAAAAGTAATGAAGCGGATCAATTGTAAAGGATCTGCTATTGAGGCCTGTGTTACCCGGCATGGTACGGTGGTTGCTCCACTCATGACAGAGTTGGTAGGCTTCACCAATCTTACGCCCTATAAAGGGGGATGGTGTGGAAACGAAATTTACCCGAAAGCTTTTAATGAAACGATTCGAAAAAAAGCAAGAGCTTATACCCAACTTTTCGGAAATCAGTTACGTAAAGAAGGATACAAAGGATATTTTGAATTGGACTTCCTGATTGATCAGGATACCAAAGAGATTTATCTGGGGGAATTAAACCCAAGAATCACCGGGGCAAGTTCTATTACCAATCATGCCGTCTTTGCTTTGTCCGATATGCCTTTGTTTCTTTTCCACCTCATAGAATGGATGGAAGTCCCCTACGAATTAAATGTAAAAGCCATCAATACCCGTTGGGCAAAAAAAGAAAACATTGATAGTTGGGGTCAGATGGTGATTAAGCATACCGCTAAATCTGTAGATAAAATTTCAAAAGCTCCGAAAAGTGGTATTTTTTCGATGGACAAGGATGGTAGCATCGCCTTTTCAAGAATGGATACACACAGAAGATCAGTAGAATCGGAACAGGAAGCCTTCTTTCTACGGATTTCGGATGTGGACGATTACCGGTATGAGGGAGCCGACCTGGGAATTCTTGTGATGCGGGGCAGATTGATGACCGATGATTTTAAATTAAATCAAAGGGCTCAGAAATGGATTGACGCCATGCGAAATGAATTTGCAGGAGCTCCGTTGGAATATCTTACCACCAACGGAAATCAGCCGCTTGAGATCGGTGGGTTCAAAATGCTTTAAATTTGATGGATGGTTTTATCGTTGTATTGTATTCAGGAAGATTATCCTGGTAATAAATGGCAGGCCTTATTTCAAAAGGCCTGGCCTTTTTACCGGCAATGGTTTTTGTCGGAAGGCGTTTTAAACAGGACAGGGTATCTGAGTTCTGTAACAATGCTTGAATCCCATATGCCGGAATTAATGCCGGTCTATCATCATTTATGTTTGCTGGCAGGCGGGGGAGACCTCGAAGCGAGATTTTTAAGTATGTATTGCCCTCCTCCCTATATGGCAGGCTGTTCTCAAATGGCCTGTAGTCTTCAGGAGGTTTTTTTAATCAGGAATTACGACTACCATCCCAATTTATTTGAGGGAAATTTACTTTATACCAATTGGTTAAAGCCGATCATTGGAATGAGTGATTGTACCTGGGGATTGCTCGATGGGATGAATGTAGATGGGTTGGCCGCCTCACTCGCTTTTGGCGGCAGCAATGTTTCCGGCAAAGGTTTTGGAATACCTCTTATACTTCGGTACATATTGGAAACTGCATCAAATGTGGCGGAGGCGGTTGAGAAACTAAAAAGGATACCAAGCCACATGGCCTATAATATAACCCTTGCCGATCGGAGCGGGCAAAGTGCTACCGTTTATTTGCATCCTGAAAAAGCAGCTATTGTAACCACAGACTCATTGGCAACCAATCATCAGCAGGAAATTGAATGGCCAAAATATGCCGCTGCTACAGCAACCATAGAGCGAAAGGAAGCGATGGAGAAAATGAGGGGTAATTTATTCGAAAACGAAAAATATATTACCGGTAAATTTCTGGAGCCTCCGCTTTTTGTGTATCAGTACGATAAAAACTTCGGTACGCTTTATACCGTCAATTATCAAATTACGAGGGAGCAATTGCTTTTGCATTGGCCCTTAAATAAAACCATTGTACAATCCTTTACCTCCTTTTCGGAAGGATTAATTTCTGTACACCTGCCCGCAGGGAAAAAGAAGTTGGAAATCATTTAATACATCCTGTTTATTCATTTTATATGCAGAAAATACCTAATATACCTATTGCAGGTTCGAAAGACAAAATGATGCCTGCAGATTTGTATTTGCCGGATACCAAAGACAAAGTTCCTGTAGTCATCTATGCGCATGGATTCAATGGGTTTAAAGATTGGGGAGGATTTGAGCGCATTGCAGCTTATTTTACTAAACATCGAATGGCATTGCTTGCCTTCAATTTTTCTCACAATGGCACTACTCCGGATAGCTTGATGGATTTTGTGGATCTGGAAGCTTTCGGTCAAAATAATTACTCAATCCAGTTATATGATCTTACCAAAATAATCGATTGGGTAATGCAGGTAGGAGGCAGGCAGTATCCTAAGTTAGAGATCTCCAAGCTTGGACTGATAGGTCATAGCATGGGCGGCGGAATGGTTATTTTACAGGCAGCAAGAGACCAAAGGATTTGGAAAACAGCTACCTGGGCTGCCATTCCGTATTGCAAAACGCCATGGGGTAAATGGTCCCGGTCTGTGATGGAATCATGGAAAAAGAAAGGAGTAGCCTATTACGAAAACAAAAGAACACAGCAACAAATGCCTATGTATTATCAGTTGTATGAAGATTTTCAGCAACATCAGGAGGAATTGGATATTCTGAAGGCTGCCGCTACCTTGAAAACTCCGCTTTTAATTTGTCATGGATTGCAGGATCCTGCAGTACCGGTGGAAAGCGCCTATTTGATTAAAATGGCGCAACCGAAAGCGAATTTATTTGTAACTGACGGAGATCATGTGTTTGGTCGAAAACATCCGGATCAGGACAATGCATTACCGCCCGAAATGCTGGAAGTTTTGGAGTCAACGCTTGCTTTTTTTAAGGACTGATACAAAAGGGATAACACTTACTACAGGTTACAAACCGAAAAAGGTTGGCTTTTAGCCAACCTTTTTCGGTTTGTATTTATTTCTGAAATTCCCTGGCTATTGCTTCAGGTTTTTCTTATTTCTTCATTCGCTGCATTGGGTTAGGAACACCACCACCACCGGCATTGCGGTT
>JBGSNV010000316.1:0-9216 GCA_041739485.1 Chitinophagaceae bacterium
GGAGTTTGATAGTCTTGAACAGTTTGAAGATATTATTAGACTGCTCAAAAAAACCACAAAAGATTTGCGGATTTTCGGAGTCTATAAAAAAGGCATTTTTAAATCATAAACAACAACACAGTGATCCCTATTGCAAACCGTTTGGCTGATGTTCAGGAATACTATTTTTCGCAGAAGCTGCGGGAAATTGAAACGATGAAAAAAGAGGGTAAAAAGGTGCTGAACCTTGGTATCGGCAGTCCTGATTTACCTCCACATCCATCCGTGATCGAGGCATTGCATTCCGAAAGTGCAAAAGCAGATACCCACGCTTATCAGAGTTACCGGGGAGCTCCGGCATTGCGACAAGCTATGGCCGGGTTGTATGAAAAATGGTATGGGGTTTCGCTGAATCCCGAAACAGAATTATTGCCTTTAATGGGTTCAAAAGAAGGGATCACGCACATTTGTATGACCTACCTGAATGAGGGAGACGCTGCGCTTGTGCCAAATCCGGGGTATCCGGCATATGCAAGTGCGGTAAGGGTTGCCGGAGGCACTATCCTTCCATTTGCCTTAATAGAGGAAAATAATTATTTCCCGGATATAGACGAGTTGACAAAAAAAGTAAAAGCGCATGGAAAGGTAAAACTGTTATTTATCAATTATCCGCATATGCCTACCGGTCAGTTACCTACCCGGGAAATGTTTGATGGATTGGTTCAATGGGCCAAACAGCAGGGCGTTTTAATCATCCATGATAATCCGTATAGTTTTATTTTGAATGAAAAACCAATGAGCCTGCTTACTTCTCCGGATGCTATGGAGGTAGCACTGGAACTAAATTCCTTAAGCAAAAGTCATAATCTTGCCGGTTGGCGGGTGGGGATGCTTGCCGGTAAACCGGAAAGGCTGCAGGAAGTTCTTCGGTTTAAAAGCAATCTCGATAGTGGTATGTTCTTACCTGTTCAGTTAGCAGCAGCGAAAGCATTATCGTTGGGAGCCGATTGGTTTGAAGCATTGAATGCACAATACCGGACTCGCAGGGAACTTGTTTTTAGGATGCTGGATAAAATGGGTTGTCCTTATTCCGTAAAACAGGCAGGGATGTTTGTCTGGGCGGGACTTCCGGAAGGCTTTGCAGATGGATATGCCTTGTCTGATTACCTGCTTCAACAAGCTCATGTATTTATTACTCCGGGAGGCATCTTTGGCAGCGAAGGAAATGAATATATCCGAATCAGTTTGTGTAGCAACGAATCAGTTTTGAATGAGGCCAATCAACGCATCGGACCTGTAGTAAAGCAATCAATTTGATACAAGAAGGGTTGGTTTTCAAATATAAAGTTTCATAAAGAAAATATAAATATAATGGAAGTGCAAAAAGATTTGATCCCGGTTGAAAAATCGCCTGTTGTTATGACTGTTGCGATCATTGGGCCTGGTCTTATCGGAGGATCGATGGCACTTGTATTGCGGGAAAATAAATTTGCAGCTAGATTCATTGGGGTTGAATCTGTTGAAAGCCACGCTGAGCAGGCTATCCGGCTTGGAATCGTGGATGAGATTTTGCCTTTATCAGAAGCCGTAGCACAGGCAGATCTCATTATTGTTGCAGTTCCTGTGGCTGCCGGGATAGAGGTTGTGGAAGAAGTTTTGGGTTTGGTAAGCCGGCAGGTTGTTATGGATGTGGGGTCTACTAAAAAAGAACTTTGCGGGAAACTCTCAACCCATCAAAAAAGGAGTAGATTTGTGGCCTCGCATCCTATGTGGGGAACCGAATTCAGCGGGCCAAAAGCGGCCACCCGATTTGCTTTCTCTGGAAAGGCTGCTGTAATTTGCAATCGGGAGCAAAGCGATGAAGACGCGTTGAAGTTGGTTATGGAATTGTACAGGCATCTGGGCATGCACCTTTTGAGCATGGATGCGGAAGCACATGATGTACATACGGCTTATGTTAGCCACATTTCACATATTACTTCTTTTGCACTGGCCAACACTGTTCTTGAAAAAGAACGGGAGGAGGATACTATTTTCGAACTCGCAAGTGGCGGTTTCGAAAGTACAGTAAGGCTTGCAAAAAGTAATGCTGATACTTGGGTGCCTATTTTCAGGCAGAACAAGGAAAACGTTTTGGATGTATTGAATGAACATATATCGCAATTGCGAAAATTTAAAGCAAGTATAGAAAAAGAGAACTGGGGATACCTGCGGGAATTGATCGAGCATGCAAATGAAATAAACAGAATATTAAAATAAACAAAAATTAAACATGCCGACAAAGGCCCCAGCCATCTTATCGGTAAGAAAAAAGAGTTATGAAAAAGACATTTGAAGATTTAGGTTTGGAACTGGCATTGATGCAGGCGGTATCTGCCATGGGATTCACCGAACCTACCCCCATTCAGGAACAATCCATTCCTATTTTGTTGCAAGGTGAAAAAGACTTTTTGGGTCTTGCACAAACCGGTACCGGTAAAACGGCTGCCTTTGGATTGCCATTGTTGCAATTGATTGATATCAATCAAAAGTTACCACAAGCACTTGTGGTTTGTCCAACCCGTGAATTGTGTATGCAGATTACCCATGAAATGGATCTGTTTAAGCAAAATAAAAAAGGAGTTACAGTTACTCCGGTTTACGGAGGAACTTCTATATCTACACAGATCCGGGAACTTCGCAGAGGTACTCAGATTGTAGTAGCAACCCCCGGTCGTTTGATTGATCTTATCGAAAGAAAAGCCATTGATCTCAACGAAATAAAATACGTGGTGCTTGATGAAGCCGATGAAATGCTCAACATGGGTTTTCAGGAAGACGTAGAATTTATTCTTAAAAATGCTGTAAACCGCGAAAGTATTTGGTTATTCAGTGCCACAATGCCTCCTGCTATTCGTAAGGTGGTAAAAACCTACATGGATAGCCCGGCCGAAGTATCGGTTGGTAAAGTAAATGCCGGAAACAAAAGCATCGATCATCAGTATTTTGTAATGAATGGTCATCAGCGTTACGAAGCGCTGAAGCGGTTGATTGATTTTAATCCCGGTATATACGGTCTTATTTTTACCCGGACCAAAATTGATGCACAGGATATTACTGAAAAGCTTGTTCGCGAAGGATACGATGTAGATGCACTGCACGGAGACCTGAATCAGAATCAAAGAGATAAAGTAATGGGAGCCTTTCGTTCCAAAGCATTACAATTGCTGATTGCAACAGATGTTGCCGCAAGAGGAATTGACGTCACCGGTATCACCCATGTAATTAATTATGAGTTGCCGGATGATATGGAGGTATATACCCATAGAAGCGGACGTACCGGAAGAGCCGGCAATACAGGTATTTGTTTGTCTTTGGTTACCCCAAGAGAAACCGGTAAAATCCGTATGATTGAAAAAATGATTCAATCTTCTTTCCACAAGCTTGAAATACCAAGTGGTAAAGATGTTTGCCGCAAGCAGTTTTTCCATTTTATGGACAACCTGTTACAAGCGGATATCAGTCACGGAGACTATGAAACTTACATGCCTCTGATGCTCGAAAAATTTGCAGAAATGAGCAAAGAAGAAATTCTGATAAGGGTAGTTGCCAAAGAATTCAACAGATTCCTCGAGTACTATGAAAATGCTGCAGATCTTAACCAATCCGGAAAAGGCAAGGAGCCAAGAGTGAAAGGTAAATTTCAGGAGGATCGGAGAGATTCAAGGGATTCAAGAGACTCAAGAGATTCAAGAGAATCAAGGGATTCAAAAGGTCGTAAAGACTTTGGAGGCTCGGGTAATTATCAGAAATTATTTGTAAACCTTGGTACCAAAGATGGTTTTTACAAAGCAAGTTTCCTGCAGTTTATTCTTGACATGAGTGAATTGAAAAAGGAAGTACTTGGACGTATTGACATGAAAGACCTGAATAGCTGGGTTGAAATAGACAAAGACTCTTCTTCCCAAATGGTAAGAGCTTTGGATGGTAAGAATTTTAAAGGCCGCAGGATTCGTATGAACGAAGCGTAAAGAAGGAAGTGGCAGCGGGCTCCCTTGTGGGTTGCGGCTTGTATAATCCGTTTATTTTGACATTGTATGTTCACTAATTTATATAAATAGTATAGCAGATATTTTATGGAAACAGCAACTAAATCAGAGAAAACATCAGCAGCTACCTTGTTGAAGAAACAGCCGCTTATCATTAGCGGGCCATGTAGTGCGGAAACAGAAGAACAGGTTATGGAAACCGCAACCCGGCTTGCCGCTACCGGTAAGGTAGATGTTTTGCGTGCAGGCATCTGGAAGCCAAGAACCCGTCCGGGAAGTTTTGAGGGCGTAGGAACCAAGGGTTTGCCCTGGTTGCAACAAGCAAGAAAAGCAACCGGCTTACCCATTGCTGTAGAAGTAGCTACAGCCAAGCAGGTTGAAAATGCGTTGCATTTTGATATTGATATTTTATGGATCGGTGCTAGAACAACAGTGAATCCATTTTCAGTTCAGGAAGTAGCCGATGCCCTGCGGGGATCTAATGTTCCTGTACTCATCAAAAACCCGATCAATCCCGATCTTGAGTTATGGATCGGTGCGGTGGAGCGGGTTCAAAAAGCAGGGATAACGGATGTCGGATTGATACACCGTGGATTCAGTAATTATGGAAATACTGAATTCAGAAATGCCCCAATGTGGCATCTTGCCATTGAAATGAAAAGACGAAATCCACATTTGCCTATCATCAACGATCCTTCCCATATTTGCGGTCGCAGAGATATTCTGCTCGATGTGGCTCAAAAAGCGATTGACCTTGATTTTGATGGTATCATGATAGAAAGTCATATTGATCCGGATAATGCATGGAGTGATGCTAAGCAACAAATTACCCCTGAGCAATTGGATACGTTGCTTACTTCTATCATCTGGAGAAAAGAAGATGTGAATTCGGAAGAATTTCATCAGGTGCTCGAAAAACTCCGTCAGCAAATCAATCATCTCGATGATGAATTGATGCAATTGTTGAGTCAGAGAATGAAAATTGCTGAAAATATCGGAGAATACAAAAAGAATAATTCTGTAGTAATTCTGCAAACCAATCGTTGGAACGAAATTTTGGAAAGAGCTTATAATAAAGCAAATCCTCTTGGTCTGAGCAAAGAATTTGTTACCCGCTATCTTGATGCAGTACACATGGAAAGTATCAACCATCAAAACAGGATCATGAATAGCTAAGGCTCCACATGTAATAAGGTTTTAATGTATTTTTTGTAAATTAGCGCATGACAAAAAAAAATATAAAGTTTTCAGTATCAGAAACGATTTTCTATTTTGACGGAAATCTTACAGACACCTTTGATCTTGCAGCGGAGCGATCGGTCGTTGTAATTACGGATGAAAATGTGTATGAAGCACATAAAAAGAAATTTACAAAAGTAGATACGATTGTTATGCCGGCAGGGGAGGACTACAAAGTCCAAGCTACGGTTGACATGATCATTGAGCAGCTCATTGAATTTAAGGCAGACCGCAGTACTTTACTCGTTGGTGTAGGCGGTGGTGTGGTAACAGATATCACTGGTTATGTTGCTTCTGTTTTTATGCGTGGTCTTTCTTTTGGGTTTGTTCCTACCTCTTTGCTTGCCATGGTTGATGCTGCAATTGGTGGAAAAAACGGAATTGATGTGGGTGTTTATAAAAATATGGTTGGTACAATTCGTCAACCGGAATTTTTATTATACGACTATAAGTTGCTGAAAACTTTGCCGGATGAAGAATGGTCTAATGGTATGGCAGAAGTGATCAAACATGCTGTTATTAAAGATAGCGGTATGTTTAAATTATTGTCGGCTAAATCGCTTCCTTTTTTAAAACGGAACAAAGCCTTTCAGCATAAAATTATCATGCGAAATGTTTTACTGAAGGCGAAAGTGGTGCAAGCCGATGAATTCGAAAAAAATGAACGAAAACTTTTAAATTTCGGACATACAATCGGTCATGCCATTGAAAATATGTTAGCTATTCCACATGGTCACGCTGTAAGCGTAGGAATGGTTTATGCTGCTCATCTTTCCAATCAAATGGTAAAATTTAAATACAGTGATCGTTTGATTCAGCTGTTGGAGCAATATGAATTACCAACGCATGCAGCTATCGATACGCAAACGGTTCTTGAAAATATTGGAAAGGATAAAAAGCGTTTTGGAGAAGACATTCATTTTGTTTTATTACAGCGGATAGGCAAAGCATTTATTCAGCCAATACCAATGACAGAACTTGCTGCGCATCTTGAAAATGCGAATTAAATATCAATAATCAACCTTATTAGTGACCACAATCGTTTATCCCGGAATGGTTTCCGGAACTCAGCGCGCCAATGCCTCTAAAAGTGCCATGCAAAGAGCCTGCGCGGCAGCATTGCTTGCACAGGGCAAAACCCATATTCAATATCCTGGTCACTCCAACGATGATCAGGCTGCTCTTGATATCATTCAAAAGCTTGGCGCTGTAGTGGAAAAGGATCCGGATGGAAGTATCCATATTCAAAGCAATGGGGTACATCCATCGGCTTCCGAAATTTCCTGCGGCGAAAGCGGGTTAAGTATCCGGATGTTTACACCACTTGCTGCCTTAAGTACTTCTTCCATTAAAATCATTGGAGAGGGGAGTCTAACCGTTCGTCCGATGGATTTTTTTGATCAGATTTTGCCAAGACTTTCTGTGGAAGTGCAAAGCAACGGGGGTAAATTGCCGCTGCTTGTAAAAGGGCCATTAAAGCCTGCCAATATTGAAGTGGATGGCTCGTTAAGTTCTCAGTTTCTTACCGGATTGCTGATGGCTTTTAGTGCAGCCAATGCGCAGGAGATCACGTTATCGGTCACCGATCTTAAAAGCAAGCCTTATATTGATCTTACCCTTCAGATCATGCAGGATTTTGGTTTGCCGGTTCCTGAAAATAAGGCTTATCAGCAATTCTATTTTCCTGCTACTCATCAAAAACCTGCGGAAAGCAGGACATATCAGGTGGAGGGCGATTGGAGCGGGGCGGCATTTTTGCTGGTGGCTGCTGCTATTGCCGGAGGAGAAGTAACGCTAGAAGGTTTAATGAATAGTTCGAGGCAAGCCGATAAAAAAATCATCGATGCATTATTGAGTGCCGGTGCCTATGTAAAAGTATATGACGAAAAGGTAATCGTACGCAAGGATAAACTGATTGGTTTTGAATTTGATGCTACCGATTGTCCGGACTTGTTTCCACCGCTTGTGGCTTTGGCTTCTCTTTGCAAGGGGGTTTCCCGCATCAAAGGATTGAAACGGCTGAAACACAAAGAAAGTGACCGAGGAGTGACTTTACAGGAAGAGTTTGATAAACTAAATGTAGCCATTGCTTTAGAAGGAGATATCATGACCATTATCGGTCGGGGAAAAATTCAGGTAAACAATCAGCGATTGAACAGTCATCACGATCACCGCATAGCGATGGCTGCTGCGGTGGCTGCCCTTTGCGCTGATTTTGAAGTAGAGATCCGTAATGCAGATGCAGTCAATAAATCTTATCCTGATTTTTGGGAGCATCTTAAGGCACTTGGAGCAAGGGTTGAAAATCTTTAATCGGCAAAAGAATCATAACTTTCTTGCTATTCCTTTGTTTCATAGAGGATTATTTTCATGCTTATGAAATCCCCTGAATTGGTTGCACATCGAGCCGAGATAATCATCAAGGATTCCACTTGCCTGTATCAGGTTTGACCTTTAAAATAAGTCTCTACATCAAAGGGACACACTAAAAACTTACTTATGAACTCGTTCGGTAAAAATTTCAGAGTCAGCATTTTCGGAGAGTCACACGGACCTATCGTTGGTGTTACCATTGATGGCTGCCCTGCCGGTATGACTTTACGTGCCGAAGATTTTGAAACCGACATTGAACGCAGGAAGGGTGGTATGCAAAAAGGCACTACTCCACGAAAAGAAGACGATTTTCCGCTTTTACAGAATGGCGTTTTCCGGCAGCATACTACCGGGGCTCCGCTTACTATTTTGTTTGAAAATAAAAATACCCGGAGTGGGGACTACGAAAAGCAGCGTGCTTTTCCCCGTCCGGGACATGCAGATTGGGTAGCTAGCCAGAAATACGGAGGTTTTGAAGATTTCAGAGGTGGCGGTCATTTCAGTGGCCGGTTAACCGTTTGTTTAGTAGGTGCGGGTGTTGTTGCCAAAAAGATGTTGCAGCATGTACACCCCGATATATTGGTTACAGCAACGATCCTTGAAATTGGAGGGGAGCGCGATATTGAGGCAGGGTTACAAAAAGCTATTGACCAAAAAGATTCTGTTGGGGGTATTGTGGAGTGTCGGGTAACAGGTTTGCCTGTGGGTTTGGGTGAGCCTTTTTGGGATTCTGTCGAGAGCCTGATCAGTCATGCGGTTTTTGCGATTCCTGCGGTAAGAGGGATTGAATTTGGTACCGGCTTTGAAGCGGCACGTATGTTTGGTGCCGATCATAATGACGCCATTGAGGACGTATCGGGAAAAACCCGTACCAATCATGCCGGGGGCATCGTGGGGGGTATTTCCAATGGAAACGAACTCGTATTCAGAATTGCCATCAAGCCTACTTCAAGTACGCCGAAGGAACAATTAACCCTAAACTGGGAAACCGGAGAAAAGGATGTTTTTTCCGTAAAGGGACGACATGATCTTTGTATTGCTTTACGGGTGCCACCGGTTTTAGAGGCGGTAACGGCCATCGTATTGGCGGACCTTTCTTTGCAAACAAACATGCTTAAGCCGGTAGTTCAGGAAAAAATCTATCATATTACTACAGAGACTGCCGTGGAGACATTGAACGCAACCGGTGAACTTTTAGCGGATTCAATAGCTACAGAAGGCTTTATACACTGCAGCGAAGCCTGGCAATTACCGGGTGTAATCGAGCGATTTTATAAGCAGGAAACGAAACTGCTGATTGCGGAGATTGATACATTAAAATTAAAATCCTCCCTTGTGTACGAGTTGGCGGCAGATACACCTGACTGGTTTCCGCATATTTACGGACCGATAGCAAAAGAAGCAATACTATTTATAGAAGAAAGGATGATTTAAGATTTTTAATACAGTTGGTGACAACAGCTTTTTAACTGAAACTACCGGTTAACCACTACGAGGGTTCTTGCAAACATATCATGCAGCGCCTGTTTTTTCTCAGTAAATCCAGCCATCAGGAAACCGATTCCGAGAATGAATGCCGAAACAAATTTCCCCATCA